>NZ_JNWJ01000036.1:0-150519 GCF_000716805.1 Streptomyces yerevanensis | reverse complement strand
CACAGGCAACGGCCCAGCCCGCCGAAGACCGTTCGCGGCAGGCCACTGACAGGCAGTCCTGGACGCAGGACTCACTATGGCTCAGTGAATAGGAACGGTGACTGCACTCGACGGGCACGGCTACTTGTCGGCGCCGGCCTTGGTGGTGTCCAACTCGGCCTGCGGCGGCGTGGTGGTGCGGGCGTGCAGGACCTTGCGGGCCTGTTCGGTGTCGAAGTCGTTCTCCCACTTGCCGATCACGATGGCGGCGACGGCGTTGCCGAGGACGTTGATGAAGACGCGGCCCTCGTTGAGGATGCGGTCGATGCCGACGATCAGGGAGAGGGCGGCGAGCGGGATGTGGCCGACCGCGGTGACGGTGCTGGCGAGGACGATGAACGCGCCGCCCGCGATCCCGGCGGTGCCCTTGCTGGTGAGCATCATGACGCCGACCATGATCAGCTGCTGCTGCCAGGACAGGTCGATGCCCATGGCTTGGGCCAGGAAGAGGGAGGCCATCGTGAGGTAGACCGCGGAGCCGTCCAGGTTGAAGGAGAACCCGGAGGGGATGACGATGCCGACCACAGGCCGGCCGATGCCGAGGATCTCCAGTTTGCGTACCAGCTGGGGCAGGACGGCCTCGCTGGAACAGGTGCTGAGGGCGACGAGCAGTTCGGCCTTGAGGAAGCGGATGAGGCCGAACAGGCTCAGGCGGCAGGCCCGCATGATGGCGCCGAGGACAACCAGGACGTAGACGATGCACGTCGCGGTGAACAGGATGATGAGGTAGCCGAGCTGTTTGAGGCTCTCGGCGCCGTAGGTGGCGACCACGGTGGCCAGGGCGCCGAAGGTGCCCAGGGGCGCGAGCCGCATCACCCAGCCCACGATGCGGAAGACGACGTCCGACAGCGCCTTGATGCCGCGGGTCAGCGGTGCCCCTTCCTCGCCGGCCATGTTCAGGGCCACACCGAAGACGATCGAGACCATCAGCGCGGACAGGATCGCATCTCCGGTGATCGCGCCCAGCAGGGAGGCGGGGATGAGGGAGGAGACGAAGCCGGTGAACGTGGCGTGCTCGGTGTCGGTCTTGGGCACGTCGTCGGCGTTCAGTGACGAGGGGTCGACGTGCAGGCCGGAGCCGGGCTGGAAGATGTTGGCGACGACCAGCCCGATCAGCATGGACGCCAGGGACAGCACCAGGAAGTAGCCGATCGCCTTCACACCGATCCGGCCCGCCTTGCGCAGGTTGTCCATGGAGGCGATGCCGGTGGTGACCACGCAGAAGACGACCGGGATCACGATCATCTTGACCAGCGCGATGAACCAGTCGTTGAGCGGCTTCAGGTCCTCACCCAGGCCGGGCGCGAGGATGCCGACAGCGATGCCGAGGACGGCGGCCAGGACGACCTGGAACCACAGCTCACGTATGAGACGGCTCAGCCGTGACCGCTGCGGGCGGCCGGCGGTGGCGGTGCTTGTCATCGTTGGTGCTCCCTTGCACGACGATCGTGTGTAGCCCTGTCCCGTGGGGGGTGCGGGGGACGCGACGCGGCTCGCGCGTCCCCGATCTCGTGTGTGGCGCCCGTATCCGGCGGCGCCGGCGACGGTGCCCGCCCGGTGGCGGGCGCGTCCGCGGTGGGGCGGCGGTCAGCTGTGCAGGGCGCGCAGCACCTTGTAGAAGGCGGCTTTGCTCTCGAAGCCGATGCCGGGGGTGTCGGTCAGGCCGACGCGGCTCTTCTCGACGACGGCGTCGTCGGCGAAGCCGCCGGTGGGCTGGAACTCGCCCGGGTAGGACTCGTTGCCGCCGAGCTTGAGGGCGGCTGCGATGTGCAGGGAGAACTGGTGCCCGCCGTGCGGGATGCAGCGCCTCGATGACCAGCCGTGCTGACGGAGCATGTCCTGGATGCGCAGGTACTCCACCAGACCGTAGGAGAGCGCGGGGTCGACCTGGATGGTGTCGCGGTCGGGGCGCAGGCCGCCGTAGCGGATCAGGTTGCGGGCGTCCTGGAGGGAGAAGAGGTTCTCGCCCGTGGCGATGGCGCCGGTGTAGTGCTCGGCGACGGTGGCGTTGAGGTGGTAGTCGAGCGGGTCGCCGATCTCCTCGTACCAGAACAGCCCGTAGGGCTCGATGGCCCGCCCGTACTCCAGGGCCGTGTTGAGGTCGAAGCGGCCGTTGACGTCGACGGCCAGCCGGGAGCCGTCGCCGTCCAGGACGTCGATGACGGCCTCGATACGGCGCAGGTCCTCCACCAGGTCGGCGCCGCCGATCTTCATCTTGACGACGTCGTAGCCCAGGTCGAGGAAGCCGCGCATCTCGTCCTGAAGGTCGGTGAGGGTCTTGCCCGGGGCGTAGTAGCCGCCGGCGGCGTAGACGAAGACGGAGTCGTCGGGCTGCCCGTCGCCGTAGCGCTCGGACAGATACCGGTACAGCGGCTTGCCCTCGATCTTGGAGGCCAGGTCGAACAGGGCCATGTCCACCACGCCGACCGCGACCGAGCGCTCGCCGTGCCCGCCGGGCTTCTCGTTGTTCATCATCACGTCCCACGCCCTGGCGTGGTCCAGGCCGCCCTGCTCGTCGAGCAGGCTGCCGGGCTCGGCCTCAAGGAGGCGGGGCAGGACCCGGCGGCGCAGGATCTCTCCGGCGCTGTAGCGGCCGTTGGAGTTGAAGCCGTAGCCCACCACGGGCTTGCCGTCCCGGATGACGTCGCTCTCGATCGCCACGATCGAACAGTCCATGGAGCTGAAGTCGATCCAGGCGTTGCGGATCGAGGAGCTGATCGGAACGACGCCCTCGTAGACGTTGGTGATCTTCACTGCGAAGCCTCTCTCATATCTTATAAGATGTGACGCCTGTTAGACTGAGCCGGTCCAATGAGGGATGTCAAGGGGTGGGGAATCTCCGGAAAGGAACGGTCAGGGGGCCATGGCAGGACCGAACCTGTTCTTCAGCAAGAGCGACCTCGCCTACGCGGAACTCCGCGATCGGATCCTCGCCGGCACGCTTCCTGCCGGGTCACGGCTCGCCCAGTACGACCTCGCCGAGTCCCTCAACATGAGCATCACGCCCCTGCGCGAGGCCATCCGCCGCCTCAGCAGCGAGGGACTCGTCACCGTCGAAACCCACCGCGACGTCCGAGTCTCCGTCATGAACTCGACCGAGGCCCGCCAGCTCTTCGAGGTCCGCCTGTCACTGGACCCGACCGCCGCCGAACTTGCCGCCCAGCGACGGACCGACGACGACATCGCCACGATGCAGGCCGCCGTCGACAAGCTTCTCCCCGTCACCCGCCAATGGGGGGAGGAGGCACTCACGGCCCACCGCGCCTTCCACCAGGCGCTGTACCGAGCCTCGCACAACGACGTCCTCATCCGTCTCCTGGACGACCTGTGGGACAAGTCCGATCGCTACCGGCGCCTCGGCCTCGAACTCCCGCCCGGTGACGAACCCCGCACCCGGGACCTTCAGGAGCACCACCAACTTGTCTCCCTGATCGTGGACGGCCGCGCCGCCGAAGCCGCCCAGCTGATGCGAGGCCACATCACCCACAGCCTCACCGCCACCGCCATCAGCGCCCTCGAAGACCGCGAGGGCATTCGCGTGACGTGACGCGCGGCGACCGGCGCCGTCGTGATGCATGGGGGGACCCCATCGCTGCGGAGCCGCACATTGATGCAGCCCCGCGCCCCTGAGCAGGGCCTGCGACCTCCCTAGGGGCGCGGTACCGCAACGGACTTCGGCAAGTTCGCGTAGCCGCCGGTCCGTCAGGTCACGGACGCGCCGTGAGATAGCCCCCCATCGTGCGGAAGTAGTCCGCCGCCGCGTGCTCCGTGCCGTCCTCGGTGCGGACGCGCTTCACGCAGAGGCCGCGCAGCTGTCCGTTCCTGGCCTCAGCTCCGGCGACGATGACCACGCCGTCGCCCTCGCGGATGAAGATGCGGCCGGGAGTGCCGCCGTAACGGGCTTTCGACACCGTTGCCTCGACGATGCGCAGGCGCTGGCCGCGGTGGTAGGTGAAGGCGTTGGGGTACGGGTCGCACTGGGCGCGTACCAGGCGCTCCAGGTCCTCGGCCGGCCAGGTCCAGTCGATCCGGCTGTCCTCGAGCGACCGCTTGTGGAAGAAGCTCGCCCGGCTACGGTCCTGCGGGATCCACTGCGCGCGGCCCGAGGCGATCAGGTCGAGCGACTCCGTCACGACCGGCGTGATCAGGTCGACGGTGCGGTGGAACAGATCGGTGACCGTGTCGGTGGCGCCCACCGGTACGGCTCGCTGCAACAGGATGTCGCCCGCGTCGAGTTCGGCGTTCATCCGGTGCGCCGTGACGCCGACTGCCCGCTCACCGTTGATCAGCGCCCAGATCAGCGGGGAGAAGCCCGCGTACGCCGGCAGCAGCGAGTCGTGGATGTTGAGCGTGCCGTGCGGCGGGAGGTCGAAGACCTCGGGGGGCAGCACGGTGCGCCAGTTGTTGGCGACGATCAGGTCCGGTTCCGCTTCCCGTAGCGCGGTGAGGAGTTCGGGGTCGTCGGGGCGGTTGCGCAGCAGCACCGGGATGCCGTGCTTCTCGGCGAGATCGGCCACCGAGTCGTCCCAGATCTTCTCGTATACGTGGTCGCTCTTGGGGTGGGTCACGGCCAGGACCACCTCGTGGTCGGACTCCAGCAGAGCCTGGAGCGTGCGGTGCCCCCAGGTCTGATAGCCGAACATGACGACCCGCATACTCGATCCTCTCCTAGAACACACCATTGCAAGGTAAGGCTAACCTTATTTAACATCAGTGGCGCCTAAGGGAAGGAAAGTTGCGGTGAACGCACTGCACGACGAACCGGACGCCATCCACGATGTGATCGGCGTGGGTTTTGGCCCGTCAAACCTCGCACTGGCCATCGCAGTCGAGGAACACAACTCCCGAGCCGCCCCCGAGAAGCGCATCCGAGCCCGGTTCCTGGAGCGTCAGCCGTCCTTCGGCTGGCACCGTGGCATGCTCATCGACGACGCCACGATGCAGGTGTCCTTCCTCAAGGACCTTGTCACGATGCGCAATCCGACCAGCGACTTCAGCTTCCTGTGCTTCCTGCGGGAGCGCGGCAGGCTCGTGGACTTCCTCAACGCGAAGACACTCTTCCCGCTGCGGATCGAGTTCCACGAGTACTTCGAGTGGGCCGCCGCCCGCATCGCGCACCAGGTCGACTACGGCGCCGAAGTCGTCTCCGTGGAGCCGGTACTGACCGAGGACGGAGAGGTCCGCTGGTTCGACGTCGTCAGCCGCGTCCCCGGCGCCCCCGAACGCACCGTCGTCCGCAGGGCTCGTAACATCTCGGTGGCCGTCGGCCTGGAGCCCCATCTCCCGCCGGGCACCGAGCTGTCGGACCGTATCTGGCACAACAGCCAACTGGTGCCGCGTGTACGCGAGTTGAACGACTCCGGCGCTTCGGTGGGCCGCATTCTGGTCCTCGGCGCAGGTCAGAGTGCCGCGGAGGCGGTCGACTATCTGCACCGTTCCTTCCCCGAGGCGGAGGTCTGCGCGGTCTTCGCCAAGTACGGGTACACACCCGCCGACGACAGCCCCTTTGCCAACCGGATCTTCGACCCGGAGGCCGTGGACGTCTACTTCCAGTCGACGCCCGAGGTCAAGCAGTCCCTGGTCGACTACCACCGCAGCACCAACTACTCGGTGGTCGACATGGACCTGATCGAGTCGCTGTACGCGACCATGTACCGCGAGAAGGTCCAGGGCAACGAACGTCTGCGCCTGCGCAACGTCTCCCGCATCCGGGACGTACGCACGCTGGACGACCGACTGGACGTCACCGTCGAGTTCCTGCCCACCGGCGAGCGGGAGGTGCTGTCCTCCGACCTGCTGGTCCATGCGACCGGCTACCGGCCCAGGGACCTCGAGACCTTGCTGGGCAGAACCGCGAAGCTCTGCCTGCGGGACGACGACGATGCCGTACGCGTGGGCCGCGACCATCGCGTGGAGGTCGCGCCCGAGGTCACCGCGGGCATCTACCTGCAGGGCGCGACCGAGCACACGCACGGTCTCACCTCCACCCTGCTGTCCACCACCGCCGTACGCTCCGGCGAGATCCTCGACTCCCTGCTCGCCCACCATGCGAGCGACGCGGCCGCGAGTATCAGTTCCTCGGCCAACGTCTCGGCCAATTCATCGGCCTGAAAGGGCAGTTCATCGTCGTGACGACGGCACGCGCGCGCGTGCCGTCGGACGGCGCTCGGGGCGGTCGCGTGCGCGCCCCGGGCTGGGCAGGCGCTTCGACTTAGGGTAGCCTCACCTAGGTTTTTCTCTTTGTCCGATCCCGGAGGGGTACGGGTGGGTCCTTCATATCCGTCGGGGCGGGACGTCCTGAGGGACACGGTCCGGGGTCAGCGACGTAACGTCGCGCTCGGCTCTCTCCTCGGTTCCGGGCACCAGGTCGGCGAGGCGCTGGTCCCGGTCCTGATCGGTATCGTGATCGACCAGGCCGTCACCGACTCCGACACCGGCGCCCTGTTCCTCTGGCTGGTGATCCTCGCCGTGGTCTATGTGGGGCTGGCGTTCAGCTTCCGCATCGGCGCCTGGTCCGGTGAAAAGGCCTCCGTGCAGGCCGAGCACGCGCTGCGGATCACTCTCGTACGAAGGGTCCTGGATCCCGGCGGCGGGGCGGAGGAGGGCCGGCTGCCCGGAGCGATGGCCAACATCGCGACCGAGGACGCCAAGCGGGTCGGTGCCGTCAACCTGGCGCTGATGTTCGGCATTTCGGCACTGATGGGCCTGCTCACCTGTGCCGTCGTCCTGCTGCGTACGTCGGTGCTACTCGGTCTGGTGGTGCTGCTCGGCACACCGGTCCTGCTCTGGCTCGGGCATCTGCTGAGCAAGCCGCTGGAGAGCCGCAGCGAGGCCGAGCAGGAGCGGGCGGCGCACGCCTCGGCTGTCGCCGCCGACCTGGTGGCCGGTCTGCGGATCCTGAAGGGCATCGGCGGCGAGTCGACGGCCATCGCCCGCTACCGCACCACCAGCCGCGACTCCCTGCAGGCCACCTTGCGGGCCGCACGCGCGCAGGCCTTCCAGAACGGCATGGTCCTGGCGCTGACCGGCTGCCTGATCGCCGTCGTCGCACTCGTCGGTGGCCGACTGGCCGCCCAAGGCAGCATCAGCCTGGGCGAGTTGGTGTCGGCGGTAGGGCTCGCGCTCTTCCTGCTCGGGCCCCTGGAGACGCTCGCCTGGGTCAACGCCGAGTTCGCGCAGGGCCGGGCCTCGGCCGCCCGGATCGCGGAGGTCCTTGCCACGCCGCACTCCGTCACGTCCGGTGGCCAAAGCCTGCCGCAGCAGGTGCGCGGCGCGGTCCGGCTGAGCGGGCTCAGCCACGGCGGGCTGCGCGAGGTGGACCTGGACATCGCGCCCGGCGAACTCCTCGGCGTGGTCGCGACCGACCCCGCGCACGCCGCCGACCTGCTGCGCTGCCTGTCCCGGCAGACCGACCCCGAAGCCGGAACGGTCGAACTGGACGGCGTGTCCCTGCGCGACCTGGATCCCGCTCAGATGCGTACGGCCCTGCTGGTGGCCGAGCACGACGCGGACCTCTTCGAAGGCACCGTCCGCGACAACGTCACCGCCGCGGCGCCCGACTCCCACGATGCGGAACCGGCGATGACGGCGGCCGGGGTGGCTCAAGTCGCGCAGACCCTGCCGGACGGCGAGGACACCGCGGTCAGTGAGCGCGGCCGGTCCCTCTCCGGCGGGCAACGCCAACGGGTCGCTCTCGCCCGCGCGTTGGCGGCCGACCGGCCCGTGCTGGTGGTCCACGATCCGACCACCGCGGTCGACACGGTGACCGAGGCCCGGATCGCGACCGGCTTGAGGGAGATCCGCAAGGGCCGCACCACGGTGCTCGTGACCACCAGCCCCGCACTGCTCGCGGTCACCGACCGGGTGGTGCTGCTCGACGACGGCCGGATCACCGACACGGCCCCGCACACCGATCTGGTACGCCGTCATGAGGCGTACCGCGCGGCGGTGTTGTCATGAGCGACACCTCGGGAAACGAGAACAACGGGAACAAGGCAGCGATGACCGGTACAGACCCCGGCCCCGATACGGACGAGCAGGCGCCCGGCACCCGGGAACTGCTGCCCACGGCGACCGGGGCCCGCACCCGTGCCGCCGTTCGCGAACTGGTGCGTCCGCGCCGCGGTTTGGCCCTCGGCAGCTTCGCGGTGATGGTCGCGGCCACCGGTGTGGGTCTGCTCGTCCAGCCGCTCCTTGGCCGCATCGTGGACGTGGTGGCCGAGGGTCGCCCGCCCGGGGATGTGACGACTCCGGTCGTCCTCCTGGTGCTGGTCGCCCTCGCCCAGGGCGGCACCACCGCGCTGGGCCTGACGCTGGTCTCCCGGCTCGGCGAGACCCTGCTGGCGCAACTGCGCGAGCGGTTCGTGGAGAAGGCGCTGCGGCTGCCGCTGGAACAGGTGGAGAAGGCGGGCGCGGGAGACCTCACCGCCCGGGTGACCCGGGACGTATCGGTGGTGGCCGAGGCGGTGCGCAACGCCCTGCCCGAACTGGCCCGCTCCCTGCTGGCCATCGTGCTGACGCTGGGCGCGATGGCGGCGCTGGACTGGCGTTTCCTGCTCGCGGCCCTCCTCGCGGTGCCCGTCCAGGCGCACACCGCCCGTTGGTACGTACGCAATGCCGTGCCGCTCTATGCCCGTCAGCGCATCGCGACCGGAGCTCAGCAGCAGCAGCTCCTCGACACCATCGCGGGGGCCGGCACGGTACGGGCGTTCCGGCTGGAGGAGCAGCACACCACGCATGTGACCCGGCGTTCGTCGGCGGCGGTCGAGCTGACGCTGCGCGGAGTGAAGCTGGTGCTGCGGTTCTACAACCGGCTGCACGTGGCCGAGTACACCGGCCTCGCCGCGGTCCTCGTCACCGGGTTCCTGCTGGTGCGCGCCGACTCGGTGTCCATCGGCACCGCGACCGCCGCGGCCCTGTACTTCCACAGCCTGTTCGCCCCGATCAACTCCGCGCTGGTACTGCTCGACGACGCGCAGTCGGCGACCGCCGCGCTCGCCCGGCTGGTCGGGGTCGCCGACCAGCCGGACCCCGAGCCGGAAGAGGCGGCGAATCCTCACAAGCGGCGGGAGCCGGGCACGGCGGCGGACGGCACTGTCACCGTGATCGGCATCGACCACGCGTACGAGCCCGGCCGTCCCGTCCTGCACGAGGTGGACCTGACGCTCCGCGCCGGCGAACGCGTGGCCCTGGTCGGCCCGAGCGGCGCGGGCAAGACGACCCTGGCCAAGCTCATCGCGGGCGTGCACGCCCCGACGTCCGGCTCGGTGCATCTGACCGGCGCCGGAGCGTACGGCGACGGCGAGAGTCTGCCGGTGGCGCTGGTCACGCAGGAGACCCACGTCTTCGCCGGTTCGCTCGCGGAGGATCTGCGCCTGGCGCGGGCCGACGCCACCGACGACGAGCTGCGCACGGCCCTGGCCACCGTGGAGGCCTTGGACTGGGTCGAAACGCTGCCCGAGGGCCTGGACACGGTCGTGGGCGAGGGCGGACACCGCCTCACGCCCGCCCAGGTCCAGCAACTCGCCCTGGCGCGGCTGGTGTTGGCCGATCCCCCGGTGGCCGTGCTCGACGAGGCGACCGCCGAGGCCGGGAGCACCGGAGCCCGGCTGCTGGAGCGGGCGGCCGACCGGGCGGTCGAGGGCCGCACGGCGCTGGTCGTCGCACACCGCCTCACCCAGGCCGCGGCCGCGGACCGGATCGTCGTCATGGACGGCGGCCGGATCGTGGAGAGCGGCACCCATGACGAGCTGTGCGCGGCGGGCGGGACCTACGCCTCCCTGTGGGAGGCCTGGTCCGATACGCGCAGCACAGTCGATCAGCCCCCCACGCAGCAGCACCGTCCCGACACAACCACCACCATGAAGGACCACTGATGCTCGGCTCTCTCAGAGGCACACGCCTCGCCGCGGCGCTCGTCTCCGCGCTACTGCTCTTCACCACCGCCTGCGGCTCGGGAGATGATTCCGAGGGATCCGCAGAGAACGCAGGGAACAAGGAATCCGCGAACAGCGCCTTCCCGGTGTCCATCCCGCACAAGTACGGCAGCACCTCCATCAAGGCGGAGCCCAAGCGGATCGTCACGGTCGGTCTGACCGACCAGGACGCCGTGCTCGCCCTGGGCAAGGTGCCCGTCGGCACCACCGAGTGGCTCGGCGGCTACAAGGGCGCCATCGGCCCCTGGGCCGCCGACAAGCTGGGCAGCAAGAAGGCCCCGACCGTGCTGACGGACACCGGCACCGGACCGCAGACGGAGAAGATCGCCGCGCTCAAGCCCGACCTGATCCTCGCGGTCTACGGGGGGCTGACCAAGGAGCAGTACGAGACCCTGTCGAAGTTCGCGCCGGTGGTGGCCCAGCCGAAGGCGTACAACGACTTCGGCGTCCCGTGGCAGGAGCAGACCGAGATCATCGGCAAGGCGCTCGGCCAGGAGACGGAGGCGAAGGAGCTCGTCGAGGGCGTCCAGGCCGACTTCAAGAAGGCGGCCGAGGACAACCCGGACTTCGCCGGGAAGACCGCCGTGATGGCGACCCCGTACGAGGGCATGTTCGTCTTCGGTAGCCAGGACGCGCGCTCCCGGCTGCTCACGGATCTCGGCTTCAAGCTGCCGACCGACCTGGACAAGGTCATCGGCGACGAGTTCGGCGCCAACATCAGCAAGGAGCGCACCGATCTGCTGGACACGGACGCCCTCGTGTGGATCGTCTCCGACGTGGCCAAGGACGAGGCCAAGCTCAACAAGGACGCCCTCTACGCCGATCTGAACGTGGCGAAGCAGGACCGTGAGGTCTTCGTCAAGGAGGCGAGCGACTACGGAAATTCCGTGTCCTTCGTGTCGGTGCTGAGCCTGCCGTACATGCTCGAGCGCCTGGTGCCGCAGCTGGCCGCGGCCGTGGACGGCGACACCGCGACGAAGGTGGAGCAGCCGGCGTCCTGAATACACCGGCTGCTCCGGTGGAAGCGCAGTTCGACGCTGCGGGTCCGTTGTGGCTGGTCGCGCAGTTCTCCGCGCCCCTGAAAGGAAGGCCTGCGGCCTTCTTTCAGGGGCGCGGCGCCCATGATTAGGTTAGGCTAACCTTACTAATCTGAGGGTAAGCATCAGGGGGATTCGCCATGGGTTTACCGGTCGTCGACTCGTACCCCATGCCCGACCGTTCCGCGCTTCCCGCGTCATCGCCGTCCTGGACGATCGACCCGGCACGGGCCGCCCTGCTGATGCACGACATGCAGAACCACTACGTCCAGGCGTTTCCGGCAGGCTCCTCCCCCGTCGTGGAACTCATCGACAACATCACCACCCTGCGCGAACTCGCCGGCACACTCGGCATGCCGGTGATCTTCAGCGCGGAACCGGCCGAGCAGCGCGCCGGTCGGCAGGGGCAGTTGAGCGACGTCTGGGGGCCGGGTACGGTCCCCGAACCCGACGCCGCCTCGATCGTCCCGCAGCTCACGCCACGGGCGGGCGAACACCTGCTGGTCAACGTGCGGCACAACGCCTTTCTCCGCAGCCATCTCGGCCGGCTGCTGCGCTCCACCGGGCGGGACCAGCTGATCCTGTGCGGAGTGCGGGCGCACCTCGGCATACTGCTGACGGCGGCGGACGCCTTCATGCACGACATCCAGCCGTTCGTCGTGGCCGACGCGGTGGCGGACTTCTCCGCCGAGGACCACTCCATGGCGCTGCGGTGGATCGCGCGTACGGGCGTCGTGTGCACCACGAACCAGCTGTTGCGCGAACTCCTGCACCGCAGGGCCGCGCACGACACATCAGCGACAGTCCGGCCCGTTCATGAGCAGAGGCGCCCGGGTTAGCTGTTGCTCTCCCGGCCGTCGACGTACGTCGTCACCACCTCGATGTCCCCGATGCGTGAGGTGTCGACCCGCCTCGGGTCGTCTCCCAGCACGACCAGGTCGGCGCGCTTGCCCGGGGTGAGACTGCCCGCGACGGAGTCCCAGTGGCAGGCGTAGGCCCCGCCGACGGTGTACGCCCGCAGGGCCTCGTCGACGGTGACGGACTCGTCCGGGCCGATCACCTGTCCCGACTCCGAGGCCCGCTCGACCATGAACTGGACGGCCCGCAGCGGCGATCCGTCCGCGACGGGCCGGTCGGAGCTGCCCACCAGCGTGATGCCGTGATCGAGGAATCCCCTCCCCCGGTACATCCACGGTGCCCGTTCCTCGCCCATGATCGACGCGTAGTCGTCGCCGAAATAGCGCAGGAAGTTCGGCTGGACCACGGCGCTCACGCCGAGCCGCGCCATGCGGGACAGCTGGTCGGGCCGGATCAGCCCCGCGTGTTCGATGCGGTGCCGCGCGCCCGGGCGCGGCCGGAGGTGATGCGCCCGTTCCAGGGCGTCCAGGGCGACGTCGGCCGCGCGGTCGCCGATGGCGTGGACGGCGAGCTGCCAGCCGCCGAGATGACCGGCCACGATCGTGTCCGCGAGCGCCTCGGGGTCGTCCTGCAACTGCCCTGCGTGGTCCAGGCCTTCGTACGGGCTGCTGAGCGCGGCCGTGCGGGCCATCATGCCGCCGTCGGTGTAGATCTTCAGCGCGCCCACGGAGAGCCATTCGTCCCCGAAGCCGGTGCGCAGTCCGAGGTCGAGGGCGCGCGGGATGCCGTCGTCCTCGTGCGCGGCCACCTCCTTCAGCCGGTCCGCTGCCACCATGAGCTGCACCCGCAGCGGCAACTTCCCTTGCTCGCGGGCGAGTTGGTAGGCACCCAGCTCGACCGGACTGTGTCCGAACAGGGCGCCGCCGATGCCCGCCTCGGCGCAGGCCGTGACCCCCTCGGCCAGGCAGACCCGGGCCGCGCGCCCGATCGCCTCCGCCAACTCCTCCTGGGAGTACGGCAGTCGCAGCGCCCGCGCGGCTCCCATGGCGCCCTCGGCGAGGAAGCCGTCCTCGTGCGGCACCTGGGCGGGCAGCAGGTCCAGGACCGCGGTGTTGACCACACAACCGTGTCCGGAGTCGTGCAGCAGGTACACCTTGCGCCCCTCGCTGACCTTGTCCAGCTCGGTGGCGGTCAGATGGCGGCCAAGGGCCCGCTGGTCGTACCCCACGAGATGCGCCCAGCCGCCGGGCGGCGTGCCCGCCACGGCGGCCGCAACCACTGCGAGCACGTCCTCGACCGAGGTGCACGGCGCGACGCTCGGGGTGGCCGCCTTGAAACCGGTCCACGCCAGGTGCACATGGCTGTCGATGAACCCGGGCAGCACGGTGGCGCCCTGGAGATCCACCACCCGGCGCGCGGGCAGCCCGGTCACCGCCTCGTCCAGGCCCACGATCCGGCCCTCCCAGATGCCCAGGTCGTGGGCGACGGGGTGGTCCGGGTCCATGGTCAGGATGTGCGCGTTGGTGAGTCTGGTGCTGAGCATCGGGTCAGCCGGTCCGCTCCATCCGCTCCACCAGACTCGTGGGTCGCATGTCGGTCCAGTTGGTCTCGATGTAGTCGAGGCACTCCTGACGTGGGCCGGGGCCGTGGGCGACGGTCCAGCCCGCGGGGACGTCCACGAAGTCGGGCCAGAGGCTGTGCTGGCCCTCGTCGTTGACGAGTACGGAGTAGACGCCGTCGGGGTTCTCGAACGGGTTGGTGTTGCCGCTGCTCATGCGGTGATCCTCCTGGGTGCGGGACTTGAGGGCAAGGGGCTAGGGACGGTGCTGGGTGCGGGTGACGAGGGCCTTCAGGGCGCGGAACCAGGTCTCGGCCAGGTCGCGGACCGCCTCCTCGGACAACACGGCTTCGGGCCAGGACCAGTGGGCGGCCAGGACGGGGCCGTCGGCGCGGTCCTCGGTCACGACGTTGATGCCGAGGGCGTGGCCCTCCCGCATCTCCGGTTCGGCGCCGATGTCCGCGACGTCCTCCTCCGGGGCGTACGACCAGTCCGTGTCCTCGGGGATGCCGAACCGGCCGAGGTAGTTGAACTCGATCGCCGGTGTCTCGAAGGCGGCGAGGACTGGTGCCGTACGGGGGTTGAGGTGGCGCAGCATGCCGTAGCCGACGCCGTTCGCGGGCAGCGAGCCGAGGTGCCGGCGTACCGCGGCCACCGCCTCGTCCGCGGCCGGGCCGCCCCGGAGGGCGTCGTCGAGGTCGGCCTGACCGGTGTCGAGGCGGACCGGGAAGACGCTGGTGAACCAGCCGACCGTACGCGACAGATCGGCGTCCCCCGCCAACTCCTCCTCGCGGCCGTGGCTTTCGAGGTCGACGAGGACCGGGCCCGGCGAGCCGTCCCCGTGGCGTCGCCGCCAGTCGGCCACGGCGAGGCCGAGACCGGTGAGCAGGACGTCGTTGACGTTGGCGCCGAAGGCGGCAGGCACGGCCGAGAGCAGCGGGCCCGTCTGGTCGGCGGGCAGGCGCAGTGCCAGCTCCCGTACCGTGCCGACGGTGTCGCGGTCCGGGTCGAGCGGCCGGTCCAGCGGGAAGGGCGCGGCGCCTTCGAACACGCCGGTCCAGAAGGAAAGCTCCGCCTCGCGGGCCGGGTCCCGGGCCAGCTCGGCCAGCCTGCGCGACCAGGTGCGGAACGAGGTGTCGACGGGCGGCAGTTCCGCCGGGCGCCCGGCTGCGACGTCCTGCCAGGCGGCGGCCAGGTCGGGCAGCAGGACGCGCCAGGAGACTCCGTCGGTGACGAGGTGGTGGGCCATCAGGAGCAGTCTGCCCGGCTCACCGCCCGCGTCGAACCACACGGCCCGCACCATGGCGCCGGCGTCCGGGTCGAGCGTCGCGCGGGCGGCATGGGCGCGTTCCGCGACCACCGTCCGCAGCTCCTCGGCGTCCAGCCCGGCGACGTCGACCCGCTCGATCCATGCCTCGGTGTCCACCGCGTCGGCGCCTGGGATCTCGATGGTCCAGTCATCCATTGCTGTGCGGACCAGCGTGCCGCGCAGCATGGCGTGCCGGTCGGAGAGGGCCCGCAGCACGGCGGCCAGCTTCGGCCGGTCCAGGGCGGCGGGCGTCCGGACCAGGGCTGCCTGGTGGTAGCCCTTGAAGGAGCCGCCGAGTTCGCGCAGCCAGTGCATGACCGGCGTCAGTGGCACGGTGCCGATGCCGTCGTCGGCCGGGCGGGCACCGGCGGCCTCGGGTCCGGCAGCCGTCGCGACCTCGGCGAGAGCCGCGACCGTACGGTGCCGGAACACCAGGCGCGGGGTGATCCGCACGCCCGCCGCCCGGGCCCTGCTGACGAGCTGCATGGCCACGATGCTGTCGCCGCCCAGGGTGAAGAAGTCGTCGTCGACGCCGACTTCGTCCAGGCCGAGTACGTCGGCGAAGACGCCGCACAGGGTCTTCTCGAGTTCCGTACTGGGAGCCCGGCCGGTGGAGACGGCGCTGAAGTCCGGGGCGGGCAGGGCGGCCCGGTCCAGCTTGCCGTTGGCCAGTGCGGGCAGCCGGTCCAGGAGTACGACGGCGGCCGGGACCATGTAGTCCGGCAGCTGCCCGCCGACGTGCGCACGCAGCCGTCCGGCGTCGGGGAGCCGTCCGGCGACCGGAACGACGTACGCCACCAGCAGTTTCCGCGGGCCCTCCTGACGTACTGTCACCACAGCCTGGGCGACGTCGGGGTGGGAGGAGAGCACGGACTCGATCTCGCCGGGTTCGATCCGGAAGCCGCGGATCTTCACCTGGTCGTCGGCACGGCCCAGGTAGTCGATCTGTCCGTCGGCGGTCCAGCGGGCCAGGTCGCCGGTCCGGTAAAGCCGCGAGCCGGGCGGCCCGAACGGGTCGGCGACGAAGCGTTCGGCGGTCAGCGCGGGGCGGTCCAGGTAGCCGCGGGCCAGGCCGCCGCCGGTCAGGTACAGCTCGCCCGTGACGCCGGGCGGTACGGGCTGCAGCCGGTCGTCGAGTACGTATGCCCGGGTGCCCGCCACGGGTCGGCCGACGAGCGGCCGGTCGCTGTCGCGCACCCGCGCCACGAGGGCGTCGACGGTGGACTCGGTGGGCCCGTACAGGTTGAACGCCTCGGTGCCGGGCAGTTGCCCGAGCCGCTCCCACTGCGCCACCGGTACGGCCTCACCACCGACACCGACCACGGCGAGCGGGCAGCTGCCGTCCTCGCGGACAAGACCCGTCTCCGCCATCTGCGCGAAGAACGACGGCGTGACCTCCAGGAAGTCGAAGCCGTGCTCGACGACGGCCGCCGCGAGCAGTTCGGGGTCGCGACGGGTCTCGTCCGACACCACATGGACGCAGTGCCCGTCGAGCAGCCACAACTGCGGTTGCCAGGACGCGTCGAAGGAGAACGCCCAGGCGTGTCCGGCCCGCAGATGCCGCCGCCCTGTGGCCGCCTTGGCCGGTGCATACAGCGTCTCGCGGTGGCTGTGGAAGAGGTTGCCCACGGTCTCGTGGGTGACGACGACTCCCTTGGGGCGGCCGGTGGAACCGGAGGTGTAGATCACATAGGCCGGGTGGCGCGGAGTCAGTGGGGCGGCGCGGTCGGTGTCGAGCAGGTCGGCGGGGCTCTGGCCCGCGAGCAGTTCCGCGGTCCGCGAGTCGTCGAGGAGCACGGTCGGCGGGCCGTCGGGGGGCAGCAGCGGGGCGAGGTCCTTCGTGGTGAGGACGAGTACCGGGCGGGCGTCGTCGAGCATGTCGCGGGTGCGGCCCGCCGGGGCGTCCGGGTCGAGCGGCAGATAGGCGGCACCGGTCTTCTGCACCGCCAGGATGGCGAGCAGGGTGCGGGCGGTACGGGGCAGTGCCAGGGCGACGATCCGCTCCGGTCCCGCGCCTTGCGTGACCAGTAGCCGGGCGAGCCGGTTGGCCTTGGCGTTCAGTTGGGCGAAGGTCAGCCGGATGCCGTCGGAGGCCACGGCGGGGGCGTCCGGGGAGAGTTCGGCCTGCCGCTCGAAGAGGGCCGGGACGGTGGTCGGCGGGGCGAGTACGGGCCGGTCGTTCCACTCGGTGAGGATCCGTCGGCGTTCGGTGGCGCCGAGAACGTCGATCCGGGTGATCGGGGTGTCGGGGTCGGCAACCACCGCACGCAGCAGGCGGATCAGCCGCTCGGCGAGGGCCTGGGCGGTGGCGTGGTCGAACAGGTCGGTGCTGTACTCCAGGACTCCGTCGACGCCTTCGCCGTCGGCCCGCTCCACGAAGTCGAAGGAGAGGTCGAACTTGGCGGTGGTCTGGCCGATCTCCTCCCGTCGCGAGCGCAGCCCGGCGAAGCCGTCCTCGGCACCGCCCGCGGCGAGGTACACGACCATGACCTGGAACAGCGGGTGCCGCGCGAGCGAACGAGCGGGACTGAGCGCGTCCACCACCCGCTCGAACGGCACGTCCTGGTGGTCGAAGGCGGCGAGGTCCGTCTCCCGTACGCGGCCGAGGAGTTCGCGGAAGGTGGGGTCGCCCGCGGTGTCGGTGCGCAGCACCAGCGTGTTGAGGAAGAACCCGACCAGGTCCTCCAGCGCCTCCTCGGTGCGACCGGCGATCGGGCTGCCCAGCGGGATGTCCGTACCGGCTCCGAGCCGGGTCAGCAGCGCCGCCACCGCGGCCTGGACGACCATGAACATACTCACGTTGCCCGTCCGGGCCAGTTCGCGCAGCTCCGCCGCCAACGTCGGGTCCAGCGGCATGTGCACGGTCCCGCCGCGGTAGCTGGCCTCCAGCGGACGCGGCCGGTCGACGGGGAGCGCGAGCTCCTCGGGGAGTCCGGTCAAGGTCCGCTGCCAGAAGGCGAGTTGACGGGCGGCCAGGCCGGCCGGGTCCTTCTCGTCGCCGAGCATCGCCCGCTGCCACAGGCTGAAGTCGGCGTACTGGACGGGCAGCGGTGCCCGGTCCGGGGCGCGGCCCGCGGCCCGTGCCTCGTAGGCGTCGGTCAGGTCCCGGGTGAGCGGCCCGTCGGACCACTCGTCGCCCGCGATGTGGTGGAGCAGGAGCAGCAGTACGTGCTCGTCCTCGGCGACCTGGAACAGGCGGACGCGCAGCGGGGGTTCACGGTCCAGCTCGAAGCCGTGCTCGGCGGCCTCGACGAGCCACCCGCCCAGCTCCTCCTCGCTGGTGCGGGTGATCTCCACCTCGATCCCGGCCTGCTGCGGGTCGAGGATCAACTGGTGGGCGCGGCCGTCCTGTTCGGGGAAGACGGTGCGCAGCGGCTCGTGCCGGGCGACCAGGTCGTCGACGGCGAGTTGGAGCGCGTCCGTGTCCAGCGCTCCGGAAAGCCGCCAGACGATCGGGATGTTGTACGTGGGGCTGGGGCCCTCCACCTGATACAGCACCCACAGGCGCTGCTGGGCGAAGGACAGGGGCAGCCGCTCCGGCCGTTCCGGAGCAGCGGTCAGGACCGGCCGCGCGGGCTCGTCGGCGGCACCCGCCGTCTGCTCCGCGAGCCGGGCCACCGTCGGGGCCTCGAACACCGTGCGCAGCGCCAACTCGACGCCCAGAGCCGCCCGTACGCGACTGACCAGCCGCATGGCCAGGAGCGAGTGGCCGCCGAGCGCGAAGAAGTCGTCGTCGACACCGATCCGTTCCAGGCCCAGCACGCCCGCGAACAGTCCGCAGAGGATCTCCTCGCGCGGGGTGCGCGGACCCTTGCCGCTGCCCGTTTCCGCCGTGAAGTCGGGGGCGGGCAGGGCCTTGCGGTCGAGCTTGCCGTTGGGGGTGAGCGGCAGGGCGTCGACCGTCACGAAGATTGCGGGGACCATGTGTTCGGGCAGAGCTGCCGCTGTGTGAGCGCGCAAGGCGACGGACTCAGTTGTCCGGTCCGGCGCCGGGACGACGTACGCCACGAGCCGCTGGTCATGCGGAACGACGACGGCGTGGGCGACGGCCTCGTGCCGGGCGAGCACGGCCTCGACCTCGCCGAGTTCGATGCGGAAGCCGCGGATCTTGACCTGGTCGTCGGTGCGGCCGAGATATTCGACGGTGCCGTCGGCCGTCCAGCGGGCCAGGTCTCCCGTGCGGTACATACGGGCGCCGGGTTCGCCGTACGGATCGGCGACGAACCGCTCGGCGGTCAGGCCGGGACGGTCGAGGTAGCCCCGGGCGAGCTGGACGCCCGCCAGGTAGAGCTCGCCGGGGACGCCCGGAGGTACCGGACGCAGTCCGGCGTCCAGGACGTACACGCCGGTGTTCCACACCGGGCGGCCGATCGGCACGCTCTCCGCTTCCGGTCGCACCTCGATCGCGGTGACGTCGACGGACGCCTCGGTCGGGCCGTAGAGGTTGTGCAGCTCGGCGGAGAGCACCTGGTGGAAGCGGTTCGCCAGCGGTACGGGCAGGGCCTCGCCGCTGCACATCACGCGGCGCAGGCCGGTGCACTGCGCGGCGGAGGGCTCCTCGAGGAACAGCTGGAGCATCGACGGCACGAAGTGCACCGTCGTGATCCGCTGCTGCTGGATCAACTCGGCGAGATAGGCCGGGTCCTTGTGGCCTTCCGGCCGGGCCAGGACGAGAGTCGCCCCGGTGATCAGCGGCCAGAAGAACTCCCACACGGACACGTCGAAGCTGGACGGCGTCTTCTGCAACACCCGGTCGTCGCCGGTGAGTTCGTACGTGGCCTGCATCCACTGCAGACGGTTGACGATGCCCTGGTGCGGCACCACCACGCCCTTGGGACGGCCTGTGGACCCGGACGTGTAGATGACGTACGCCGGACTCAACGGGTCGTAGCCCAGCGGCAGTTCACCTGCCGGTCCATCAGGCAGGGCGTCCCGGATCACGCACACGGGACGAGCATCCTCCACCATGAGAGCGAGCCGCTCCTCCGGGTAGTCGGCGTCCAGCGGCAGATACGCCCCACCTGCGCGGTGCACCGCCAGCAGCGCCACCACGAGGTCCACCGATCGAGGCAGCGCGACAGCCACCGTGCCCTCCGGGCCCACGCCCAGGCCGGCCAGCACCCGCGCGGTGTGCTCGACGCGCGCATCCAACTCGGCGTAGGTCAGCCGCTGTTCACCGAGGACGAGGGCGAGCGCGTCGGGTGTGCGGGCCGCCTGGGCGCGGAACAGCTCCGGCAGGGTGGTCGGCTCCACGTCGTGCGCGGTGTCGTTCCACCGGTCGAGGACGGACTGCCGCTCGGACTCCTCCAGGACCTCCAAGTCCCGTACGGGCCGGTCCGGATCGGCCACCACCTGCTCCAGCAGCCGCACCAGACGTCCGGCCAGCCTCTCGGCGGTCGTCGCGTCGCACAGGTCGGCCGCGTATTCCAGGAGCAGCACCAGACGGTCCCGGCCCGCCTCGTCCACGAAGGTGAAGTGGAGGTCGAATTTCGCCATGCCGGTGTCCATGTCGAACCACTCGGTCGGCATGCCGAGCACGTCCGGGTCGCCGTCGGGCCGGTAGTGGTATCCGAGCATGACCTGGAAGAGCGGGTTGCGCCCGGCCACGCGCGCCGGGTTGACCGCCTCGACCACCTGGTCGAAGGGCAGGTCCTGGTGCTCGAACGCCTCCAGCGCCGACTCCCTTACGCGCCCGAGGAGTTGGCGGAAGGTGAGGTCATCGCCGGACAGACCGCCGCTGGAAAGATCGGTACGCAGGACAAGCGTGTTGACGAAGAAGCCGACCAGGTCGTCGAGCGCGTCATCCGTACGGCCCGCGATCGGTGCGCCGAGCGGAATGTCGTCCCCGGCACCGAGCCGGTGCAGCAACGCTGCGGTGGCAGCCTGGAACAGCATGAACATGCTGGTGCCCGTGGCGGCGGACAGCTCGCGCAGCTCCCGGCCGGTGTCGGCGGGCAGTTCGAAGCGGACCTTGCCGCCGCGGCCCGTGGGCTCGGCCGGACGGGGCCGGTCGAGGGGCAGGGTCAGTTCCTCC
The DNA here is from genome assembly GCF_000716805.1 of Streptomyces yerevanensis. Taxonomy (NCBI): domain Bacteria; kingdom Bacillati; phylum Actinomycetota; class Actinomycetes; order Kitasatosporales; family Streptomycetaceae; genus Streptomyces; species Streptomyces yerevanensis. Next base: position 129,749 of record NZ_JNWJ01000036.1, on the reverse strand, counting down.
GGGAGATCGCGCAAGGCATCGGTCCAGTGGGCGAGTTGTTCCTCCCCGAGCCGACCGCCGAGCAGGGTGTCCTGCCAGAGCGTGTAGTCGGCGTACTGCACCGGGAGCGGCGCCCACTCCGGCTCGCGGCCCTCGCGACGAGCCTGGTAAGCAGTGGTGAGGTCGTTGAGGAACGGCCGGTCGGACCACTCGTCGGTGGTGATGTGGTGCAGCACCACGGCCACGACATGGTCGGCCGGAGCGATCCGGAACACCTCGCAGCGCAGCGGGAGTTCACGGCTGAGGTCGAAGGGGCGACGCTGGGCCGTCTCGATGAGAGTGGGCAGGGCGTCTTCGTCCGGGCAGTCCGTGACGGTGAACGAGGGCTCGCCCTCGGCCGCCGGGACGATCCGCTGGTACGGCTCCCCGTCCTCCTCGAGGAACACGGTGCGCAACGCCTCGTGCCGGCCGGCCACGTCCCGCAGTGCGGCCCGCAGCGCGTCCAGGTCGAGTTCGCCGCGGAGCCGGAAGACCAGCGGGAAGTTGTATGCAACGCCGCTGCCGGTGATCTGTTCCACCAGCCACAGCCGCCGCTGGGCGGCCGACAGCGGGATGCGCTCGGGCCGGTCGGCGACAGACGCGACGGCCGGGCGGGCAGGGCGTCCGCCGTCGGCGCGGGCGGCGAGCAGCTCCGGGGTCGGGGCCTCGAAGAGGTCGCGGATCGCCAGTTCGGCGCCCAGCTCGGTGCGGGCCCGGCTGATCAGCCGGGTGGCGAGCAGGGAGTGGCCGCCGAGGTCGAAGAAGCCGTCCTCGGCGCCGACTTCGGGCAGGCCGAGGACCTCCGCGAAGAGCCGGCAGAGCACCTCCTCCTCGGGAGTGCGCGGCCCTCGTCCGGTGCCGAGCGCGACGGCCGGTTCGGCTTCGGGCAGGGCGCGCACGTCGAGCTTGCCGTTGTCGTTCATGGGCAGCCGGTCGAGGGTGACGAAGGCGGCCGGGACCATGTAGTCGGGCAGCCGCTGCTTGAGGTCCTCGCGGAGCTGCCGGACCAGGCTGTTCGCGTCGCGCGCGGCGGTCGGCTCATTGGCGTACGGAGCCTCCCCGCCGCCGGGGTGATACAGCCCGGCGGTCAGCCCGGGGACGTCACCGCCGTCGTCGGCCAGGAACACGGCGTCGTACGTGCCCACTTCGCGGGACCAGGTGGTCAGCACGCGGCAACCGTGTTCGGCGCCGAGGTCGTGCAGCGTCTGCGGGTCCACTCCCCCGTCGGCTCCGATACGGGCGTCGGGGATACCGGCGAGACGCAGCGGGACGGCCGTGCTGACGAGCTCTGCCAGGTCGAGGCCCCCGGTGAAGCCGACGGCCGGGACGTCGTCGAGCCGCAGGGCAGGATCGCCCGCGTACAGCACGGCGTCATAGCGGTAGCGGCTGAGCTCGTTGTGGTGGCGGGCGCGCTTGGTGCGGAGGTCGACTCCGTAGCCGAGGGTGGTGAAGTAGTCGGGGTCGACGAGGAGTTCCTTCTCCAGGCGCAGCCCACGCTCGACGGCCCTGCCCAGAGCGTCACCGCTCACACCGCGCGCAAGCTGGATCTCCGTCTGGAAGGTGCGGGCGAGCCGCAGATTGCGCACGTCGCCGACGAAGAGCGCGCCGCCGGGGGCGAGCAGCTCCATGGCGCCCTGGATCACCGACGTGAGGTAGTCGATGCTCGGGAAGTACTGGATGACGGAGTTGATGACGATCGTGTCGAAGTAGCCGTCGCCGGGCAGCCCGTTGAGGTCGTCGGCGGGCTGGGCGCGGAGCGTGACCTTGGCGGCGAGGTCCGGGTCCTGGCGCAGGTCCTCGCCGATCTTGCGGATGACGGGGGCGGCGAAGTCGGTGGCCCAGTAGGCCTCGGCCCGCGGAGCGAACTGGGACAACAGCAGGCCCGAGCCGACGCCGATCTCCAGGATCCGGCGTGGCCGCAGCGAACCGATCCGTTCGACGGTGGCCTCGCGCCACTCCCGCATGTGGTCGAAGGGGATGGGCTGCCCGTCGTACGAGGAGTCCCAGCCGGCGTAGTCCTCGGTGAAGACGGCGGTGCTGATCTCCTCGTACTCGTCGGAGTAGATCTCCTGCCACTCGCCGACCTGTTCGCGCTCGGCGGTGTCCCGGTCCCCGCCGGTGGGCCGGTCGGGGACGACGTAGCCGACGAGCCGGTCGTCGCGGACGAGGACGGCGGCCTGGGCCACCCTGGGGTGCTGGGCGAGCGCGGTCTCGATCTCGCCGAGCTCCACCCGGTAGCCGCGGATCTTGACCTGGTCGTCGGTGCGGCCCAGGAAGTCCAGGTTGCCGTCGGCGCGACGGCGTACCAGGTCGCCGGTACGGTACATGCGCTCGCCGGGCTCGCCGAACGGGTCGGCGACGAAGCGCTCGGCGGTCAGGCCAGGCCGGTCGAGATAGCCGCGAGCCAGGCCGATGCCGGCGATGTAGAGCTCGCCGGGCACGCCGTCCGGGACCGGTCGCAGCCAGCCGTCCAGGATGTGGGCCCGGGTCCCGCGGATCGGACGCCCGACCGTCGGGGTCGCGCTGTCGAGGGTGCCGCCGCCGAGGGTGTTGATGGTGTACTCGGTCGGCCCGTAAAGGTTGTAGCCGTAGGTGCCCTCGGTGTCGCGCAGCCGGTTCCACACCGTCTCCGAGACGGCCTCGCCGCCGAGCAGCACCAGGGGCGGCCGATGGCCCTCCAACAGGCCCTGCTCGATGAGGAGATGGGCGTAGGTGGGGGTGACGTTGACGACGTCCACGCGATGCGTTTCGCAGTACGCGACCAGGGCTTCGGCGTCGCGCCGCAGCTCCTCGTCGCAGATGTGCACCTCATGCCCCTCGACCAGCCACAGCAGCTCCTCCCACGACATGTCGAAGGCGAAGGACACCGTGTGCGCAATGCGCAGCCGACGGCCGCCCGCCGAGGCGATGGCCGGTTCGAAGATCTCCCGCTGGTGGTTGAGCTGCATGTTGGTCAGGCCGCGGTACGGCGTGACGACGCCCTTGGGCCGGCCGGTGGAGCCGGAGGTGTAGATGACATACGCCGGGTGCTCCAGGCTGAACACCTGGCGCGTCAAGTCGCCTGGGAACGCGGCCAGTTCAGCCGTCACGGCCGGATCGTCGAGCAGCACGCGCGGGCTGCTGGGGGCTGCACCCTCCAGTCGGGCGGCGACCGCTTCGGTGGAGAGGATCAGCGCGGGCCGCGCGTCGTCGAGCATCGCCCTGAGCCGGTCGTCAGGGTAGTCCAGCTCCAGCGGCAGATACGCGGCCCCGGTGCGCAGTACGGCGAACAGGGCGACGACCATGTCCAGGGATCGGGGCAGCCCGAGGGCGACGACCTTCTCGGGCGCGGCACCGCGGGCGAGCAGCAGCCGGGCCATGCGGTTGATACGGGTGTCGAGTTCGGCGTACGACAGCGTCGTGTCGCCGAAGACGAGTGCGGTGTCCTCGGGAGTGGCGGCGGCCTGCGCGGCCAGGAGGTCGGCGATGGTGTCCTCGGGGTCGGGGACACGGCTCGCGGCCCGCTCGCGCTCCAGCTCGGCGTGTTCGGCGGGCAGCAGCGGATCGAGGCCGCCCACGGGGGCGTCCAGGTCCTGGGCCAGCCGCTCCAACAGCAGCGTGAAGCGGTCGAGCAGGTCCTGCGCCTGCCGCCCACCGATGACGTCGGCCCGGTGGGTGAGCGTGACGTGGATGCGCTGCCCCGGTGTGACGACCAGGTTCACGGGATAGTGCGTCGCGTCGACGTTGGCGACGGCTCGGGCGCCGTGCCGGTCCGCCAACTCGGCGAGCCGTTCCTCCGTGTCGCTGTTGCGCAGCACGAAGAGGGTGTCGAACAGGCGGCGGTGGCCGGTCTCGGCCTGGAGGACGCCCAGGCCCAGGTACTCGTACGGCATCACGGCAAGGCGTTCGTCCTGGACGCGCCGCAGCAGGCCGAGCACGGGCGCGGCGGGGTCGTAGGCGATACGGGCGGGGACGGTGTTGAGGAACATGCCGATGACGTTCTCGATGTCCGGCACCTCGCTCGGCCGGCCCGCGACGGTGGTTCCGAAGACCACGTCGGTACGGCCGGTCGCGCTCGCCAGGGCCAGGCCCCAGGCGGCGGTGAGCACCGTGTTGAGGGTCAGTCCGTGCCACCGTGCGGTGTCGCGCAGCCGCTCGCCCAGGTCCGCGGGGAGGGCGGCGTCCAAGCTCTCCGGGATGTCCGGTTCCAGGCCCTGGTCGGCGGCGGCGAGCAGGGTGGGCTCGTCCAGACCGGCGAGTGCCGTACGCCAGGCGCGGGTGGCGACGGTGGTGTCCTGGGCCTCCAGCCAGGTGAGGTAGTCGCGGTACGAGCCGGGCGCGGGCAGGGCGCTCGCGTCGCCCCCGGACTCGTACAGGGCGAAGAGGTGGTCCAGGAAGACCCAGGCCGACCAGCCGTCCCACAGCAGCAGATGGCGTCCGACGACCAGACGGTCGCCGCGCTCCTCGCCGAGCCGCACAAGAAGCATCCGGAACAGCAGCGGCCGGGTCAGGTCGAAGCGGCGGGTGCGCTCTTCGTCCATCAACTCCCGTAGCTGTACCTCCTGTTCGGCGGCGGGCAGCCCGGACAGGTCGACCTCGTGGAGCGGGATCTCCGGGTCGCGGACGATGAACTGCACCGGCTGGCGCAGGCCTTCGCTGGTGAACCCGGCGCGCAGGCTGGGGTTGCGTTCCAGCAGGACGCGGGCCGCGGTCCGCAGCCGGTCCGCCTCGAGGGGCGTGGCGAAGTCGAACGACTCATGGACGGTGTAGACGTCCAAGGCGCTGTCGTCGTACGTCGAGTGGAAGAACAGCCCTTCCTGGAGCGGGGCCAGCGGCCAGATGTCCTCGACGGGGTATGGGCTGAGCCGGTGTACGCGCTCGGTCTCCTCGGCGGTGAGGCAGAAGGCGGAGGTCAGCGTGCGGGCCGAGGCCACGGGGACGGCCGCCGTGGCGAGGGCCGCTGGTGTGCGGTGCTCGAAGACGTCCCGGGGGTTGAGCTCCAGGCCCGCCCTGCGGGCGCGGCTGGAGACGCCGATCGAGGTGATGCTGTCGCCGCCGAGCATGAAGAAGTCGTCGTCGATGCCGACGTCGTCGAGCTTCAGCACGGCCGCGAAGATCTCGGTGAGGGCGTGCTCGCGCTCGTCGCGCGGGGCCCGCGCTTCGGCGCGTACGGTCCGCGGCGCGGGCAGTGCGGCCCGGTCGAGCTTGCCGCTGGGGGTCAACGGCAGGGCGTCCAGGACGACATAGGCGCCGGGCACCATGGGCGCGGGCAGCGAATCGGCGAGGGCGGCCTGGAGTTCGGCGGGCTCCGGCCGCGCATCACGAGTGGGGACGACGTACGCGATCAGGGCGCTGCCCACGACGGTCACGGCGGCCTGGGCGACGGTTGGCTGTCGGCCCAACGCGGCCTCAATCTCGCCGAGTTCGATGCGGTTGCCGCGGATCTTGACCTGACGGTCGGTGCGGCCCAGGTACTCGACGGTCCCGTCAGTGCGGCGGCGCACCAGGTCACCCGTGCGGTACATGCGCTCGCCGGGCGCGCCGTACGGATCGGCCACGAACCGCTCGGCGGTCAGGCCGGGGCGGGCGTGATAGCCGCGCGCCAGCTGAACGCCCGTCAGGTACAGCTCGCCGGGGGTGCCTTCGGGCACGGGGCGCAGGCAGGAGTCCAGCACGCGCAGGCCGGTGTTCCACACCGGGCGGCCGATGGGCACGGTGGTACCGGGTGCGCCGTCGTACGGGTGGTACGTGACGTCGACGGCGGCCTCGGTGGGGCCGTACAGGTTGTGCAGCGGTACCCCGGTGAGCTCGCGCCAGTGGGACGCGGCGGCGACAGGCAACGCCTCGCCGCTGCTGAAGACGCGGCGCAGGGAAGAGGCCCAGGCCGGGTCGGCGGTGATCTCCTCCGACTGCAGGAAGGCTTCGAGCATCGAGGGCACGAAGTGCAGGGTGGTGACGCCCTGTTCGCGGATCAACTCGGCCAGGTACGCCGGGTCGCGGTGCCCGTCGGGGCGCGCGAGGACGACCGCGGCGCCCTCGCACAGCGCCCAGAAGAACTCCCAGACACTGACGTCGAAGCTGGCCGGGGTCTTCTGCAACACGCGGTCTTCGGCGGTCAGTCGGTACTCGCCCTGCATCCAGGCGAGACGGTTGACGATCGCACGATGGGTGACAACTACGCCCTTGGGACGGCCGGTTGAGCCGGAGGTGTAGATCAGGTAGGCCGGGTCGTCGGGACGCGCGGGGACGGAGACGGACGGGGCTTCAGGCGCGGACTCGGCCGGGGTGTCCACCAACAACGGTGTGAGGCCGGGGACTTCGGGCAGTCGGGGAGCAGTAGCAGCGGTGGTGACGACCGTCGCCGCTCCGGAGTCGGTGAGCATGTGCGTCACGCGGTCGGCCGGGTAGTCCACGTCGACCGGGAGGTAGGCGGCGCCGGACTTGAGCACACCCAGCAGGGCGACCATGAGTTCCGTGGAGCGCGGTACGGCGACCGCGACGACCGTGCCGGGGCAGGCTCCCCGGGCACGGAGCCGTGCCGCCAACTCCTCGGCGCGGGCGTCGAGTTCGCGGTACGTGAGCGTCTCGTCCTCGTACACCACGGCCGTTGCCCGCGGGGTGCGGGCGGCCTGCGTCTCGAAGGCGGCGGCCAGCGTCGTCTCGGGTACGTCGCGTCGTTCGCCGGCCGGGTGGGCGAGGGACAGTTCCTCCGCCGAGAGCAGTTCCAGGGCGGCGGCCGGCTGCCCGGGGTCGGCGGCGAGGGCGCCCAGGATCCGGGTGAGCCGGTCCGCGATCAGGTGCACGCTCTCGGCGTCGAGCCGCTGGGCGTGGTGCTTCAGGCGCAGATCGAGTCGGCGGCCCGGCTTCACGATCAGGGCGAGCGGGTAGTGCACGGCGTCGTGGAACTCGTGGCCCGTGACGTGGACGGTGCCGGAGGGGTCGGTGAGGCCGGCCGCGGACGGGTAGTTCTCGAAGACGACCAGGGTGTCGAAGAGTTCGCCGCTGCCCGCGAGCCCGGCGACCCGCTGAAGCTCCGCGAGGCCGAGGTGCTGGTGGTCGAGGAGCCGCGCCTGCTCGTCCTGGAGCCGGCCGAGCAGCTCGGCGAGGGTGTCGGCGGGCTCCCAGCAAAAGCGCGTGGGCAGGGTGTTGATGAACAGGCCGACCATCGACTCGATGCCCTCGACCTCGGCGTCACGGCCGGAGACGGTGGTGCCGAACACCACGTCCTGCCGGGCGGTCAGCCGCCCGATCAGCAGACCCCAGGCGCTCTGCACGACCGTGCCAAGGGTCACCCCGAGCTCCCGGGCACGCGCCGCAAGCCGGGCGGTGACCTGCTCGGACAGCTCGACACGGACCTGCGCGGGCTCGATCGGCGTACCGTCGGCGGGCGCCTCGACCAGCCGCGTGGGCTCGTCAAGACCGGCGAGCGCGGTGCGCCAGGCCTCGCGGGCGGCGTCGCGGTCGGCGGTGGCCAGGCGGCGAAGGTACGAGCGGTACGGCGCGACCTCGGGCAGTTCGGCCGGAGTGTCCCCGTAGCAGGCCATCAGCTCGCGGTGCAGCACCGGCAGGGACCAACCGTCGGCGACGATGTGATGGAAGGTCAGCAGCAGTCGGCTGCGGTTCTCGCCGAGCCGTACGAGCGCGCAGCGCACCAGCGGCGGGCGAGCGAGGTCGAAGCGCCGGGCACGTTCGTCGGCGGCGACCGCGTCGGCGAGCGGCGGCCGGGCCTCCGCGTCCTGCGTGGACAGGTCCACCTCGCGCCAGGGCAGCTCAAGGCGGTCGGCGACGAGCTGCACCGGGTGGCCGTCGGCGAGTTGGCGGAAGCAGGCGCGCAGCGGGGCGTGCCGCTCCAGGACGCGCTGGGCGGCCCGGCGCAGGGTCTCGCCGTCGACCGGGCCGGACAGTTCGAGGGCCTGCTGGACGACGTACGCGTCACGGTCGGCGCCGTCGACGAGGGAGTGGAAGTAGAAGCCCTCCTGGAGCGGGCTCAGCGGCAGCAACTCCTGGACGCCGACCGGGTGTTCACCTTGCAGCTCGGCGAGTTCGGCTTCCGTGAGCCGGAGTAGCGGAGTGTCCTGCTCGGTGTCCTGCGTGTCGGTCCGCACGTCGGCGGCTTCGGCGAGGGCCGCGACCGTACGGTGCCGGAAGACGTCGCGGGAGCTGAGCCGCAGCCCGGCCCGGCGGGCGTGGACGAGGAGCTGGATGGCGGTGATGCTGTCGCCGCCGAGCGCGAAGAAGTCGTCGTCGATGGTGGCCGAGCGCAGGCCGAGCACCTCGGCGTAGGCCGCGCACAGCAGTTCCTCGCGGGCGTCGCGCGGGGGGCGGCCGGAGCTGAGGGCTCCGTAGTCGGGGGTGGGCAGCGCGGCTGAGTCGAGCTTGCCGCTGGGGGTGACCGGGAGGCGGTCAAGGGGGACGACGGCGGCCGGGACCATGTACTCCGGGAGCCGGTCGGCCGCGTACGAACGCAGCGCCCTCATCAGGGCGTTCACGTCACGGAAAGGCGCGGGGCGGTTGGCGTGCGGGACCGTGCCGGACGGGCGGTACAAGCGGCTGTCGTACGAGGCGTCACCGAGGGCGAACAGCACATCGAGGCTGCCGTCGTCGGCGGAGCCGTTCCAGGTGACGGCGACCCGGTGCCCGTGCCGGGATGCGAGGGCATGGAACGCCTCCGGGTCCGGCGCGCCGGCCGGAGCGGCGGTGCGGCTGCTGTCGTCCAGGGCGGCCAACGCGGCCAGGTCCTCGGCGAGCCGGACGTTCGGCACGCCCACCACCCGGAGCAGTGACGGCCCTTCGCCCAGGCGGGCGTCGAGGTCGTCCAGGCCGCCGAGGTCGCCCCACGCGATCTCCTCGCCGTCCGCCGGAGCCGAAGCGGCGGCGTCGCGCTTGGTGAGCACCACGTCATAGCGGTACCGGGTCAGCTCGTTGTGATGGGCTCCGCGCTTGACACGGATGTCGGCGTCGAAGCCGTCGAGCGCGGCGAAGAAGTCGGGGTCGAGCAGCAGCTCCCCCTCCCAGGCCACCGACCGCTCCACGGCGGTGCGCAGGGCCTGCTTGTCCTCCGGGTCGCCGGCGCGGCGGGTCTCCACGGCCGCGCGCAGGCAGCGCAGCAGACGGGCGTTGCGGACGTCGCCGACGAACAGCCGGCCGCCGGGGGCGAGCAGTTCCGCGGCGGCGCCCAGTACCTCGGCGAGGTAGCCGGCGCTCGGGAAGTACTGGGCGACGGAGTTGATGACGACGGTGTCGAAGTAGCCCTTCGGCAGCCCGGAGGTGTCGTGCGCGGGCTGGGCGCTCAGGCGGACCCGGTCGACCAGTTCCGGCACCGCATCGACCTGGGTGCGCAGGGCGCGTACGGCCTCCTCGGAGAGGTCGGTGCCCCAGTACGCCTCACACCCGGGCGCGACACGGGAGAGGATCAGTCCGCTGCCGACGCCGATCTCCAGGACCCGGCGGGGCGTCAGCTCCTCGATACGGGCGACGGTGGCGTCACGCCACTCGCGCATCTCGTCGACGGGGATGGGCAGGCCGTCGTACATGCTGTTCCAGCCCGCGAAGTTCTCGCGGAAGCCCGCCGAGCTGTCCCGGCGGCCCTCGGATCCGGCCGCCGAGTAGAGCAGTTCGTGCAGGTCCTTCCACTCCTGCACCTGCTCGGTCTCGTCCCCGGCCGCCTCGGCGTCCAGGGAGGGCACGACGTAGGCGGCCAGCCTGCGGTCACCGGGCCGGTCCTCACGCACCACGACCGCCGCCTGGTCCACGGCCGGGTGGCCACGCAGTACGGACTCGATCTCGCCGGGTTCGATGCGGAAGCCGCGGATCTTCACCTGGGAGTCGGCCCGGCCGAGGAACTCAAGGCGCCCGTCGGCCTTCCAGCGCACCAGGTCGCCGGTGCGGTACAGCCGCTCGCCGGGCGCCCCGAAGGGGTCGGCGACGAACCGTTCGGCTGTCAGGTCCGGCCGCCCCAGGTAGCCGCGGGCCAGGCCCGCGCCGCCGAGGTAGAGCTCACCCGCCACGCCCGCCGGGACGGGCTTCAGCCGGGCGTCGAGGACGTAGGCGCGAGTTCCGGGGTCGGGGACGCCGATGGGCACGATGGTGCCGGCGGGGGTGTCGGGGTCACAGAGGCCGAGGGTGGAGTTGGTGGTCGCCTCGGTCGGGCCGTACGCGTTGAACATCATCCGGCCGCGCGCATAGCGGCCGACCAGTTCGGGCGAGACGCGTTCGGTGCCGGCGAGGAGGGTGGCGGGCGGCAGTTCGATGTCCTCGGGCATGGCCGCGAGCAGGGCCGGCGGGAGAATCATGAAGGTGATGCCGTGGGCGTGCGCGTACTCGGCGAGCGGCGCGCCCGGCACCCGGCGCTCGGTCGGTACGACGACGAGCCGGCCTCCGGAGAGCAGTCCGAGGCACAGGTCCCAGAACGCCACGTCGAAGCTGGGCGAGGCGAACTGGAGCACCCTGCTGTGCGGGCCGATGCCGAACCGTTCGGTCTGCGTCGCGACCAGCTTGGCGACGCCCGCGTGCGAGAGCACCACGCCCTTGGGGCGGCCGGTGGAGCCGGAGGTGTAGATCACGTAGGCGGCGTTGCCGGTGGACAGCGCTTCGGGGGTGGGATCGTGCGCCGAGCGCTGCTCCAACTCCCGTACGGTGTCGGGCTCGTCGAGGATCAGGCGGTCCATGCCGTCGCTCGGCGGGATGTCGGCGGCGGCCTCGGTGGTGGTGACCAGGCAGGCGGGGGCCGCGTCGGTGAGCATGTAGGAGATGCGGTCCGCCGGGTAGTCGGTGTCCACCGGCAGGTAGGCGGCGCCGGACTTGAGTACGGCGACTTCGGCGATGATCAGCTCGGCCGAGCGGGGCACCGCGAGCGCGACGACTTGTTCGGGTCCGGCGCCGCGGGCGATGAGGGCGTGGGCGAGCCGGTTGGCGCGCTCGTCGAGCTCGGCGTAGGTCAGCCGGGTGTCCTCGAAGACGAGGGCGACGTCGCCCGGGCGCAGGCGTACCTGCTCGGCGAACAGCTCCGGCCAGGTGCGCGCCGGTACGTCGTGCTCGGTGTCGTTCCACTCCTCGACGATGCGGTGGCGCTCGTCGGCGGCGAGCAGTTCCAGTTCGCCGACGGGAGTGTGCGGCCGGGTGAGGGCGTCGGCCAGCAGGGTCGCGTAGTGGTCCGCGATGCGCTCGGCGGTCGCGGCCTCGAAGAGGTCCTGACGGTAGGTCACACGCACTTCGTCCGCAGAGACTTCGCCGTCAGAGACGTCCGCAGCGACTTCACCCGCGGTGACTTCGAGCGTGACGTCCAGCGGGCCGGCCGATGTGGTGTCCCCGAAGGCCGTGTTGAACAGCAGACCGCCGCCGCGGGTGGGCTCCGGACTCAACTGGGCGGTGAGAGCGGACAGTTCGACCCGGTGGTCCCGGGCCTCCGCACAGGCCTCGGCCACCCGGCGCACCAGTTCGGTGAACTCCATGCCGCCATCCAGGGCGACCCTGACCGGCAGGCCGTCGTACCCGACGGTGATGTCCCGCGCGCCGCTGTAGCGGTGCAGTACCGCGACGTACGCGGACAGCAGCGTCGCCTCGTCGGCCGCGGTGCCCAACGGGCGGCTCACCGCCCGCTGTTGCCCGCCGGGCCGCAGGGGATACGGGAAGTCGACCGGGAGGGCTGTCTCCTGAGGGAGCGGATCGAGCCGTCGACTCCAAAAAGTCTGTACTTCGTTGTCGTCGATGCCTGACACACGCTCTACAAAACCGGACACAGCTGACCGTGCCTCCCGGATGTGCGGAACCGGCTCTGCCGGAGGACCGCAGGTCATACTAAGGTAAGGATTACCTAACCAAAAGACCCAATCGCCACAGAGGCCAAGCTCACGACTAGGATTAAGGCCTGCCTAACCTAAGGGAGTCTGGTCCGTGGAGACCGAACGGTGAAGCGGGGCAAGAGACTTGGCCCCGTACTACTGGTGGCGCTGCTCGGCGCTGTTCTGGTGGTGCTCTGTCTGCTGTCGCTCGCGCTGGGCGCCGCAAGCGTTCCCCCGGACCAGGTGATCCGGACGCTGTTCGGCGACGCCCCGAGCCGGTTCGTGGACAACATCGTCTGGTCGGCACGGGTACCGCGCACCACGCTGGGCCTCGCGGCGGGCGCCGCCCTGGGCCTTGCGGGCGCCCTCATGCAGGCCCTGACCCGCAATCCGCTCGCGGATCCCGGGATCCTGGGGGTCAGCGCGGGCGCCACCTTCGCCATCGTGCTGGCGGTCGGGGTGTTCGGGTTCGGCTCGTTCTACGGGTACGTCTGGTTCGCCTTCGCGGGCGCGCTCGCGGCGAGCGTCGTGGTCTACCTCCTCGGCGGCCTTGGGCGCTCCGGCCAGACGCCGGTGAAGCTGGCGCTCGCCGGTATCGCGGTGACCTTCCTGCTCACCTCGCTCACCAGCGCCATCGCCCTGACCGACCCGGACGCACTCGACCGCTACCGCTTCTTCACCGCCGGCTCCATGGCCGACCAGGACGGTGCCACGGTGCTGCGGATCCTGCCGTTCCTCGCCGCCGGCACCATTCTGGCCCTGGTCTGCGCTCCGGCCCTCAACAGCCTGGCCCTCGGCGAGGACGTGGCGGCCTCCCTCGGCCGAAACCTCGGCCTGATCCGGCTGCAGGGCGTCGCCGCGGTCACCCTGCTGACCGGGGCCGCGGTCGCGGTCATCGGCCCGATCGTCTTCATCGGCCTGGTGGTCCCCCATGTCGCCCGGGTCCTCGCCCAGATGGCGGGGATCGGCCCCGACCACCGCTGGCTGCTACCGCTGTCGGCCGTCCTCGCCCCGAGCCTGCTGCTCGCCGCGGACATCATCGGCCGCCTCGTCGCACGGCCGACCGAGGTCCAGGCGGGCATCGTCGTCGCCTTCATCGGCGGCCCGTTCTTCATCGCCATGGTCCGCCGACGCCAGCTCGCGGAGGTGTGACCGTGGCCAACTCAAAGTCCACCCTCACCAAGTCCCCCTTGGACTCCGGCACTTCGCCCGCCCCCGCACGCGTCCGTTCCTACCGCACCTTCCGACTGGCCGCCCCGCCGGTCTCCGGGATCTTCCGTCCCCGCCTGGTGGCGCTGAGCGCGGTGCTCGCCACGGCCACCTTCCTGCTGTTCTGCTGGGGCCTGACGATCGGCGACTATCCGATCGCCTTCGCCGATGTCGTACGCGCCCTCGTCGGCACCGGCGACCCCGGCACCGTCCTCGTCGTCCAGGAACTGCGGCTGCCACGCTCCCTGGTCGGACTGCTGGCCGGGATCGCGTTCGCCGTCTCCGGTGCGCTGTTCCAGACCATGACCCGCAATCCGCTGGCCAGCCCCGACATGATCGGCCTCACCCAGGGTGCGGGCACCGCCGTGGTCGCGGGCATCGTGCTGGGCTGGGACGGCGGCCTCGGCACCCAGGCCCTCGGACTGGTCGGCGCACTCGCCACCGCCCTGATCGTGTACGCCCTGGCCTGGCGGCGCGGCACCACCGGCTACCGGATCATCCTGATCGGCATCGGCGTGGCCTGGATCTGCACCAGCGCCACCGACTACCTGCTGGCCAAGGGCGGACGGTTCGAGGCCCAAGCCGCCCTCGGCTGGCTGGTGGGCAACCTCAACGGCCGTACGTGGGACCAGGTCACCCCGCTCGCCGTCGTACTGGCGGTGCTGCTGCCGGCGTCGCTGCTGCTCGGTCGGCTGCTGCGCACCCTCCAGCTCGGCGACGACGTCGCCACCGGCCTCGGTACCCGGGTGCAGTTCGTGCGCCTGTCCATCCTGCTCACCGGGGTCGGGCTGATCGCCTTCGCCACCGCGTCCGCGGGCCCCGTCGCCTTCGTGGCGCTCGCCGCGCCGCAGATCGCCCAGCGGCTGGCCGGCACCGCCTGGCCGCCCCCCGTCGCCTCGGGACTGACCGGCGCCCTGATGGTCCTCGGCAGCGATCTCATCGCCCGTACGCTCATCTCCGGCACGGAACTGCCGGTCGGAATCGTCACCGGCGTGCTCGGCGCGCCGGTCCTGCTCTGGTTGCTCGTCCGCGTGAACCGCGCGGGTTCAGGAGGTTGATCCATGTCGGTTGATCCCAAGTCGGCGGACGCCTCACCCGCGGCCGACCCGGACCTGCGGGCGAGCGGGCTGCGCCTGGCGTACGACAACCGGCTGGTCGTGGACGGCCTCGACCTGGCCGTACCGCCCGGCCGGATCACCGCGATCGTCGGCGCCAACGCCTGCGGCAAGTCCACGCTGCTGCGCGCCCTGGCCCGGCTGCTCGCGCCCCGTGAGGGCGCCGTCCACCTGGACGGCCGGGCTCTGCAGTCCATACCGTCCCGGGAACTCGCCCAGCGTCTCGGCATCCTGCCGCAGAGCCCGGTGGCCCCCGAGGGGCTGACCGTCATCGACCTGGTCAACCGCGGCCGTTCACCGCACCAGACCTGGTGGCGGCAGTGGTCCAAGGCCGACGAGCAGGCCGTGCACCAGGCGCTGGCCGCCACCGCGATGACCGACCTCGCGGACCGTCCGGTCGACGAGCTCTCCGGCGGGCAGCGCCAGCGCGCCTGGATCGCCATGGCGGTCGCGCAGGGCACGCCCGTACTGCTCCTCGACGAACCGACGACGTATCTGGACCTGGCCCACCAGATCGACGTACTGGACCTGATCACGGACCTCAACCGGCGCGAGAACCGCACCGTCGTGATGGTACTGCACGATCTCAACCAGGCCTGCCGCTACGCCGACCACGTCGTCGCCATGAAGTCCGGGCGGATCGCCGCCGAGGGCCCGCCGGCCGAGGTCATCACCGCCGAGACCGTGGCGGACGTCTTCGACCTGAACTGCAAGATCACCATGGACCCGGTCAGCGGCACACCCCTGGTCATTCCGATGGGGCGCCACCACGGGGCCGACACGGGTCAACCGGCCCGTACGTGAGAAGAGGGCGTACGAGTACGTGAGAAGGGGACGTATGAGCCGGATCAGGTGCCCTTGACCCACTGACACCAGGCGGATTCCGGATCGGCGTACAGGGTGAACCGCGGGTCGCCGGTGACGGACTCGCGGATGTGGCCGGGGGCTCCGATGAGATGGAAGCGCGCGGCAGGATCCTTCGGGAAGAGGGCGTGCGGTTCGCCTTCGGAGAGCCCGTCGGCACAGCGGAGTTCCTGCAGGTCGAGGAAGAACTCCCGGTGCCCGTCCTCGACTTGATCGTGCAGCCGCTGTCTCAGCTGCCGCCCAGTGGTGGCGCCCAGCGTGC
The DNA here is from genome assembly GCF_000716805.1 of Streptomyces yerevanensis. Classification (NCBI taxonomy): domain Bacteria; kingdom Bacillati; phylum Actinomycetota; class Actinomycetes; order Kitasatosporales; family Streptomycetaceae; genus Streptomyces; species Streptomyces yerevanensis. The sequence continues at coordinate 114,522 of NZ_JNWJ01000036.1, read as the reverse complement.
CGCTGACCGCCATCCACAGGCGGAACGGCGCCTCAGCCAGCACGCGCATGCGAATGACCGTGATTTCCAAGGGTGTTGTGCTCCAGTGATGCTTGTGTCGCGGTGCGCGCCGTATGCCCGCTTGCCAGCCGTGCCCTTGCTACCCCGCCTCGCGGGCCGCCAGAAGTACGCGCCCCACGGCTGCGCGAAGCCTCCCCTCGCCCCACACAGGCGTAACCACGCGCTCCACATGCGAGTCCCTCAGGAAAGGGCCGTGCCCGTCTCCTCGGTGAGCTCGCGCAGCCGGCGCAGTACCACGCCGTGTTCCGGGCGGTGCATGGGCGAGGCGGACAGCAGCTGTGTCAGCACCTCGCCGAGCGGCCCGGCACGGCGCGGCGGCGCGGGAGCCGGCGGATAGCCGCCGCCCGCCCCCTCGGCGAACGGCTCCCTGCCCTCGACGGCGAAGTACAGGGTCGTACCGAGAGCGAACAGGTCGGACGCCGGTGTGGCCGAACCCCCGTACAACTGCTCCGGAGCGAGATAGCCGGGCGTGCCGATCACCCGCTGCGGCCCGGTGTGGGACACGGTGCCCGCCATACGGTGGGCGATCCCGTAGTCGGTGAGGACCACGCGCGCGTGCGGGTGCCCCGAACCGTCCGGTGCCAGAAGGATGTTGGACGGTTTCACATCCCGGTGCACGATCCCGATGTGATGCCCGGCGGCGAGCGCCTTGAGCACGGCGAGACCGATCCGCGCCGTCTCGCCGACCGGCAACGGCCCTTCGCCCGCCCGCAGCCGCTCCTCGACCACCGCTTCCAGGGTCGTGGCGCCACGGACGAACTCCATCACGATCCACGGGAAGCCGTCCTCCTCGACGACGTCATGGACCGCCACCACATGCGGCGCCTCGCGCAGGGCGGCAAGACTCCACGCCTCACTGAGCGCCCGGGCAGTCCGTACCTCCGGACTCTCCTCCCCCGGCACGGCCCGCGTCCGTACGACGACCTCCTTCACCGCGACCTCTCGGCGCAGCCGCAGGTCGTACGCCAGCCAGACGCGTCCCATGCCCCCGGTGCCGACCGGCTTGATCAGCCCGTACCGCTCGGCGAGGACCCGTGTCCAGGGACCGCGTGCCTGGGCGTCGGGCGCGGACGGGCGCGGGGGCGCCACGTTGGTGTCCCCGCGGTCCCCGTGCTCCTGCTCGGTCTCGTCCATCTGCGCTGCCCCGGATGGCTGGCATGTCGTTGGTACGGCGTCAGTACATCGTCAATGTGCCATCGGTACTACCTGGTCGGTGCGGTCAGTACGCGGGTTTCAGTGCCCCCGCGGGAAGCTTCTTGCCGTCCTCCTGGTACACCGTGCACAGCACCCATCGGAATCCGGCGTTCCACTCGTCGTCGGTGGACGACCAGCCGTCCATCGCATGGCCCTTGCCGCGGGCCCAGTTGACGCCGTACTTCTCCTCGCACAGGGCTCCCATGTCGACGCTCTCGGAGGAGTCGTTGCCCGAGGACCACGTCCAGCCGACGGCCTGTTCATGGTGCGGCTCGTCGCAGCTGGCCAGGTAGGGGGTCCAGCCGTTGTCCTCATCCTTGGTGTTGAAGCAGTCGCCCGGGCCCAGCTGCGTCGTGGACGTCTCCTCGCCCTGCGTGCGGTACTCGCCCAGGGGGCCTCCGATGGTGGCCTTCTTCAGGAAGAGCAGGCAGGCCGTGTCCGGTGGCTGACTCTGCCCGGCGGCCGGCGGCAGTACGTGCAGGACGGGGTCGGGCATGGTCTTGCGCAGCTTCTCCGTGCGCTCGGCGCACTGGGTCTGCTCGGACGAGGCACCGGACGCTGGCCCAGTGCCGGAAGCGACGGTCGTGATCACCTGGCCCTCGGGGTCGTCATCTTCGCAGTTGACAAGCTTCAGCTCGGGCTGCCCCTTGTACTCGCCCTCCTTCCAGTCGGCGTCCACGCACTGCCCGGGCATCAGCCCGTCCTTCAGGCCCACTTGGGTTCCGTACGGGAAGGGACTGCGGGTGGTGGTCGGCGTCGGGGTCGGGGACACACTCACCTTCGGCTGTTGCCTGGCCTCCGGGCGCTGTCGCTGTCCGTCGTCGCTGTACACCGCGGCACCCACGCCGAAGCCGCCGGCCGCCACGAGCACGCCGACGAGTGCCAGCAGAGCGGGTAGGCGCCATCCCCGGATACGGGGTGGCATCTCCGGTCCGGTGCGGGTGGGGGTGATGTCCCGGTCACCGTCCCCGGCCGCGTCTCCATCGTCGGACCGGAGAGCTTCCTCAGGAACGGCGGCTTCGGACGCGGCGGCCTCCTCGGGGGTGGCCGCCTTCTCCGGGGTGGCGGCAGGCACCGGCACGGACGTGCCGTCACCGGCCGCTGCGGCCTCCGTCAGAAGCTCCGCCGCCTCCGCTGCCTGGGTACGGTCCAGCGGGTTCTTCGCCAGCAGCCCCATGATCACCCGGCTGAGCCGCTCGCCCGCCCGCTGCGGCGGGGAGGGTTCGGTCTCCAGCAACGCCATCAGGGCGGCCTCGGGAGCGTCCCGGTCGAAGGGTCCCGCGCCCTCGACGGCGAAGTAGAGGGTGACTCCGAGGGAGAAGAGGTCGGAGGCAGGGGTCGCCTCGCCTCCGTGCACCCGCTCCGGCGCCATGTAGCCCGGGGTGCCGATCACCACACCGCTGCGGGTCAGCCGGGTCTCGCGCGGCCGGAGCGAGATGCCGTAGTCCGTGAGCAGGACACGGCGGTCGGCGAGGCCGGCGTGGTCGGGCGCGAGCAGGATGTTGGAGGGCTTCACATCCCGGTGGATGATGCCGAGGCGGTGCCCGGCGGCGAGTCCGTCGAGGGCCGCCGCCCCGATCCGGGCCACCTCGTCGGCGGGCAGCGGGCCGCGCTCCCGTACGACGGCACTCAGGTCCATGGTGCCCGGCAGGTACTCCATCACGATCCACGGCAGGCCCTCGTGCTCGACCACGTCGTACACCGTGATCACATTCGGGTGTTCGCGCAGCTGGGCCGCCTTCAGCGCCTCCTTGCGCCCGCGGGAGGCACGGTCGCCGGAGGCCTCGTCCGGCAGTACCGGGACCTCGATCTCCTTGACCGCCACCTGGGCCCGAAGCTCCTGGTCCTCGGCGCGCCAGACGCTCCCCATCCCTCCGGAACCCAGCCGTTGCCGCAGCCGGTAGCGCCCGGCTATGACCCGTTCCTGCTCCCCTGCCACGTACCGCTCCCCTCACAGCGCGTGTGATCAGCCGACGTCCACACGACGTGCTCAACCGACCGCCAGGGGGTCATGGTTACGCGAGACTTCCGGGACCCCTCCCGATCACGCCCGTCCCAGCCGTTCTCAGGCCAGGGCCTCGGCGCGCGGGGACTGACCCTGGTACGCCGCCCTCAGCACCTCCAGAGCCCCACCCATCGTGACTGTGCGCGGATTGGGGTACGCCTCGGCCGCGGTCTGTCCGGACGCCACCGTCAAATCGTCGTCGGTCAGGCCGAGTTCGGCAAGGGAGCGAGGTGCGCCCAGGCGTCCGGCCAGCTCCCACAGGGCGTGCGGGGCGTTGTCCGTGTCGAGGGCACGGTTGAGGGCGGTGATCGCCTCGGGGACGGCGGGTGCGTTGTAGGCGAGGGCGTGCGGGAGCACGACCGTGTGTGTCTCGGCGTGCGGCAGACCGAAAGCGCCGCCCAGCACATGGCACAGCTTGTGGTGCAGGCCCATGGTGGTCGCGCCGAGGCAGGAGCCGCAGAGCCAGGCCCCGTAGAGGGCGCGGCTCCGTGGCCCGATCGCTTCCGGATCGGCCGCCACCCGTGGGAGCGCGGACGTCATCGCGCGGACGCCCTCCTCGGCCATCAGCGTGACGAGGGGCGAGGTGTCGGGGGCGTACAGCGCCTCGGCCGCGTGGGCGACGGCGTTGAAGCCGCTGGTCACGGAGAGGGCCGGGGGCAGGCTCAGGGTGAGCTCGGGGTCGTAGACGACGCTGCGGGGCAGGACGGCCCGGTTGCGTCCGGTGCGCTTGACGCCGTGCTCGGTGACGCCCCAGACGGACGTCATCTCGGAGCCGGCGTAGGTGGTGGGCACGGCGATCAGCGGCAGGCCCATGCGCAGGGCAATCGCCTTGCCGAGGCCGATCGCGCTGCCGCCGCCGACCGCGACACAGCCGTCGGCGCCCGCCGCGTGCGCCACCTCGACGGTCCGGTCGGCGATCTCGACGGGGACGTGCATACGAGCCTCGGAGTGCAGCCCCGCGCACAGGGAGCCCAGCGAGTTCGCGACCGCACGTGCGGCGTGTGCGCCCTGCCTGCCGCACACCACCAGCAGCCGCCGCAGACCGAGCCGTCCGGCCTCGTCGGCCGGTGCGGTCGTCGCGGCGCCGGGCCGGAACACGACCCGTATCGGCCGGCTCTCGAAGGAGAAGTCCGGGACGTTCATGGCGTTCGTGCTGTTCATGGCGTTCATGGCGTTCATGGCTTCGTGGCGTTCATGAGGGGCGCTCCGGGGTGAGCGGCGTGTGTACGAGGAAGCTGCTCCTTTCTGCGAATACCGCGTGTGAGCGCGGATAATCGCTGTCGGCCGCGAAGATGTGCGAGGTGAGGGGCGGGTATCGGCTCTGCGCCCGTCCACTGGGGTGACAAGCGGTTACCCCACCGCTAGCCTCCGGTTTGGGAACCGGTTGCTACGAGTGTTGCCGCAGTTCCCGAGGGACTGAGCTGAGCGGTCGAAGGGGCGGGGATGACGAGAAAGAGCAACGGGGACATCGGGAACCGGAGCACGATCCGGGACGTGGCGGCCCGGGCGGGGGTGTCCGCCTCGACGGTGTCGCGCGTCCTGGCCGGCGACTACCCGGTGAGCACGGCGACGCGTACGCGCGTGATGCGGGCGGTCCGTGAGCTGGACTACGTCGCCGACGCCCGGGCCAAGGCGATCGCGGGCGTCGGCACACCGACCCTCGCCTTCGTGCTGGACGACATCACCGGCCCGTCGTTCGCGCACATGGCGCACGGCGTGGAGCGCGAGGCGACCCGGCTGGGTCACCTGTGTCTGGTGTGCAGCACGGACGGCGACACCGAGCAGGAGCTGGAGTTCATCGAGACGATGCGGGCCCAGCGTGCCGCCGCCGTGATCCTGGTCGGCGGCACCGCGGACACCGCCGAGTACCGCGGGCGCATGTCCCGTATCGCCGACTCCCTGGCGTCGGCGGGCTCACGGCTCGTCCTGTGCGGACGGCCGCCGCTGGATCCGGGCACCCCCGTGACGGTGATCGAGTACGACAACGAGAGCGGGGCGTACGCGCTGTGCGCCCACCTCCTCACCCAGGGGCACCGGCGTGTCCTGTTCCTCGGGGGCAAGCCGGAGAACACCACGGCCCAGGGCCGCGAGCGCGGCTATCTGGCCGCCCATCGCGCCCGCGGCATCGAACCGGACCCCGAGCTGCGCCTCGCCGGTGACTTCACCCGCGACTCGGGCCACCGCCGCATCCGCCAGGCTCTCGCCCAGGGACTGGAGTTCACGGCGGTGATGGCCTCCACCGACATGGTCGCGGCGGGCGCGCTCACCGCCCTGCACGAGGCGGGCCTGAGCGTCCCGGACGACGTGTCCCTCGTCGGCTACGACGACATCGCCTTCGCCCGCGACCTGCACCCCCCGCTGACCACGGTCCACGTCCCCTACGAGGAACTCGGCCGCCTCGCCGTCCGTACGGCTCTCGGCAGGACACCGGACGCCCCGAACGAGCACCTCCTGCTGGGAACGCACGTGGTGGTGCGGGATTCGGTGGCGGCGGTGCCTGGGCAATTAGTCCCGGACGCAAGCGCCAGGGTTTCCTCACAAGCTCCTACTGGAGGGTTGACGTGACAACGAACAACACCGGTCCGATCCGCTTCACCGACCGTACGCACACGACATTGCACCCGGCGACCGCGGCCCGGATCACCGGCGGTTTCTGGGCGGCCAGACGGGCGACCAACGCCGAAGTGAGCATCCCGCAGGGCCCGTCGAAGCTGGAGGAGGCGGGCAACCTCGCCAACCTGCGGGCGGCGGCCGACGGCAAGGGCACCTTCACCGGTGACTTCCAGTTCCAGGACTCGGATGTGCACAAGTGGCTGGAGGCGGCGTCCTGGCAGCTGGCCGACAGTCCGGATGACGCCCAACTGGCCTCGCACATAGGCGAGTTGACGGCCCTCCTGGCTGCCGCCCAGGACGCGGACGGCTATCTGCAGACGTACTACCAGGTCGCCCACCCCGAGCTGCGCTGGCAGGAGCTGGGCTGGGGCCACGAGTTGTACTGCGCGGGCCATCTCATCCAGGCGGCGGTGGCCCACCACCGGGCGACCGGCCGGCGTGAACTTCTCGATGTGGCCGAGCGGTTCGCGGCCCACATCGACGCGACGTTCGGCAAGGAGAAGGCGATCGACGGGGTGTGCGGGCACCCCGAGATCGAGACGGCGCTGGTCGAGCTGTACCGCGAGACCGGTGAGCACCGCTGGCTGGACCTCGCCGGCTACTTCGTGGACCGGCGCGGCTACGGCGTGCTGAACGCGGGCGCCGACCGCGGCGACGACCGCGACATGGGCCGGCCCTACTGGCAGGACCACGTTCCGGTACGCGAGGCGGACACGGTCGAGGGCCATGCCGTACGGCAGCTGTATCTCCTCGCGGGCGCCACCGACCTGGCGGCGGAGACCGGCGACACGGAGCTGCGGGCCGCGCTGGAGCGCCTGTGGGACGCCATGGTGGCGACGAAGACGTATGTGACCGGCGGGGTCGGCTCACGCTATGAGGGCGAGGCCTTCGGCGACCCCTTCGAGCTGCCGCCGGACCGGGCGTACGCCGAGACCTGTGCGGCGATCTCGTCCGTCCAGTGGTCGTGGCGGATGGCCCTGCTGACGGGCGAGGCGAAGTACTCCGACCTCGTCGAGCGCACGCTCTTCAACGGCTTCCTCTCCGGCGTCGGCCTCGACGGCGACAGCTGGCTGTACGTCAACCCGCTCCAGGTCCGCGAGGAGCACGCCGACCGCAGCGGCGACCAGACGGCCCGCCGCACCCCCTGGTTCCACTGCGCCTGCTGCCCGCCGAACGTGATGCGGCTGCTCGCCTCACTCCCCCACTACGTGGCGAGCGGCGACGCGGAGGGCATGCAGCTGCACCAGTACGCGACGGGGGTGTACGCCGCCGGGGAGGGCGTCGTCCGCGTGGAGACCGCATACCCCTGGGACGGCCGGATCACCGTGACCGTCGAGGAGGCTCCGGCGGACCGTGACTGGTCTCTGTCGCTGCGGATCCCCTCCTGGTGCACGGAGTTCAAGGCCTCGGCACCCGATGGGAGCGCTCCGACCGAGACGGGCGACGGCTGGCTGCGCACGCACCGCCGCTGGTCCGAGGGCGACACGCTCACCCTCGACCTCGATCTGACGGCGCGGCTGACCCGGCCCGACCCGCGCGTCGACGCGGTCCGCGGCTGCGTGGCCGTGGAGCGGGGCCCGCTGGTGCACTGTCTGGAGGGCGTCGACCAGCAGCCCGGAGTCCGGCTCGACGATGTGACACTGCCGTACGGCTCCGCGCTGGCGGTCGCTCAGGAACCGGAACTCCTTGGCGGGGTCGCCGTCGTCACGGCCGACGGGCGCCGCCGGAGCGACGGAGGCGGCGTACGGCTGACAGCGGTGCCGTACTACGCCTGGGCGAACCGGGAAGAGGGCGCAATGCGGGTGTGGATTCCCGAGGAGTGAGCTCTCTCGCCGACTCGGCGTCCCACAGGGCGAGTTCGCGGTCGCGCGGACCGTGCACCACCGGCGGCCCGTCCGCGCCGAAGACGCGCACCGGGTGCGAGGCGTCCCAGGCGAGCCAGCCCGGGTCGCCCTCGGCGGCGAACCGCACCCACGCGGAGTGCATCGCGTCGGCCAGGTCCTGCGGGGCTCCCTCGCCCGCGAGCTTGGCCGACTCCGGGACGTCCCCGGTGTCGAAGACGAAGCCGAGCTCCAGGGCGTGGCAGGCGCCGAGATCGGGGAGGTTCGAGGGCCAGGCGAACTCGTACACGTACGAGGAGCTGGGCCGGGCGTCGGCCAGCCGGTGCAGCGGGATGCGCAGCAGGTGGTCGGTGACCATCTGGCCGAGGAGCTCGGCGGGGCGGGCGTCCGGGTGCAGGGCGCGATAGCCGCGCGGGACCTCGGGGCCGCAGTGGCAGCGGGCCATGGCGCCGGCCAGGGCGACCGGGCCGAGCCGGTCGACACGCTCCATGAGACCGCCCGGCACCAGCCACAGCCGGTACTCGTCCTGGGTCCAGCCCATGAGCAGCTCGACGCCCGGCGCGGCACCGCCTTCGACCAGGGCTTCCATCGGATCCCGCGGGACGAGGTCGTCGTCGACGACGATGCCGAAGGAGGGCCCGCCGAGGACCGGAGTGCTCAGCCGCCCCACCTCGGCCTGGGTGCGCAGCAGCAGCTCGCGGTCGACGCCGGCGAAGGCCTCGGCCGTCGCCGGGATCTTCAGCCGGGCCGCCATCCGGCGCACCATCCGCCGTACCTTGTCGCGGTCGAAGGCCTCGGGCGGCGCGCTCTGCAGGACGGCCCGTCGGAAGAGGCCCTGCGTCTGCGGGGCGGCGAGCAGGGCTCCGGCGCTGATCGCCCCGGCCGACTGGCCGAAGACGGTCACCCGGTCCGGGTCACCGCCGAACTCGGCGATCGCCTCGCGCACCCACTCCAGGGCGGCCAGCTGATCGCGCAGGCCCGGGTTGGGCGGGGCGTCCGGGAAGAGGCCGTAGCCCTCCACGCCCAGCCGGTAGTTGATCGAGACCATGACGACGCCGTCGCGGGCGAAGGCGCGTCCGTCGTAGACGGGCACGGCCGAGGAGCCGCGGGTCAGGGCGCCGCCGTGGATCCACACCAGCACCGGCAGCCGGGCCCCTCGGCCCGGCTCCGGCGTCCACACATTGAGGTTGAGGCAGTCGTCGCCCGGCACGACCGGGTCGGACAGCAGCCGGGCGAAGGCCTCCGAGTACGGCGGCTTCGGCGGTGTCGGCCCGAACGCGCCCGCGTCACGCACGCCCTCCCAGGGCGTGGGCGGCACGGGCGGCCGGAACCGGCGGGCCCCGAAGGGCGGCGCGGCGTACGGGATACCCCGGAAGACGGCGATCCCGTCCTCGTACCTGCCGCGCACGGCCCCGTACGGGGTCCTCACCGTTGGCTGTGTCCGGTCTGCCGTCATCCGAGCACCAGCTCCTCGCACGCTCGTGAACCGTCGTTCACTTCAGAGCACCACACCTCCTCCGGATATTCCGGCGTGCGTCGCTGGTGGGCGGCTATTTGGCGTACATCAGGGTGCCGAAGCCGAGCTGGTCGTAGCCGCCGCTGTTGGAGCCGTAGTCACCGCCCCCGCCCTCGGGCCGCACGCTCTCGGCCATGCGCGTGATGTACGGAACGGACAGGCCCCGTCGCCGTGCGTAGTGGTAATGGAGGATGTCCCAGACGGGCCTGGCCTGGCCGCGGCTCGCGGAGGAGATCACGGTGTGGGACTGCTGGGCGCAGTTCTGGCCTGTGCCCCAGGTGTAGGTCGTGAAGGGGACGTTCTCGCCGAGGTTGTACTTCGCGACGTACTGGGCGGCCTTCATGAACCTGTTGTTGTCGTAGCCGTACAGGTCCTCGCCCTGGTTCCAGGCCATCTCGCAGAAGGCGCCCATCTGGCCCATGCCCATCATGGTGTGGCCCTGGTCGCGGCCCGACTCCTGCCACTGGGCGAGGTTGTCCGGGTGCAGGAACGGCACGGCGTTGCGGATGGAGCCGTTGCCTGCGCCGTTCTTGAAGTAGTTCACGGCCTGGTCGTACTTGGCGCCGTCGTCGCACAGGATCCCGATCGCGAGGATCGAGTTCATGTTGCACAGGTCCCAGTTCGCCCAGTAGTTGGTGATGCAGGCGTCGTTGTGGTTGTTCAGGAACTGGTTGTTGAGCGGGTAGAAGACGTCGAGCATCATCGTCTTGAACCGCTCGAGGTCGAACCCGCTGTAGCCGCGCATGAGTTCGGCGGCGTTCGCGAACTGGTAGCCGTAGATCCCGGCGGCCAGGAAGCGGTCCGCGTTGCCCGTGACGGTGGTGAGGGTGGACGACCAGGCGTTGAGGATCCTGACGGCCGCGTCGGCGTTCGCCCTGGTCCCGCCGACGTGCCAGCGCAGGGCGTTCTGGTAGGCGGCGTGGATGTCGTTGTACAGGATCCCGTAGTTCTGGCCGTCGCCGCCACGGATGATCGTGGCCTGCGGGTTGGGCTGCCAGGTGCTCGCGGAGTGGCCGTTGCCGGTCAGGCGCTGCCAGCCGGACAGCCACGGCTGGGCGCCGTCGTTCACCCGTACTTTGGCGCGGTTGAGTTCACCGTAGGCGTGCAGCATGCCCGGGTGGGTGAAGGTCGCCGGCGCCGCCTCGGCCGTGCCCGTGAGGGCGGTGGCCGAGGCGGCGACGGCGAGGGCGGCGGTGAGACCGCCGGCGGTCTTCAGAAGACCGCGGCGGCTCAACTCCGGCTGGTGGGGGTGCTGGTGGGGGGAAGTGCGGCTCATGTGGTGCATCTCCAATCCCGTGGGGGATCTACATGGGGGTGATGCTCACCTCGCTGAATCGCGCGGTGCTGTGGGCCAGGGGGTTGCGGGAGCAGACCACGAGGCCCACGTAGTAGGGGGCGTCACCGAAGCCGGGGATCTCGCCTGTGGCGAGAGTCGTCCAGGTGGCGCCGTCATCGGTGGAGACGGCCGCGGTGAAGGCGGTCCCAGCGCGCTTCAGCCGCAGCAGACAAGGGGCGGTGACCGTGCCGTTGCCCGTGAACGCCGACCGTCCGGCCACGGTCGTACGGAGCATCAGCTGGGCGGCGGTCCCGCCCGTGACGATCGCTCCGGCCGCCTGGTCGAACGGTGACAGCGACTTGGCCATCAGCAGCCCGACCCGGTTGCCGCTCGCGCCTTCGTGGGAGACGAGCCGGGCGGTGATCTCGCTGTCGCCGGTGATCGAGCGACGTACGAACTGCCCTGTCATTCCTTGGTTGTTGACGGTCAGGTCGGTCCCGGCACCGCGGACGACGAGGGTCCCGTCCTCGTACGCCGTGCTGCCGGGGGTTCGCACAGCCACCACGCCGAACGTCCCGAACTCCCGGTCGTCGAGGACCACGTCACCGAGGTCGCCGTACGTCCAGGGGGCGGGCGGCGGCGTGCCGACCGTGAGCTTGATCGAGCCGGTTGCGTCACCTGCGGCGTTGCCCGCGGTGGTGGTGACGGTGAACTCGCCGGTCTCGGTGGGTGTTCCGGAGACCCAGCCCGTGCGCTTGTCCAGGCGCAGTCCGTCGGGCAGGCCGGCCGCGGTGAACCGTACGGGCTCGTGCGAGGCCCGCAGCAGGTGCCGGAAGGCGACGCCCTTGTTCGCGAACACGGTGGTCGCGGAGGTGAGTTGCGGCGCCGTGGGGTTCGGCATCTTGGCGGTGGCGGGTTCGGACAGCGGGCCGCGTCCGCCGCGGTTGGTCTTGGCGACGGCGTAGTGGTACGTCGTGCCGGGCCGCCCGGTGGCGTCCGCGTACCGGATGCGGGTGCCGAACCCGACCGGGCCGACGTCGGTCCCGACGGTCACATAGGGGCCGTCCGCGTCGGTCGCCCGCAGCACCTTGTACCGGGCGGAGAGGTCGGGATCGGTCCAGGCCAGCTCGACCGCGTCGGCGCCCGCGGTCGCCCGCAGGTCGCCGGCGGTGCGGGCGGGGCGCGGCACGGTCCAGACCTCACCGTACGTGGAGGTCACGCTGACGTTGTCGAAGGCGCCGGTGCCGGTCTCGGCGTACTCCTCGTCGACGCCGAGGCAGGAGGTGAGGACGAGGCCCGCGTACGCCGTCTGCCCCAACTCGACGTCGGTGGAGCCGACTTCGGTCCAGCTTTTGCCGTCCGGGGAGATGGCCCCGGTGCAGCGGCGGCCCTTGCGGGTGACGCGCACCCAGTACGGCATGCGCATCCGGTAGCCGTCGCCCGCGCCCTCCACGTACGGAGCTTCGATGGGTGTCGCCGACTCCGGAAGCTTCCCGAGGTCGGAGATCGGGAACGACGCCTTGCTGGTGATCGCCTGCTGCTGGGTGGGCGGCACGGGAGTGCTGCCGGTCGCGGAGACGGACGCCCCGGCCTTCGGGCGTACGGTCCACACGCCGCTCCAGGTGTGCAGCGGAAGCCCCTGGATGAGCATCGAGGCGTGCGGGGCGTCACCCTCCGAGGGAGAGCTGCGCAGGGTGACGCCGATCTTGGAGTACTGCGAGCTGAGCGGCCACACGATCCGCGCGGTGATGGTGCCGTCGCCGCGCAGCGGCAGGTGTGCGAACCGGTACGTGTCGGCGGTGCCGCTCGCCTCCAGGACGAACCGCTCGCCGTCGAAGACCGCGGAGCCGGCGCGCTTCACATTTCCGATGTCCTGAGTCGACCAGGGCTCGGGAAGGCCGACGGTGGCCGATGCCCAGCCGGAACTGCCGCTCTCTCCTTGGGAGTTGACGGCGGTGATCTTGTAGTAGTACGTCCGTCCCGCGCGGGCGTCGCTGTCGGTGTACGCCGGCTTGTCGAGTCCGGAGGCAATCTGCTCGTACGGGCCCTCGGGGCGGGTGGTCCGCTGGACCGTGTACTCGCTCGCCCAGGCGGACGGCAGCCAGCCGACGGTGACGGCCTTGTCCTCCCCCACCGCCGTGACGCCGGCCGGAGCCGTGGGCGCGGTCGGTGCGGGTGCCTTGGCGCCGGCGTAGGCGAAGGTGCCGAAGCTCGGCAGGTCGTCGTTGCTGCCCTCGACGACGCGGGCGCCGCCCGTGCCGCGGAAGACGGCGGCCTTGGTGTACGGGGTGTCGAGACCGCGGACGCCGGCGTAGTGGGCGTAGTACATCTCGTAGATCGGGGGGATGTTGCCGCGGACGCGGTCCGAGACGGTCGTCTTGATGTACTTGCCGGTGCGGTCGAGGTCGGGGGTGAAGGGGACGTCGTTGCCCAGGTTGTAGCGGGCGGCGTACTCGGCGTTGGCGAGGATGCGGTTCTCGTCGAAGCCCCACAGGTCGACGCCCTGGTTCCAGGCGACCTGCGCGGCATCGCCCATCAGGCCGACGGCGAGCTGCTCGTGGCCCTGGTCGCGGCCGGACTCCTGGCCCTGGCCACCGGCGTTGACGATGCGGCCCCGGACGCTGCCGTTGCCCGCGCCCGCCACGGCGAAGCGGAGCGCGTCCTCGAAGAGGGTGGGCTCCTCGCAGAACACGCCGATGGCGAGGATGGTCTGAATGGACGTCAGGTCCCAGTTGCCGTTGGCGTAGAGCATGTATCCGGACACCGCCGGATACCAGACGTCTCGGAAGGACTGCTCGCAGCGGGCGATGTCCTCCTCCGCCCATCCGTCGTAGCCGCTGTGCCGCAGCAGCTCGGCCGCGTTGACGAACTTGAACGCCTGGAGTCCGGCGCCGAGCGGGCCGTCGGCGCCCGTGACCATGGTGAGCGAGGCCGACCAGGCGTTGAGGATGTCGCGGGCCTTGTCGGCGTGGGCGCGGTTGCCGGTGATGCACCACATCAGGGCGTTCTGGTAGGCGGCGGCCGAGTCGGCGACGGCCTGGTTCTGGAAGTTGGTGGGGCCGCGGCCCCAGGAGGTGATCTGGCCGGTGTTCTGGATCGGGTACGTCGCCTGCGAGCGGGCGTGGGCGGCGAGGGCGAGGTAGCCGTCGTATACCGGGGATTCCTTGGCGGCGACGGCGGCCTTCATACGCGCTATGTCGTCGGCTGTATGCAGTAGGCCGGGATGGGTGAACTGTGTGCGACCCGTCTGGTGGCCGGCCGCCCGGGCGGTGCCGGGCGCGAGCAGTCCGCTCGCGCCCGCCACCAGCAGCAGGGCCGCCGTGCCGCCGAGGAAGTTCCGACGGCTCGGAGCAGATGTGATCATGACGCGGCGGCCGCCTCGGCCTCGGCGGTGGTGAGGAACTTGAGGTTCGTCACGTGCTCGTTGACGAACATGGGCACGCCGTCCGCGGCCAGATACCACCTCGGCTTGCCCGTGCTGTCGGCGATCACCCTGCCGTTGACGCGGAGGTTCTCGAAGGTGACGTCCTTGATCGCGTGCTCCGCGTCGAGGCCGGCGATGATCGAGAGGTCGGCGTTCTTGCCGTTGTAGCTGAGGTCCTTGATGTAGACGGACTCGATGCCGCTGCCTGCCGAGGTGTTGTACTTCGGGTTGTACTCGACCCGCATGTGGATGAGCTGGCCCCAGCGGAAGTCCTCCACGCGGATGTCGTCGAACCTGACGTCCCGGACGATGTTGCTGTCGCCGACCATGAAGGCGATGGCGCCCTGGTAGGTCACCTGCGGCTCGCGGTGGTCGAGGATGTCGATGTTCTTGTAGCGCAGGTTCTCCAGCACCTCGGGGGTGTCGGAGTTGCCGTGCACGCCGATGTTGATCGGGTGGGCGACGTCGGCCCAGAGGGAGCAGTTCTTGACGGTGATGTTGCGGGTGTCGCCGTAGAAGTCCCAGCGGTGGGTGTAGAGGGCGACGCAGTCGTCGGAGGTGCGCAGGAAGCAGCCGTCGATCGTGACGTTCTCGGAGCAGTAGAGCTGGATGCCGTCACCCCAGCCCTGGTGGCTGAAGGCGCGCAGGTTCTTGATGGTGAGGTTGTTGGACTCGGCGACCCTGATGTTCTCGTACCGGGGGTTGAGGATCGTGACGCCGTCGATCGTGACGTTCTCGCACTTGCGGACGAAGACCGCGCCGCCGGGCGTGTCGTAGATCACGCCGCGGCCGATCAGTCGGGCGTTCTCCACGTTCTCGAAGATCACGGCCGAGGTGAGGACGGCGCCGGCGGCCAGGTAGACGGTCGTGCCGTCGGGCACCTTCAGCGTCCGGTCGGGGTGGGTGTGCAGACCGGGCCCGAAGTACATGACCTTCTTGTCGCCCTCGGTGGGCACGTCCTGCTCGATCGGGTTCGCGAACAGGTGCAGGCAGTCGAAGATCTTGTCGTCGATCTGGACGACGAGGTTGCGGGGCCGGTCCAGGGTGAAGCGCGCGGTGCTGCCGAGCACCTCGGGCTTGATGCCGTACGAGTCCGGGCGGATGCGGACCTTCTCGCCGCCGCCCGGGTTGTACGTGACCTCGACCTCGACGGTGCCGGAGAAGTCGAAGGCGGCCCAGGAGGAACTCTGGGCTCTGTTGCTGCCGGTGTTCGCGTCGATCAGTGCGAGCTTGGCAAGGTAGACGCCGAGCTTCTGCCAGGTGCCGCCCAGCGGCCGGACCTTGACGGTGAAGGAGTTGTTGACAGGCACCTTCGGCAGCGCGGGGTGGATGACCACGCTGTCGCCGGTGGTGCCGGGCTCCTCCGCCGCGGCGGCCTGTGCGGTTCCCGCGATGCTGCCGGCCAGGCCGGCGGCAGCGATGACACCGGCGGCTTGGAGGGTGGTCCGGCGTGACAGGGGCGCGTTCATGCGTAACTCCTTGCAAAAGGTTCGGTAAGAGGGACTACTTCAGTCCGGTCGTGGACATCCCGGCGACGAAACCGCGCTGGGCGACGAGGAAGATCAGCAGGATGGGGACGACGTACATCACGGAGCCCGCGGCAAGGAGGTTGTTGACGGGCAGCCCGCCGTCCGTGACATAGGAGGTCATGATGGCGACGGAGAGCGTGGTCTTGTCGCTGGACAGGAGCAGCATCGGGGCGATGAAGTCGCCCCAGGTCCAGGTGAAGGCGATCACGAAGCTCGCGGACAGGACCGGCCAGGACTGCGGCAGGAAGATCCGCCAGAAGATTCCGGCGTAGCCGACGCCGTCGATGATCGCGGCCTCCTCCAGCTCCCGCGGCATCCCGGCGAAGAACTGCCGGAAGAGGAAGACCAGATACGGGGCGGCCGACAGCCCCCACAGCACCCACGGCCAGTAGGTGTCGACCATGCCGACCTTCGCGAAGATGAGGTACGTCGGGAAGAGCGTGATCATCTGCGGCAGCATCATCGAACCGAGCAGCACACCGAACAGGACCTTCTTGCCGGGGGCGCTCAGGCGGGCGAAGCCGAAGCCGACCCAGGCGGAGCTCAGGGTGACCAGGGTGGCGTAGATCAGGGAGATGATGAGGGAGTTGCGGGAGTACCCGAGGAAGTCGATGGCGGTGAAGGCATCGGCGAAGTTGTGCCACTGGAAGTTCTCGGGCAGCCAGCGCACCGGGGAGGCCGCCAGTTCGGGCGTCGTCTTCAGACCGGTGAGGATCAGCCAGCCGAAGGGGCCGAGCATCAGGCCGGTGATCACGACGAGCACGGTGTAGAGGACGAGGCGGGACTTGCGTACTCGCACCCGGCCCCCGGAATCGGGGGTCTTGGGTTCCATGGAGGTCCGCGGGGCCTTGGGGGGCACGGTGGT
The DNA here is from genome assembly GCF_000716805.1 of Streptomyces yerevanensis. Classification (NCBI taxonomy): domain Bacteria; kingdom Bacillati; phylum Actinomycetota; class Actinomycetes; order Kitasatosporales; family Streptomycetaceae; genus Streptomyces; species Streptomyces yerevanensis. The sequence goes on along the minus strand of NZ_JNWJ01000036.1, from coordinate 98,199 downwards.
GGCGGTCACTTCTTCGCCTCCGGGTCGACGTTGTAGAACACCACACCGGACGTGAACTTGAAGATCAGGCCGGTCGCGATGAGGATCAGGACGAAGAGCACCCACAGGAGCGCGGAGGCGTAGCCGTAGCGGCCGAGCGCGAAGTACTGCGCGAACACGTGCATCATGTACATGTAGTTGGACTGCGGGATCGAAGTGACTCCCGCCGGGGTGGCGTTGGCGGCGAGCAGCATCGGCATGATGGTCTGCACCGAGGCGATCATCCCGGTCACGGCCTGGAAGAGCAGGACCGGCGAGAGCAGCGGCACAGTGACGCTGCGGAAGGTCCGCCAGGCGCTCGCGCCGTCGATCCGGGCCGCCTCGTGGAGTTCGCGGGGTACGTCCTGGAGCCCGGCCAGCGAGATGATCATGATGTTTCCGGCCGCCCACAGCACCGTCATCAGGATCACGTAGCGGGCGTACGGGTCGTCGAGCCAGGCGATGGCGTCGATGCCGAAGATGTTGAGGACACCGTTGGTGGCGCCGGAGTCCCGGTTGAAGAGCTGCTTGAAGATGAGGCCCGCACCCACCGGCGGCACCACGGCAGGCAGGTAGAGCAGGGTGCGCCACAGGCCGCGCGCCTTGAGCGGCCGGTTGACCAGGACCGCGAGCATCATGCCCGCGATGATCGACAGGGGTACCGAGGTGATCGCGAACAGACCGGCACGCCCCAGGGCGTCCCAGGTCACCGGGTCCGAGAGCAGCTCCTGGTAGTTGCCGAGTCCGACGTAGCGCCAGTTGGGCGAGATGCCGTCGAAGGTGGTGAAGCTCAGCCACAGCGCGTACGCCATCGGGCCGATGGTCAGCAGCAGGAAGCCGATGATCCAGGGCGAGGTGAACATGTAGAACGCCCGGTGCCGGCGAGCGGTCATGGAGGTCCGGGACCCGCCGCCGGAGCGTACGGCGCCGGTGCCTGCGACGGCCCGTGGCCGCTCGGCGACCTCGGAGATCTGGCCGACTGTCATCCCACCTGCTCCTTACCGCGCTTCAGCTGCTCGTTGAGGGCCGAGTTGAGGCGTCCCGCGAGGGTGTCGACGGAGATCTGGCCGTTCATCGCGGCCGGCATGACCTGGTTGATGAGGGCTTCCATGCCGTCCCACTTGGCGTAAGGGGTGAAGGGGGTCACCGAGAAGTGCTTCAACTCGGCCTCCTGCACCTTGAAGACCCGCTTCTGGTAGTCCTCCTTCTGCGGCATCAGCGGGCGCAGCGACTTGAGCGTCGGTATCCCCCAGCCGCCCTCCGCGCGCCCCTTGGCCGGCGCCTCACCGAAGAACCACTCGAAGACCCGCCAGGCCGCATCCTTGTTCCGTGCCTTCTTCGGCATCCACATGCCGGTGCCGGCCTGGCAGGAGCTGAGCCGTGGGCCGCCCTCGAAGACGGGTGCGGGGGCGAGGCGGGAGATCTTCGCGATCTTCGGGTCTGCGTTGATCATGCCGCCGAGCCAGTAGCCGTTGCCGGACATGGCCATGCGGTTCGCGACGTAGGTGGGACCGTCCCAGGTGTCGGGGTTGGGCTGGATGAGGCTCGGCCCGGTCTTGGTCTTGGCGTACTCGACGTACCAGGTCAGGGCCTTGCGGGCCTCGGGGCTGGTGAAGTCGACCCGGCTGAAGTCATCGGAGAACAGGCTGCCTCCGGCGGCGGCCGTCAGGTTCGTCAGGAGGATGGTGAGGTTCACACCGTTGTAGCTGCCTCCGTACACGGTGGTCTGGCCGTTCTTGCGCTGGACCAGCCGCTTGGCGTTCTCCAGCCACTCCTCGTAGGTGATCGACTCGGTGTCGGATGGGTAGTCGACGCCCGCCTTGTCGAAGAGCGCGGTGTTGTACCAGAACATCGCGTCCTGGGAGAAGTCCTTCGCCATGCCGTAGCGGGGGCCCTTGCCCTGGGTCGTGCCGTCGAAGCGCCACACGTCGTTGGCCGGGTCCAGGTCGTCCGTCTTGAGGATGGTCGACTTGGCGAAGTACGGGTCCAGGTCCTCGGCCACACCCCGGGCGGCGAAGTACGGCGCGTCCATGGCGCCGAGGCCGCGGACCAGGTCCGGCGGGTTGCCGTTGGTGAGCATCGCGATCAGCCGGGTGATGTCGTCCTGCACCACGGTGATCCTGATGCCGAGTTCCTTCTGGGCCTGCTGGATCAGCTCCGGGGAGATGTCGTCGAGTTTGACCATCATCGTGATGCTCTCGCCGCTCCCGCCGCCGCTCGCGGCGCCCGCGGTCGACAGCGCGCAGCCGCTGAGGGCCGCCGCTCCGGCCGCGGCACCACCCGCCGAAAGTGCGAGGAACCGACGGCGGCTGGGAGGAGCACCGGGGTGTGCGTGCATGTACGCCTCACCTTCTTGCTGGGGAACTGGACAAGCCGACGGGAGCCGACAGAGAGCCGACCGGGTTTCGACAACCGGTTGCTATGAGTGGGTGGGCAGAGCTTCTTCCTCTCTGCAATCTGCGTCAAGAGCCTTGACGAACTTTCGAAAAGACTGGGTAACCTCGGCGACATGAGTCAGACGGCCGGAGGGTCGCTCCGGAGTCTGCGGCGAACCAACCAGGAGCAGCTCCTGGCCTTGCTGCTCGATCAGGGCCCCCTGCGTCGTGCGGCGTCGACACGGCCGGCGGGAGCGTCCCGTACGACGGTCTCGGCCATCGTCAACGAGCTGCTGGCGTGCGGTCTGGTCGCCAAAGCCAAGGGGAAACCGATTGCTGATCTCGACGGACGCGCCGGTGATCAGCTGTCGGTCAATCCGCGTGCGGCGGTCGTGGCCGGGATGAACCACACCTTCGACGGCGTGTGAGTGTGAATCTTGGCGACCTCGCCGCGCGGGAGGTCGCGAGCGCCGACACGGCTCTGGCACCCAACAGCGGGCCGGCCGAGCGGAGCACCCTCCACTGGCCGAAACATTCCGTAACCGATTACGACGACATGTAGGGTCGCGTCACCATCGACAGCGACCGGCGAACCGCCCCCTCTGGCACGGCAGAACCACCGAACCCGCTGCTCCGCCGCCTGCCGCTGCGTTGCCTCAGGTGCCCGAGAACAGCCGAGCACCTCGCGAAACGCCATACTCGGCGGTCATCAAGCACATTGACCACCCCTCACGTCAGACTTACGGTAGAAGACGCTTTCAGAAAACGTTTCCCAGCACCTCAGGAGAGTCATGACCAGCGCCCAGCCGCCGAGGGCCGTGTTCGCCATGGATCCGGTGCACCTCCCCCTGCTCTTCCCTCCGCCGCTGATGGCACGGCTCCAGCAGGTCGCCGAGATCGACACCACGCTCGTCGTACAGGACTTCACCGCACCCGACGCCGCCCCGGCGCTGGCCCGGGCCGAGGTGCTCATCACCGGCTGGGGCTGCCCCCACCTCGATGCGGACGTCCTCGCCGCGGCACCAAACCTGCGCACCGTCCTGCACGCCGCGGGCTCGGTCCGCTCGCTGGTCGGCGAGGCTCTGTGGAAAAGCGGGATCAGCGTCTCCAGCGCGGTGACCGGCAACGCGCTGCCGGTCGCGGAGTACACGCTCGGCATGATCCTGCTCGCCGGGAAGGACACCTTCGCGTACCGCGAGCGCTTCCGGGACACCCACGCCTACCCGTCCACCGCCGAGACCGCGGCCACGGGCAATCTCGGCCGCCGGGTGGGGATCATCGGCGCCTCACGCGTGGGCCGCCGGCTGCTGGAACTGCTGCGGCCCTTCGACCTCTCCGTCGCGTTGTACGACCCCTACGCGGACGCCGAGGAAGCAGCGGCGCTGGGCGCCGAACTGCTGTCGCTCGAGGACCTGCTCAGACGCAGCGACATCGTCAGCCTGCACGCCCCCGACATCCCCGAGACCCACCGCATGCTCGACCGCGACAAGCTCGCCCTCATCAGGGACGGCGGAGTGGTGATCAACACCTCCCGCGGAGCCCTGGTCGACCCCGACGCGCTGTCCGACGAGTTGGTCAGCGGCCGGCTCAGCGCCGTACTGGACGTCACCGAGCCCGAACCGCTGCCCGCCGGATCTCCGCTGTACAAGCTCCCCAACGTCTTCCTCACGCCGCACATCGCAGGCTCCCTCGGCAACGAGCTGGCCCGCCTCGGTGGCATCGTCGTCGATGAGCTGGAACGCGTTTCCGCAGGACTGCCGCCGGTCCACGAGGTACGTCATGCAGACCTGGCCCATGTCGCCTGAACTCCGCCCCGCGCACCCGCGACCACCCCGGAGAAACAATGGGATACGGTTCCCGCACCGGCCCGGGGCAGGGTCCCGGCTCATCCGGTGGGCAGTCGCTACGGTGAAGGAGCCGCAACGGTGAGTGAGCGCACGGCGTCGGGTGACTCCGGACGGGCCACCATCCGGGACGTGGCGGCACAGGCGGGCGTCTCGGTCGCCAGCGTCTCCCGCGTCCTGTCCGGCAACTATCCGGTGTCGGAGGAACTGCGCCGCCGGGTGATGAAGGTGGTTCAGGACCTGGACTACGTCACCAACGCCCACGCCCGCTCACTCGCGGGTGGCGGCACGCCGACGGTGGCCATCCTCATCAACAACATCACCGGTGCCGCCTTCACCCACGTGGCCAAGGGGGTCGAGGGCGCCGCCTCGTTGCGCGGCTGGCTCTCGCTGGTCGGCACGACCGGAGACGACCCGGAACGCGAACTGGCGCTGGTCAACCTCATGCGCCAGCAGGGCGTCGCCGCGGTGATACTGCTCGGCGGCGCGTACGACTACGACGAGTACCAGCTGAGGATGGCCCGGTTCGCCCGTTCCCTGGACGCGGCCGGCTCGCACCTCGTGCTGGTGGGAAGGCCCCCGCTGGAGGGCGACGTACCGGCGACGACCGTCGACTACGACAACGAGGGCGGCGCCTACGCCATGGCCAGCCACCTCCTGTCCGCCGGTCACCGCCGCGTCCTGGTGCTGCCGGGCCACGCCGAACTCACCACCGCCCAGGGCCGGTTGAACGGCGCCCGGCGGGCCTTCGAAGCGTACGGCGTGCCCTTCGATCCGAAGCTGGTGCTGCACGGCCCGTACGACTACGAGCACGGGTACGACGCCGTCGAGGAAAGCCTGCGCCTCGGCCTTGACTTCACGGCGGTGCTCGCGGGGACCGACGTGGTCGCCGCGGGCGCCATGCAGGCCCTGCGCGCGGGAGGGCTCAGGGTGCCCGAGGACGTGTCGATCGTCGGCTACGACGACATCCCGCTGGCCTCTCAGCTCACTCCCCAACTGACCACCGTTCACGTGCCGTACGAGGAGATGGGCCGCGTCGCGCTGCGCGCGGTGGCCAACCGGCGCGAGACCGGTGCCGGCCGCCGCAAGGGCGGCGACGGAGACCATGTGGTGCTGGGCACGCACGTCGTCGTACGGCACTCCGTCCAGTCTCCCCCGGTGTCTTAAGAGCCTGGGAAGTGCCCCCAGCCCGGCAGTCGTAAGCGCCGGGATGATTGCTGTTACGTAAACGTCTTCGAGGATGCTCGAAGACGCCCTGCAGCGCTCCAAGAGTGCCGCAGGAATCGACTCCCACCCCGCTGACCTGTGCTTTCGCTTCAGTGCGCGGGTGGGACACGACAGCGATGGCACGCAATGCCACCGACAACCAAACTTAACAATTTGCCGTCGGACTCTTGCGTGAATCAGAGCGGGCGACCTACGTTTCACAGCAACCGTTTTCTACAGCTTCCGCAGAGGGTTTCCGAGACACGAGCCGACGTCTTCCCCGCTCGCCGTCGCCCCACCGAGCCACCCCTCTTCCGCGATCGTCTACGCCTCGAAGGATGACCGTACGATGAACTTCACCACCCCCCGGAGAAGGTTCGCTCGCGCCGCTGTCGCGGGCCTCGCCCTGACAGGTCTGCTCGCTGCCTGCGGCGGCTCCGGAGACGACGAGCCCGCCGAGTCCTCCGGCCCGGTCACCCTCGACTTCTGGGGCTGGGCCAACGGCCAGGAGGCCGTCGTCAAGGCGTTCAACGCCAGCCACAAGGACGTCCAGCTCAAGTACACCAAGGTCACCGACCAGCTGACCATGCAGAAGCAGCTGACCAACGCCGTCAAGGCCGGCAACGCTCCCTGCATGATGCAGAACACCGGCGAGTACGTGACGAGCTGGGTCTCCCAGGGCGCGCTCGCCGACATCACCGAGTACGTCGAGGCCGACAAGGACAAGTTCAACCCCGGCTCGTGGGCCACCGGCCAGGTACAGGGCAAGGTCTACGGCGTCCCCACCGCTTCGGCGCCCGCCTTCACCATCTACCGCACCGACCTCTTCGAGAAGTACGGCCTCAAGGCCCCCGCGACCTGGGACGACTTCATCGCCGCGGGCAAGGAGCTGAAGAAGCACAAGATCAAGATCACCAACTACGCCGGTGAGGACCCGAGCACCCTGGAGGTGCTCGCCATGCAGGCCGGAGCCCAGTGGTACTCCGTCGAGGGCGACTCCTGGGTGGTGAACTTCCAGGACGAGGGCACCCTGAAGGCCGCCGACGTGATCCAGCAGATCATCGACAACGACCTGAACTCCAAGCTCTCCTTCGCCGACTACGCGGCCGTGCAGCGCAACTACGACAACGGCGGCACCGCGACCCGGCAGATCTCCACCTGGCAGATGTCCGGCATGGTGCAGAACTTCACCAAGTCCTTCGGCGACTGGGCGCTGTCCCCCTGGCCGACCTTCAAGGGCGAGGCGCCCAAGACGCCTGCGGGCACCAACCAGAGCGGCAACCTGACGCTGGTGTCCGAGCAGTGCAAGAACAAGGAGCAGGCCGCCGAGGCGGCGCTGTGGATGTCCACCGACCCCGGCGCGGTCAAGACCATGGCGAGCCCGGAGACCGGCAGCGGTGTGATGCCGGCACTGGCCGACAGCGAGGCGTACGTCTCCGAGGCGATCTCCGAGAAGCTGCTCGGCAAGAACTACGAGCCGGCCAAGAAGATCGTCACGGACAGCCTGGGCACCGTCAACACCGACTGGACCTTCGGCCCGAACTGGACCGCGATGTTCACGGAGATGCAGGACGAGTGGGCCGCGGTCGTCAGCAAGAAGCAGAAGGTCACCGACCTGCTCGCGCACATGCAGGAGTGGACGGTCAACGACCTGAAGCAGCGCGGCATCAGCGTCAAGGGCTGAGGCACACTCCATGATTCGCTCACTGCGCTGGAAGGGTGCCGCCTTCACGGTGCCCTTCCAGCTCGGCTTCGTCTTCCTCTATCTGCTTCCGATCGGCTACGCGGTCTACCAGTCGCTGTATCTGCAGAAGCAGTCCGGACTCGGTCTCGGCGGCGCGACCAGGGAGTTCGTCGGCCTGGAGAACTACCAGCAGGGCCTGACCGACTCGGCGTTCATGACGTCCATCCTCAGGGTGGTGCTGTTCGCCTGCGTCCAGATCCCGTTCATGCTGCTGGTCAGCCTGTTCCTGGCGCTCTTGCTGGACGCGGTCACCTCGAAGGTGGCCGGCCGGTTCCGGATCCTGCTGCTGGTTCCGTACATGATCCCCGGCGTCGTCGCGGCCATCGTGTGGGTCAACCTGTACAGCCCCGCGGTGGGCCCGCTGACACCGCTCGGCGAGCTGTTCGGCTTCGACTGGAACTTCTTCGCGCCCTCGATGGTGTGGCCGGCCATCGGCAACCTGCTGACCTGGCACGGTATCGGCTACAACATGGTGATCATCTACTCGGCGCTCCAGTCCGTCCCCCGCGAGCTGTTCGAAGCCGCACGCCTTGACGGCGCCTCCGAGCTGCGGATCGCGCGGAGCATCAAGATCCCGTTCGTGCGCGGCGCGCTCGTCCTGACCGCTCTGCTGTCGATCATCCAGATGCTGCAGATCTTCAACGAGCCCGCGCTGTTCAGGAACGTGACCCCGCAGACGGTCAGCGACGACTTCGCCCCGATCATGATCATCTACAACCAGGCGTTCAACGCCGGCAACTACAACTACGCCGCGGCCCTGTCGGTGCTGCTCGCCCTGTTCCTCGGCGTCGCGTCCTTCCTCTTCTACCGGCTGACCTCGAGGGAGGCGGACTGATGGCACTGACGAAAGACCGTAAGGAAAACGACACGGGAAACGGTGCGGAGACCGCCGCCGTGCCGCCCCGCGGAGGCAGCGGCGTCCGCCGGCGCACCCGCCCGGATCCCGCTGCCCGGTCACGGGGCGGGCAGCGGTTCATCCTCGTCGGTCTGGTCCTGGCCAGCGCCTACAGCCTGTTCCCGGTGTACTGGCTGATCATCGCCGCGACCAAAGACCGCGTGGGGCTGTACCAGAGCAACGGGTTGTGGTTCTCCGGCTTCCACCTGTGGGAGAACCTGCAGCAGGTCTTCACGTACGAGGACGGCATCTTCCTGCGCTGGACCGCCAACTCGTTCCTGTACGCGGGAGTCGGCTCCCTCGGCGGCACCCTCATCGCCCTCCTCACGGGCTACGGCCTTGCCCGCTTCGACTTCCCCGGGCGGGGCGTGGTGTTCGCGACCGTGGTGGGCTCCTTCCTCATCCCGATCGCGCTGCTCACCCTGCCGCTGTACCTGATGTTCTCGGAGATCGGCCTGGTCGACACCCCCTGGGCGATGCTGATCCCCTGCCTGATCAACCCGTTCAGCGTGTACCTGGCCAAGGTCTACACGGAGGCCACGATCCCGTTCGAGCTGCTTGAGGCGGCCCGGATCGACGGCGCCGGTGAGCTGCGGATCTTCTTCAGCATCGTGCTGCGGATGATGACCACGGGCGGCGCGACGGTGTTCCTGCTCGCCTTCGTCAACACCTGGAACGCCTTCTTCCTCCCGCTGACCGTGCTGCGCGGCGAGGAGAACTGGACGCTCAACCTGGGTCTGTACAACTGGTCCGGCAAGCGCCTGGAATCGGGCATCGACGTGACCAGCCTCGTCCTGACCGGCGCGCTGCTGTCCATCATCCCGATGGCGATCATGATGGTCGCGATGCGCCGCTACTGGCGGAGCGGCGTCACCCTGGGCGCACTCAAGTAACCAAGCCCTTGGAACGCAACTCGGCGGTCAGCGACGTGACTTCGTCGCTGACCGCCGAGGCGTTCGCCGGGCACTGCCGGCGAAGAACCCCTACTCCTGCCCGCCGTCCCCGCCGTCGAGATCCCGCACCTCGAACCAGTCGAAGTCGGCCGGAGCGCGCGTTCCGCCCAGATCCTGCGCGCAGATCCCGACAAACGCACCGGTGAACCGCAACCGGTTCCCGTAGTCGTCGGAGAGCTTGCTCGCGTCCAGGACCGGGCCCACGGCCTGCCAGTCCGTCCCGTCAGGGGAGGCGAAGAAGCGCAGTTCCGGGCCGTCGAAGCGGGCCCTCAGGTACGTCAACGGCCAGTCGTCGACGTCGAGTTCGGACTCCGGGAGTTCCCGGTACGCCCCGTCGTCGGTGAGGATCACGCCCAGGACCCGTCCCCTGCCCTCGGTATGGGTGAGGCGCAGGTAGTAGTGCGTCGACGTGTCGTACCAGCAGATGAGGCCCGCGAGCTGGCTGAAGTGGGAGGGACGGAAGTCGACGACCGTCGTCACCTCGCACCGCACCGAGGTGAGCCGCCGCGCGAGCAGGCTCTGGTCGTAGAGCGAGTGCGGACTCTGCCGGCCGCGCAGCCGCAGATGTCCTGGGCGTTCGCCGAGCGTCAGCCACTCGGAGGTCGCGGGCGCCCGCAGCGTACTCCAATGCCCGCCGAGGGAAGGCGAGTCGAAGTCGTCGCGTGCGGGGGGTCCGGCGACCGGGCCCGGCGGTCCCGGCTCCACCCCCGTGGGTGCCAGAACCTCCAGACTCGGCCGTCGGCCCCCATCGGCCAGCCGCAGCCAGCCGTCGTCCGTCCAGGTCACGCGCTGCAGGCAGGTTTCCCGGCCGAGAACGCAGCGCGGCCCGTCGGGCGTCTTTACGGGCCGGGAGGCCAGGTGGACGAGGTACCACTCCCCCGCCGGCGTCTCGACCAGCTCGCCGTGACCGGCCTTCTGCAGCGGCCAGTCCGGGGCGTCCCGGGTGGTCAACAGCGAGCCGAGCGGGTCGAGTTCGTACGGTCCTGTCAACTCGCGTGAGCGGGCCATCAGGATGCCGTGGTTCCAGCCGGTGCCGCCCTCGGCGAGCATCAGGTGGTACCAGCCGTCCCGGAAGTAGACGTTGGGGCCCTCGATCAGCTCGTCGTGCGTGAGGATCGTGCGGGGCTCGCCGATCAGGGCCTGCTTGTCGGCGTCGTACTCCTGGAGCAGGATCCCGGCGAAGGACGGGTGCCCTTCGCGCGGGTCCCACTGCATGTTCAGCAGCCAGCTGCGGCCGTCCTCGTCGTGGAAGAAGGACGGGTCGAAGCCGGAGGAGTTCAGGAACACCGGCTCCGACCACGGGCCCTCGATCGACGGGGCCGTGATCAGGTAGTTGTCGACGTCCTTGTAAGGGCTCCCGATGGTGCGGACGATCGTGTGGACGAGCCAGAACTGCCCTTCGTGGTACGACAGTGAGGGCGCCCAGACACCGGCCGAGTCGGCGACTCCGCGCAGGTCGAGGAGCTCTGGCCGGTCCAGGATGTGACCGGCCGGCTCCCAGTGGACGAGATCCGTCGAGCGGTGCAGGGGCACACCCGGGTACCACTCGAAGGTCGACGTGGCGATGTAGTAGTCCGCACCGACGCGCAGGATGCTCGGGTCCGGGTGGAAGCCGGGCAGCACGGGGTTGCGGAGGTGGCCCGAGGTCATGCCGGTCCTTTCAGCAGATGACTCAGGTGTCTCAGAGGCGGCTGGACCAGGGGCGGCATGGACGCCACCGCGCGGCGGGGACCTCGGGAGCCCCCGCCGCGCGGGGCAGTTCGGTGACGCTCAAAAGATCGCGGTAGCCGTGATCGACGTGAGCGATGACGGTCCCGCCGTCCACCGCTTACGCCGAGTTGAGACGCACCTAATCTAGGAACCGGTTGCTATCGGGGTCAACGCTTCTTTCGCGTGAGCTGCGCTACTCGAAACTTTCGCTGGTGTCCGGGCCGCCGCGGCACGGACATGCGAAGCCCAGGGCTCGATCGCAGGGCAGAGCCCCGCACGTCACCGGGGTACGGGCCCGGGCCAGATCGCCGAGGCGTCGTCGCGGTTGGGGTCGGGCAGCCGGATCGGGCGGACGGGGACGGTGCGTTCGCGTCCTTCGGTGACGGCCGTCCACGGGGTGGGGTGCCCGGTGTAGCACAGGGTGGTCAGGGCGAAGACTCCGTCGGCGTAGACCTCGACGTACTCGCCGATGGTGAGGATGCGCAGCGAGGCCGCGGGTTCGCTCAGGATGGTCTCGCCGAGCCGGGTGCCGTCGGGGCCGGTGATCCAGAGGTTCTTGCCGTCGCAGCCCACGGCGAGAGCGGCTCGGCCATCGTCCGCGGCGTCGGTGCGCAGGGTGATCTCGACGGGCCCGGTGATGCCGATGTCGCCGACCGCGTGCAGGGTGGGCCGGTCGGTCTCCTCGCCGAGCCAGGCGTTCAGGCCGGGCCACCATTCCAGACGAGGCGCTGAATCGCCTTGCACTACAAGGGACTTGGGCTGGGCGAGCATGCCGCGGCAGTGCTCCCCGGCATCGCTGAGGCCGACCTGGCGCGGTGTGGTGTGCAGGACGACGCGGGAGCCGTCCGGCGCGGCGATGACGCGAGGGGCGTACGAGCCGGTCGGGCCGAGCGGGCCGCGGCGGGTCCAGGGTCCCCGCAGGGCCGGGGCGGTCCACGCCTCGAAGCCCCGGGTGGAGCCGATGGAGCCGAGCAGCAGCCAGCTGCCGTCGTCGAGGCGTTCCAGGACCGGGCACTCCAACTCGTTGACGTCGCCGGGTGAGACGAGCGGCGGGTGGACGGTCCAGTGCTCCAGGTCGTCGGAGGTGGCCAGGGCCACGCAGCCGCTGACCTCCACCGGGAGGGAGGCGTCGCTCGCGCAGACGGCCATGACCCAGCCGTCGCCCTCGTCGTCGCGTACGACGAAGGGGTCGCGCCAGCCCATCTGCTCGCCGGTGCGGTACCAGCGCGGGTCCGCCTCGACGACCGGTCCGGTTCCGTGGCGCCGCCAACCGGTGCCGTCAGTGCGGTCGGAGTATGCGAGACCGACCGCCTGGAGCGGCCAGCCGGCCGAAGTCAGCCCGCTCACCCCGGTGTAGAACATCGCCATTCCGTCGCCGTACCGGAACGGATGCATCGTCCACACCGCCTGCGCGTCGAAGCGGCCGGGCAGCCCGTTGCCGAAGGCGGGTCCCTGCGGCTGCCAGTGGACCAGGTCGGTGGAAGTCGCCCGGCCGTACGAGGTCTCCATCCGCAGGTGATCGAATTCGGCCGTCCAGGGCCCCTGAAGGTGCAACACCGAGTAGGTGCCGTCCTCGTCCCGGAGCAGGGCGAAGTCGTTCACGCAGAGGCCTGGTGGGGCGTATCGCATGCGCAGTTCCTGTCGGCTCACAGCGCCCAAACGCGTGCGCTGACCATCAAGTTAAAAGGGACTCAGTTTGGAATCGGCCCAAGTAAATCTGAACGCAAACGCTTGCGCAACAAGGAGGCCGGGTTTACGGTCTCGTCACCCCCACATCACACCGACGTGAAATCAACGGGAGGAACTGCGCCGTGACGGCCAGCATCAACGACGTCGCCCGCGCCGCCGGCGTCTCAGCGTCCACCGTGTCCCGCGCCCTGCGCGGCCGGCCGGGCGTCTCCGACGAGGTGCGGGACAAGATCACGGCCGTCGCCGCCCAGCTCGGCTACACCGCGTCCCGCTCCGCCGCCAGCCTGGCCAGCGGTCGTACGTACACCATCGGTGTCCTGGTTCCGTACGTGGGCCGCTGGTTCTTCGGCACCGTGCTGGACGCCGCCGAGCGCGTGTTCAGCGCCGCCGGGTACGACGTGCTGCTGTACAACCTGGGCTCGCCGGAGATACGCAAGCGTTTCTTCACCAGGCTGCCGGTGCGCAAGCGGGTGGACGCGGTGCTCTCGCTGCTCATCCCGGACGAGGAGGAGTCGGCCGCACTGCGCTCGCTGGGGGTGCCGCTGGCCACCACGGTCGGCGGCGCCCGGCCCGGCTTCACCGTCGTCGGCATCGACGACCGGGCCGGCACCGAGAGCGCCGTACGGCATCTGGTGAACCTCGGTCACCGCCGCATCGGCATGATCAGCGGAGCCAGCGGGCCGCTGCACTGGACCACCCCCATCGAGCGGCGCAACGCCTACCTGGACGTCCTGGCCGACGCCGGAATCGAGCACGATCCGGCGTTGGAGGCGGACGGCGACTACACCGTCGAGGGCGGTGAGCGGGCCATGACCGAACTGCTGGCCGCCTCCCGCCCGCCGACCGCCGTGTACGCGCAGTCCGACGAGATGGCGATGGGCGCCCTGCGCGCCCTGCGCCGCCATCGGCTCAGGGTCCCGGAGGACGTGTCGGTCGTCGGCTTCGACGACCACGAACTCGCCGACGTGGTCGGCCTGACCACCGTCGCCCAGCCGGTCGCCGACCAGGGCGCCGAGGCGGCCAGGCTGCTGCTGCGTCAGCTGGATGAACCCGGCGCCGAACCACCCACGGAGCAGGTGCAGATGCCCATCCGTCTCGTCCTGCGCGAGACGACCGCCCCTCCCCGACCGCGCGGACCGCAGTAACCCGCCCCTCGAGCCCCACTCCCCACGCCCAGACAGCACGTCAGCACGGCAAACCCTCGCCACAGCACGGAAGGCACAGCCCATGAGTTCGACCAGCAGAAAAGTCCGCCGCACAGCCAGTACGGGCCTGGCTCTCGTCCTGCCCCTGGCGGCGCTGGCCGCCTGTGGCGGGGGTGGCAGCACCGACACCTCCGCGGAGGCGGGCAGCGGCAAGGGCACCATCAGCGTCTGGGCCCACCAGGGTCAGAAGAGCGAGGACACCGCGATACAGAACGCGGTGAAGTCCTTCAACTCCTCGCAGAAGGACATCAAGGTCGACCTGAAGCTGATCCCCGGCAACGACTACACCAAGACCATCACGACGACGGACGCCTCGGAGCTGCCGGACGTGATGGAGTTCGACGGCCCGACGATGGCGAACTTCGTCTTCAACCAGAAGCTCGCCCCGATCGACGACTACGTCTCCGCCAAGACCCTCAGCAACGCCACCGACGCCATCAAGGCGCAGGGCGAGATCGACGGCAAGCACTACGGTCTGGGCCAGTATGACTCGGGCCTGGGCATCTACGGCAACAAGAAGCTGCTGGACGCGGCCGGCGTGAAGTACCCGACGAGCGTGGACGACGCCTGGACGGCGGACGAGTTCACCGCCGCGCTCAAGGCCCTGAAGGCCAAGGACTCCGACGGCAAGGTCCTCGACATCCAGGAGAACAACGGGCTCACCACCGAGTGGGGCACCTACGGCTTCTCCCCCATCGTCTGGTCGGCCGGCGGTTCCCTCCTCAAGGACGGCAAGGCGGAAGGCGTACTCGACTCGCCGGAAACCGTGTCGGCACTGAAGACCTTCCAGTCCTGGAAGTCCGACGTCGACCCCAACACCGACGGCAACGCCTTCGCCAAGAGCCGCGTCCCGCTCAGCTGGGTCGGCCACTGGATGTACCCCGCGTACAGCGAGGCCCTCGGTGACGACCTCGTCGTCCTGCCGCTGCCCGACTTCGGCAACGGCCCCAAGACCGGGCAGGGCTCCTGGGCCTGGGGCATCGGCGCCGACTCCAAGAACGCCAAGGCCGCCGGCACGTTCCTGGACACTCTCCTGAACGACGAGAACGTCGCCGCGATGACGACGGCCAACGGCGCCCCGCCCGCCACCAAGTCCGCGCTCGCCGCGAGCGACCTCTACAAGCAGGGCGGCCCGCTCCAGCTGTTCTCCGACCAGCTCGCCAAGCCCTGCGGCGACACCGACATCGCCAAGTCCTGCGTCGCCGTGACCCGCCCGCTGACCGCCGGATACCCCACGGTCACCGCGAAGTTCGCCGAGGCCCTCAACTCGGTCTACAGCGGCGCCGACCCGAAGGACGCCCTGTCCAAGGCCGCCAAGGCCATCGACCAGGACTTCTCCGACAACGCCGGCTACGAGATCCCGTAGGACCCATCGGCCGGGGCGGGCCGCGCACACCGCGCCCGCCCCGCCAGGAACAGGACCCACCGTGAAATCCGTCGAACCCGCGCACGCCGCGCCCCATGCCCGGGAGCAGGCCCCACCCGTGACCTCCGTCGAACCCGCGCGACCGGCGCGTTCTGTGCGCAAGAACCGCGACTGGTTGCACGGACTGCTCATGTCCACACCCGCCGTCGTCGGACTCATCGCCTTCGTCGGTATCCCGTTCGGCTACGCCGTCGTCCTCTCCTTCTACAACGTCCGCCTCGGCTCCCCGCTGGAACCGACCTGGTTCGGGATCGAGCACTACCGGCGGCTGTTCACCGACCCCGACCAGTCCGGCCCGTTCCTGCGAGCCCTGCTCAACAACCTGACCTTCGCCGCGGTCGTCGTACCCGTGCAGACCGGTCTGGCGCTTGGCCTGGCGATCCTCCTCAACCGCAAGCTCAAGGCGATCGGTCTGTTCCGGTCCCTGTTCTTCATGCCGGTCGTCTTCCCGATGGCGCTGGTCGCCGTGATCTGGCGGCTCATCCTCGCCCGCAGCGATCAGGGCATGCTCAACTGCCCGCACCGTGATGTACCAGGCCGTCACCACCGCCTTCGACCAGAACAACATCGGCCAGGCGTCCGCGATCACCGTCGTCTTCTTCCTGATCGTCGTCCTCCTGTCCCTCATCCAGCGCCGCGTCGTCCGGCCCGACAACGAGGACTGAGCATCCATGAGCATGAACCCGGGCCTCACCCGCACGCCCCTGCGCCGCTTCCTCGACTACGCAGTCCTGTCCGTCCTGGCGTTCGTCTTCGCGCTGCCCGCCATCTACCTGCTGATCGGCAGCCTCAAGCCGTCCGGCGAAGTCCTGAACGGTCTGTCGGGCTTCCTGCCCACCAACCTGTCGTTCGACAACTACACGGCCGTCCTCGACAGCCTCAACTCCGAGAGCACCGGCTACTTCTGGCGCTTCATGGGCATCTCGCTGCTGGTGGCGTTCGTGGTGGTGACGGGCGGTCTCTTCGTCAACTCGATGGCTGCGTACGGGCTTTCACGGTTGAAGTGGCGCGGTCAGAACGCCGTCTTCACCCTCATCCTGCTGCTGATGCTGATCCCGTTCGAGTCGGTGGCGGTCCCGCTCTTCTACATGTTCAACGACCAGCGCAACACGCTGCCCATCCTGGCGCTCCCGTTCATCGCCAACGCCTTCTCGGTCTACCAGTTCCACACGTTCTTCCGCACGATCCCGCCGAGCATCGAGGAAGCCGCCCGCATCGACGGCGCGGGCCCCTGGCGCACTTTCTTCGCCATCATCGTCCCGATGTCGAAGCCGGCTTTCGCCTCCGTAGCGATCCTGACGTTCCTGATCCAGTGGGGCTCGTTCCTCTGGCCGGTCCTGATGGTCTCCGATCCGGAGGTGCGCCCACTGCCGCTGGAGATGAGCGTCTTCCAGGCCCAACTGCCCCCGGACTGGGGCCAGATCCTCGCCTTCGGTGTGCTCCTGGTCCTGCCCGTGCTGGTCGTCTTCGTGTTCTTCCAGCGGTGGTTCGTCCAGGGCGTCGCCAGCTCGGCCGTCAAGGGCTGAGTCAGTCCTTCGACCGGTCCCATACGCAGCGGAAGCCCAAGTTGCCCACCGAACTGTCCGGGGTGTTGCTGGTGCGCGCGGCGACGCGGTAGCGGTTGCAGTAGGAGTCGTGGCACAGGTAGGAGCCGCCGCGCATCACGCGGGCCGTGCCCTGCTCCGGTCCCGTGGGGTCGGTGTGGGGCCCGGTGCCGTGGTCGGTGGACCACCAGTCGGCGCACCACTCCCAGACGTTGCCGGAGGTGTTGAACAGGCCGAACCCGTTGGGCGGGAAGGCGTCGACGGGAGCGGTGCCGAGGTAGCCGTCCTCTGCGGTGTTGCGGAACGGGAAGCGGCCCTGCCAGATGTTGCAGCGGTGCTCGCCGCCGGGCGTGAGCTCGTCTCCCCAGGGGAAGCGCTTCTGGTCGAGGCCGCCGCGGGCCGCGTACTCCCATTCGGCCTCGGTGGGCAGCCGGGAGCCCTCCCACCGGCAGAAGGCGAGCGCGTCGCCCCAGGAGACATGGACGACCGGATGGTCCCCGCGGTCGTCGAGGTCGCTGCCGGGTCCTTCCGGCGCCGCCCAGTACGCGCCCTCCACCCCGCACCACCACGGCGTGCCCTCCGGCCGCGGTGACACCTTGCGCAACTCCCCCGGCACGAACTTGGCGAAGACGTACGACCAGCCGAACCGTTCGGCGTCGGTGCGGTAGCCGGTCGCGTCCACGAACGCGGCGAAGCGTTCGTTGGTGACGCAGCGGGTGTCGATCTCGAACGGCCCGACGGTGACCTCGCGGACCGGGCCCTCACCGTCACCGGGGTTGGCGTCCGCGTCCTCGCCGCCCATACGGAAGGTGCCGCCGGGCAGCGCCACCTTGGTGCCGGAAAGCGCCGTGCCGCTGCCGGGAACGGGCGGCGGCTCGGACGCGGCAGGCGCCGCTTCCGAGGACCGGCCGGGTGCACAGCAATGCGAATTCACGCGGCCCAGTACAGCACGCCCCCGGTTCGCCGAGGCGAGCGAGTCAGCCCGGCGGCAGCGGCTGCTGCGCCCAGATCGTCTTGCCGTTGACGGTCTGCCGGCTGCCCCAGCGCTGGGTGAGCTGGGCGACGAGCAGCAGACCGCGACCACCCTCGTCGTAGACCTGCGCCCGGCGCAGATGCGGTGAGGTGGAGCTGCCGTCGGAGACCTCGCAGATCAGCGCGCGGTCACGGATCAGCCGCAGCCGGATGGGCGGTTCGCCGTACCGGATCGCGTTGGTGACCAGTTCGCTGACGACCAGTTCGGTGACGAAGGCGGTCTCGTCCAGGCCCCAGGCGGTGAGCTGCTCGGTGGCGTACCGCCGGGTGGCGGCCACGATCTCGGTGTCCGGCGGGATGTCCCAGGTGGCCACCTGGTCGGCGCCCAGGGCACGGGTGCGGGCCAGCAGCAGGGCCACGTCGTCGACGGGCTGCGGCGGGAGTACGGACTTCAGCACCGCGTCGCACAGGGCGTCCAGCGAATCGGCGGGCACGGTCAGCGCACGGCACAGGTCGGCGATGCCGCGGTCGAGGTCGCGATCACGCCCCTCGATCAGCCCGTCCGTGTAGAGGGCGATCAACGAGCCCTCGGGCAGCTCCAGTTCGGTCGCCTCGAAGGGCAGGCCGCCCACGCCGAGCGGCGGCCCGGCGGACATCTCGACTAGCTGTGTGGTGCCGTCGGGCAGGAGGACGGCCGGTGGCGGATGCCCGGCACCGGCCACGGTCAGCCGGCGGGAGACGGGGTCGTAGACCGTGTACAGACAGGTCGCCCCCAGTTCCGCGACGTCGTCGGTGGTGCTCTCGTCCGTCGCCAGGTGCGTCACCAAGTCGTCGAGGTGGGTGAGGAGTTCGTCCGGCGGCAGATCCACGTCGGCGAGGGTCCGTACGGCCGTACGCAGGCGCCCCATGGTCGCGGACGACTGGATGCCGTGCCCGACCACGTCACCGACGACCAGGGCGACCCGGCTGCCGGACAGCGGGATCACATCGAACCAGTCGCCGCCGATACCGGCCGCCGCCCCGCTCGGCAGGTAGCGGTGGGCCACCTCCACGGCCGCCTGCCCGGGCAGCCCCCGTGGCAGCAGGCTGTGCTGGAGGGCCAGCGCGGTCGACCGCTCAAGGGCGAACCGGCGAGCGTTGTCCACACAGACGGCGGCCCGGCTCGCCAGCTCCTCGGACAGAACGACATCGTCACCGGCGTACGCGTCCGGATTGGCGGCCCGCACGAAGACCGCGACGCCCAGTGTCGTGCCACGGGCCCGCAACGGCACCGCGAGCAGCGAGTGGACCCGCACGCCGTACTCACGGTCCTTGGCGTCACGCACCTCATGGCCGCTCAGCCACCGGTCGAAGTCCGCCTCCCCGGCCCCGCTGAGCACCGTCTGTCCGTCCAGCAGCGCTCGCGCGGGCGGGGAGAACGACGGATAGGTGTCCGCCTCGCCCAGCTCGACGGCCGCCTCCGGCGTGCCCGTGGTGACGGACCGGTGTGCGACCCGACGCAGCACCACATCGGTGCGCTGTGGGGCCGGCAGTTCATCCGCTCCGAGGACCCAGTCGAGCAGGTCCACGCTGGCGAAGTCGGCGAAGCGCGGCACCACGAGCTCCACCAGTTCCTCGGCGGTGCGCACCACGTCCAGGGTGGTGCCGATGGAGGCGGCGGCCTCGTTCAGCAGGGCCAGCCGCTGCCGGGCCCAGTGCTGCTCGCTGCTGTCGAACGCCGCCAGGGCGGTCCCGACCAGCTCGCCCGAGGGGTCCCGTACCGGCCACATCTCGAGGTTCCAGGCGTGGTACCGGGTGCCGGAGGGTGAGCGGGTGAAGCTCTCGTAGTGGACGGGTTCGCCGGTGTCGGCGACCTGGCGCAGATGCTGCAGAAAGCCCCGGCTGTGCTCGGCGTCCTCCACTGTGTCCGGGAAGTACCGGCCGACCAGGGTGTCCTCCGGGACACCCATCACCTGGCAGGCCACATCGTTGAGCCGCAGGTAGTGCTGCCGGGTGTCGAAGACCGACATCGACATGGACGCCTGCTCGAAGGCCTGCGCCGCCAGACTGGGCCCTTCCCCGTCGGACCGCTCGGCGGTGACCGCGAATCCGGCCGCTTCACCGTCCGCGCCCAGCAGTGGGCTCGCCCTCAGGGCCAGCGCGAGGTGGGATCCGTCCCGGTGCCGCAGCACGACGGTGCCTGTCAGCGCGGTGACGATCCCGGACGGCACGTCCTCGGCGAGCAGCTCCCCCGCCGCCCGGCCCACGGCCTCTCCGGACGCGTATCCCGTCAGCCTCCGGGCACCCTCGCTCCACCCCGTCACCGTGCCCTGTGCATCAAGGATCGCCGAAGCGGCGACATGCTCCATACGCCCCAGAATGAGGGCATCATGGCTTCCCATCAACCCGGCTGTCGTCGGCATCTCCACCGACTGTCGCCGGCACTCAACTGGCTGTCATTGACAGGGGCGCGACAGCGGCCGCAGAATCGCGGCATGACCAGGCACTGCTTCGTCGCGTCGGGGCCTCTGCGCGTCCCGGACCGGACCGGCTGCGAGCGCTCCGGCCGATAGCTGTGCTGCCGCCGGAGGCGCTGCCCGGCCCTTCTCCCGCTCCATTGAGCCACCGCCGTTCCCCGCCGAATCCCTCCCGCGCACGGCGCGACCACACCTCTCAGCCGGCCGTTCCCGCCGCCGGTTCACCCCTGCCTGCTCACACGAGGAGTGCCTTCATGACGGTCATCGACACCAAGCCCTCCACCCTGCGCGAGGCGCAGACGCCACCGGACGGAATGTACGAAGGGCCGCGTACGCTGCGGCGCCTCCCCGAGGGGTGGCAGGAGCGCCCGTACGAACGCTTCGAGCTCGTGCCCCTGGGGCGGACGATCGGGGCCGAGGTGCGGGGAGTCGATCTCTCACGACCGGTGGAGCCCGCCCTGCGCGAGGAGTTGAACCGTGCCCTGCTGGAGTGGAAGGTGCTCTTCTTCCGCGGTGCGCACCTCACCTCCGTACAGCAGCGCGACTTCGCCAGGAACTGGGGCGAGTTGGAGACCAACCCCCTGCTCGCCACCGGCTCCACCGAGGACGTGGTGCGCTTCGACAAGGGCAGCGGCTCCACGCCGACCTTCGAGAACATCTGGCACGCCGATGTCACCTTCCGGGAGCGTCCCGCGCTCGGCGCCGTGCTCCAGCTCCGGGAGGTGCCGCCGGTCGGCGGGGACACCATGTGGGCGGACATGGGCGCCGCGTACGACAATCTGCCGCAGGAGGTGAAGGACCGCATCGACGGTGCCACCGCCGTGCACGACTTCATCCCCGGTTTCGCCCGCTTCTACGTGCCCGAGCGGCTCGCCCCGTTCCAGGACGCCTTCCCGCCCGTGGAGCACCCGGTCGTCCGCACCCACCCGGAGACCGGGCGCCGGCTGCTCTTCGTCAACGCCTCCTTCACGACCCGGATCACCGGGATGGAGCGCGGCGAGAGCGACCGGCTGCTGAGCTACCTGTGCCGACAGGCGCATGTGCCGGAGTACCAGGTGCGTTTCCACTGGCAGCCCGGCGATGTCGCGTTCTGGGACAACCGGGCGACCCAGCACTACGCCGTCAACGACTACGCTCCGCACCGCCGCGTGGCGGAACGCGTCGCCATCGAGGGCGACCGGCCGTACTGATCCGCTCGCCGGCCGTACCGATCCGGTCGCCCGTACGGCAGCAGCCGGGTCAGGCCTTGCCTGCCGCCGGGCCTGTCTTCTCTCCGGCGCCGAGTTCCGGGGAGTAGGAGAGGAAGTCGTCGACCATGCGGTGGAAGAGCGCGGCGAGCTGCTGGAGTTCCTGGGGTGACCAGTCGGACAGGGCCATCTGCATACCGCGGGCGCTCATCTCGCGGATGCGGTCGACGGCTTCCTGGCCGGCCGGGGTGATCTGGATGCGCTGGGCGCGGCGGTCGTCGGGGTCGGGTACGCGGGTGACGTAGCCGCCCTTCTCCAGCTGCTGCACCTGCCGGGTCACGTGGGAGGCCTCCACGGCCAGCCGGTTCGCCAGCTCGCCGGGGCGCATCGGCTCGGAGTCGCCGATCTGCCGCAGGAGTGCCACGGCGGCACGATCCAGCGGCACTCCGGCCAGCGCCATGAGCCGGTCGTGCTGACGCGTTCGGCCCATGAGATAGGCGACACGCGTGAGCGCCCGCTCGATCTCGATCACTTCCGTGGAGGCGGGGGTGGTTGCCGCAGATGGTGTGGACATACCCATCACTTTACCATCTTATTGCGTAACTCAAGTAAGTTCCGCCGCGCGTTTGCCTGGACGCCGGTACTCCATCCGGACCGAACGATTCGCGATGGCCTGCCGCCACGGCCGGATCGCCTTCGGCGTCATACCCACGGCGAGAGCACCCACCAGCCCGTCCCCCACCGCCAGGCCGCTGCCCGCGAGCCACTCGGTGTTCGGCAGGGAGCCGATGGCGACCAACACCTCGTCCGCCTCGACGAGTTCGCCGTCCCCGAATCAGGGCGGCCGTTCGGGACCCGTCCCGCGGCACCCTCAATAGACTCGGCCGCCCGGTCTCCGGACGAGCCGCGAAAGGGATGGAACCATGACGAGGCTGACCACGGCAGGACGTACGGGACGGCTGGCGGGCGGTGCTCTGCTGGCGATGCTCGCCATGCTGACCGTGGCCGGCTGCGGCGGTTCCGGCGAGGACTCCGGGGATTCCGCCGCGGGCGCGGGCGCGGCGGACACCGAGGCCCCGGACTCCAGTACCGACAACACCCCGAAGAGCCCGTCCCCCGCCACCTCCAGCCCGTCCCCGACAGTGACGGCGGCGGACGGAACCGACCCCGGTGCCTGCACCGACGGCAACTGCGAGATCGCGGTGTCCAAGCCGGTGACGATCAACTTCAAGATCCCGGACGGTCCCGCCGAGCTGTCCGTGACCAAGGTCGGCAAGAACGAGGTCGACTACAAGGTGACCCAGGGCACCAGCACCAACGGCAGCTCGGCCGGCGGCACGGCGAGCGGCGAGGGCAGCGGCTGCACCACCTTCTTCTACAGCAACGGCAGCGGCACCCAGTGCGGAGCGGCCGGTAAGCCGCCCGCCAAGGAGGCCGGCACGGTCGCGCTGCAGCTGGTGCCGGGTCCCGACGGCACCGCGATCCTCCGCCTCGTCTCGGGCTGATCCGTTCGCCGCCGCGGCAGCCCACTTAGTAATGGGATCCATTTTCATGTAGCGTCGGGGTCGCCCGCCCACCAAGGAGGACCCCATGGCCGTTCCCAAGCGGAAGATGTCCCGCAGCAACACCCGTCACCGTCGCGCCCAGTGGAAGGCCAGCACTCCGCAGCTCGTGCCGGTCACGATCGACGGGACCGTCCACCAGGTGCCGCAGCGGCTGGTGAAGGCGTACGAGCGCGGTCTGCTGCACCCCGAGGGCTGAGCGGCATGGCGGACGACCGGCTGCCCGTGACCGTGCTGTCCGGGTTTCTCGGCGCGGGCAAGACCACCCTGCTCAACCATGTCCTCGGCAACCGTGAGGGACTGCGCGTCGCGGTCATCGTGAACGACATGAGCGAGATCAACATCGACGCCGCCCTCGTGCGCGGCGGCGAGGCCGCCCTCTCGCGCACCGAGGAACGCCTGGTCGAGATGACCAACGGCTGCATCTGCTGCACGCTGCGCGACGATCTGCTGGAGGAGGTCGACCGGCTGGCCCGCGAGGGCCGCTTCGACTATCTCCTCATCGAGTCCAGCGGCATCTCCGAGCCGATGCCGGTCGCCGCCACCTTCGCCTTCGCCCGCGACGACGGGGCCGTACTCGGTGATCTGGCCCGGCTCGACACCATGGTCACGGTCGTCGACGCCGCGAACTTCCTGCCGGAGCTGACGGACGGCGACGAGCTCGCCGAGCGGGGCCTCGACCAGTACGAGGACGACGAGCGCACCGTCAGTGATCTGCTGATGGACCAGATCGAGTTTGCCGACGTCATCGTGCTGAACAAGCTCGACCTGGTCGACGACGAGAACGCGGCCCGCCTGCGGGCGACCCTCACCCGCCTCAACCCGGTGGCGAGGATCGTTCCCGTCGCCCATGGCCGGGTGAACGTCGGCGAGGTGCTCGGCACCGGTCTTTTCGACCTCGATCGTGCCCAGCAGGCGCCGGGCTGGGTCATGGAACTGAACGGCGACCACGTCCCGGAGACCGAGGAGTACGGCATCTCCTCCACGGTCTTCCGCTCCCAAGTACCCTTCCATCCGGGGCGGTTGTGGACGTTCGTCACCGAGAAGCTCGACAGCGGGGCCTTCGGGCAGGTCCTGCGGTCCAAGGGCTTCTTCTGGCTGGCGAGCCGCCCGCAGGTGACGGGGCTGTGGTCGCAGGCCGGTTCCGTCGCCCGCTTCGAGCCCTCCGGCGCCCGTGGCGCGGAGGGCCCCTCCGGCCAGGAGCTGGTGTTCATCGGCACCGGGCTGCGCGCCGAGGCACTGCGGGCGGCGCTGGCCGACTGCCTGATGAGGGACGGCGAGAGCAGGCCGCTCAGCGATCCGTTCCCCGTCTGGGACACGTACGGCATCGACGATGCCTGCGAGCACGAGCATTCCGAACTCGTGCCAGGAGGCTGAAGACTCCGGGTCGGGCGGTGGCCGGCCACGGCGCTGCCGATCGCTTCTCCGCGTGCAACCTTCTTGCAACGGGGCAGTTGGTTGGCTGAGTCACCGTCCAGCACCGGCAAGCGCCGAGGAGTGATGCACGGTGACCTCATCCGCCCCGCGCGTGGAGCTGACGTCCGCCGCTTCCGAGCTGCTGCGCCGTCTTCGTGCCGTTCACGGACCGCTGATGTTCCATCAGTCCGGTGGCTGTTGCGACGGTAGTGCGCCCATGTGTTATCCGGAGGGCGAGTTCCGGACCGGTGACTCCGATGTGCTGCTGGCCTCGCTCACCGTCGAGGGCATGGACGAGCCGGTGTCGTTCTGGATGTCGAAGAGCCAGTTCGAGGTGTGGAGTCATACCCGGCTGATCATCGACGTGGTGGAGGGGCGGGGCAGCGGCTTCTCGCTGGAGGCACCCGAAGGGGTGCGTTTCCTGATCCGTTCGCGTCTTGTCGGCACATAGCATCGTCACGGCTACCACCATGCGGCAGATCGTGAGACCCCGCTGGGGGCTCAGGGGTTCAGGCCGCTGATCATCTCCGCTGTCGCCGAGATGCCGTCGTGGATGGTCGGCGCCAGGTCTGTGCTCGCGAGATAGAAGCCGAGCAGGATGCATACCAAGGCATGCGGGATCTTCAGCGCCTTGTTGCGGATGAAGATCACCACCAGCACCACGAGCAGCAGCACCACAGAGATGGAAATGGCCATCGTCAACCTCCTCCGCCACGCCCACATCGCGGCTTTCGGCCGTAAGTGTGGCGTAGCGGAGGGTTCGTCCGGGCGGCTGACGTGTCCGCCGAACGTGTGTTGACTGCTTGTGCAAGCGCTGGGTCAGGTCCTGTCGTTGGCGTCCAGGAACTTCTCGAGCCCCGCGAGATCATCAGTGTTGAGGTAGTCGACGTCGGCGGCGAGGAGTTCGCCCCAGAGCGCGTCACGGGCCGGGCCCGCCAGGTCGGGCGTGGCCCAGAAGCGGACCTTCTGGCGACGCGAGTGAGCCGCCGAGATGATGCCCCGCAGCTTCTGGCGCTCGGCTTCGGGGAACGGGCCGATGCCCTGCCAGGTGAAGTTGAGCGTCCAGTTGTCGCTGATCAGCGGGATGAAGGAGGCGGGCGCCGGGCTGCCGAGGTCGGCGAGTCGGCCGTCGTAGAAGGCGCGCCGCACGGTCTGGGCCTCCATCGGCGTACGGGCCGCCCGGTCGCCGGAGATCACGGCGGTGACCGGGCCGGGGAAGACACGCCCGTGCGCATACGTCGTGAACAGGTGCTTGTAGCGGCGCAGATGGCGGTCGAGTTCGAGGTACGTCGAGGAGCCCTCGGTCTTGAGGTCGATGAGCAGTTGGATCGGCTTGCGGTAACCCCGGTACACCGAACCGTGGTTGGCCTTCACACGGCGGGCGAGCGGGTCGAGGTAGAGGGATTCGAGGGTGCGGGCCGGGTCGAGGTCGACCGCGTCGTGGGCCACCAGGAGCTGGTCGCCGACGAGGAAGATGTCGGCCTCGAGGCTGCCGAATCGGTGGTCCAGGGCGTCGAAGAGGGGCTTGGGGTGCAGGTAGTCGTTGTGCGCGTGGGCGCGCCACAGCGGGCGCGGGCCGTGCTTCCGTTCGCTCGCCTGGGCGTACGCGGGCACGGCGACGGTGCCCGCCAGGGCGGTGGCGAAGGTGGTGAGCGCTCTGCGACGGGTGGTGAGGGCCATGCTCTGCCTCCCTGAGGGTGTGCCATATGTGGAACCTCAGCGAGTATGGGGTCCCAGTGGGACCAAAGAGCAGTGGCGTGCGGGGAGTTGGCCGGACTGCCGCTGTTCGTTCACTTCGGCGAAGCATCGGACGCGGCAACGCCCATCCCCACAAACGGAAAGGCCCGCCTCCATAGGCGCTTCCCAGGGGTCGGCGCAGGCCACCATCACTGGCGGTACGGCCCCCTGGGGCGGGGTCTGGAACGCCTCGCGTCTCCGGCCCGGACCGGGCAGTTGTCCGGTCCGGGCCGGAGACGCGAGCAGGAGCGGCTTACTTCAGCGCTCCTGCCATGACACCGCTGACGAACTGCCGCTGGAAGGCGAAGAAGACCACCAGCGGGATGATCATGGAGAGGAAGGCACCGGAGGACAGGACGTCGATATTGGTGCCGAACTGGCGGGTCTGCTGTTGCAGGGCCACGGTGAGTGGGGCCGAATCCGCGTCGGCGAAGATGAGCGCGACGAGCATGTCGTTCCAGACCCACAGGAACTGGAAGATGCCGAGCGAGGCTATCGCCGGCCCGCCGAGCGGAACCACCACCCGGACGAAGAGCCACAACTCGCCCGCCCCGTCGAGACGGGCGGCCTCCAGCAGTTCGCGCGGGATGCCCGCGAAGAAGTTCCGGAGCAGGAAGATCGCGAACGGCAGGCCGAAAGCGACATGGAAGAGGACGACGCCGACGATGCTGCCGAAGATCCCGAGATCCCCGAACAGGCTGGTGATGGGCACCAGCGCAACCTGCAGGGGCACCACGAGCAGGCCGACGATGAGCAGAAACACCCAGTCCCGGCCTGGGAATTCGACCCAGGCGAAGACGTACCCGGCGAGTGAGCCGACAACCACCACCAGCAGGGTGGCGGGGACAGTGATCAGCAGACTGTTCAGGAACGAATGCGTGATCGTCGGGTCGTCCAGCAGGCTGGTGTAGTTGTGCAGGGTCAGTTGCGCGGGCTTGGTGAGCACGGTCCACCAGCCGGACGACCCGATGTCCAGTGGCCCGCGCAGCGAGGAGAGCAGCAGGCCGACGGTGGGCAGCAGCCAGAACATGGCCACCACCAGCAGGACCAGACGTGTGGATCCGCCGACGAGCCGACGCGCCGCGCGGGCTGCAGCGCCCGGACCCGGGCGGCCGGAGGCAGTGGGGACGGTGGCGTCGGTCTGGCCGGCCTGGGCGGTCTGAAGGGTTGTCATCGTGACCTCTCCTTTCGGAACCGCTTGATGTTGAGGAACATGGCCGGCGCCACCAGGGCGAGCAGGAGCACGGCGAGCGCGCTGCCGGTGCCCTGGTCGTTGCCGCCGCCGAAGGAGGACAGATAGAGCTGCAGGGCCAGTACGTTGGCGTCCTGCTGGCTGGCGCCGGGCGCGATGACGTACACCAGGTCGAAGATCTTCAGCACATTGATCACCAGCGTGACCAGGACGACGCCCAGCACCGGCGCCAGGAGCGGCACCGTGATACGGCGGAAGACCTGCCACTCCCTCGCGCCGTCGACACGTGCGGCCTCCAGCAACTCCCGGGGAATCCCGGCCAGCCCGGCGGCGATGAGGACCATCGCGAAGCCCGTCCACATCCAGACGTAGGCACCGATGATCGACCAGGTGACCAGGGTCGGGCCGAGCCAGTTGACACCCGCGTACTGCTCGGTGAAGTTCGTGGCGGGCAGGCGCAGTTGAACCGGTGAGGCGCCGAGCCGGTTCGTGGGCAGGGCGAAGGTGCCGTCCTCGGCGGCGGTCGCCGTGGCGATGACGTCCCCGTCACGCACAGCCTCGACCCGGACGCCGGACAGTGCCTTCTCCCCCTGGTCGATCTTCCCGGGGGTGCTGCCGCCCGGCTGGAAGTCCAGCCAGACCGTGCCGCACAACGCGCCCTGTGGGCAGGAACTCGGCGAAGCGGCCTGCGTCGCGTCGGTCAGCGTGCTGGGCTGCACACCGACCAGTGGCAGTGTGGCCGGACCGCCATCGGCGCTGACGGGCCCGCTGGTGTAGGGGCCGCCGACCGGCCCGGTCAGGGTGCCGCTGCCGGGGCCCGCCACCCGGGGGTGGGCCCCGGGATACGCCGATGCCTTGAAGAAGGTGTCGTGGACGCCGGTCACCACCGCGTTGGCCACGCCCTTGCCGGGGTCCTGGTCGTAGACCAGCCGGAAGATGATGCCGGCGGCCAGCATGGAGATGGCCATCGGCATGAAGACGACCAGTTTGAATGCCGTGCCCCAGCGGATCCGATCGGTGAGCACGGCGAAGATCAGGCCCAGCCCGGTGGCCGCGACGGGTGCGACCACGACCCAGATCGCATTGTTCTTGATGGCGATGAGGGTCTGGTGGTCGGTGAAGACGTCGGTGTAGTTGGAGAGCCCGACGAAGTGCGTGAATCCGTCGGGGCCGAAGAGACTGCGTATCACCGACCACACGATCGGATACACCACGAGTGCGCCGAGCAGGACCAGCGCGGGCAGCAGGAAGAAGACCGCGATCCAGCTACGGCCTCGGAGCGTCCTCCTCCTGCGGCGGGCGGGTGCCCCCGCCGCCGCGGGGGCGGCGGGGGACGGAGGGGAAAGGGTCTGTGACATGGCGGCTGCCTCAGCCAGCCTTGGCGAACGCCTTCGCGGCGTCCGCTTCGAGCTGTTTCTGCGCGCCCGCTACGTCGGATGGCTTGGCGAGGAAGTCCTGCAGGTCCTTCCACTCCCCCTGCCCCTTGGTTCCGCCGAACGCGGCCGGCGCCTGATCGGACATGTCGAACCGGATGTTGTCGCCGGCCTTGATCAGGTTCTTCGCGATGCCCCGTACGGTGTCGTCGCGGTAGTTGGAGAAGGCGACCGCCTTGTTCGGAGACAGGAAACCGCCCTGCTGTACGGCGATTTCCGCCGCCTCCGGGGAAACCAGGAAGCGCATCAGTGCCTGCGCGCCTTCGCCGTCCTTGAGCGCGACCGCGACGTCGCCGCTGCTCACCACTGGCGCCTTGCCGCCGTCCACGGACGGGAAGGGGAAGACCTTGGCGTCGGTGCCGACCTTGGCCGTGGTCTCCTGGGTGATGTTGGTCGCGATGAACTCGCCCTCGTAGACCAGCGCGGCCTTGGGCGGGTCGGAGAAGACCTGGCCGACCGAGGTGGGGAAGTCGGTCTGCAGCGTGCCGCGCGTGCCTCCGGCCATCAGATCGGGCCTGCCGAAGATCTGGCCCAGCGTGGTCAGCGCCTTGGTCACCGATGGATCTGTCCACTTGATCTGATGCTTCGTCAACTTGTCGTACATGGCCGGGCCGGCCTGGCTGAGGTAGATGTTCTCGAACCAGTCGGTCACGAGCCAGCCCTCGGCGCCGCCTATGGAGAACGGCGGGGTGCCGGAGTCGGAGAGTGTCTGACCGTCCTTGAGCAGTTGCTCCCAGGTGGTGGGGGTGGTGCTCAGTCCAGCCTGCTCCCAGATCGCCGTGTTGTACCAGAACAAGGACTTGTTGGTGACCTTGAAGAACACGCCGTACTGCTTGTTCTCGTACGTACTCAGGTCGCGCCAGGCCTTGCTGTAGTTCTGGTCCAGCTCCTTGGTCACGGCGGGCTGGAGCGGCTTGAGCCAGCCCTCCTTGGCGAACTGCTGCAGCACGCCGGGCTGGGGCAGCAGGGCCACGTCCGGCGGAGAGCCGCCCTGGATCTTGCTGCCGACGAAGGTCGACACGTTGTCGCCGGTGGGCACGAAGGTGGTGCTTGCCCCCGTCAACTCGTCGAAGCGGGCCAGTACCTTGAGGAAGTTCTTCTGCTCGGCGCCTGTCCAGACGCCGGCCACCTGCAGCTTCTGCCCGTCGAGCTTGGGCAGGTCCAACGTGGAGGCGCCGCCCGCACCGGTGGTCGCGGGGGCGCTGGAGGCGTCCTTGTCCGAGGAACCGCACCCGGCGGCCCCGATCATCAGGACGGCGACGGCCGTCAGTACTGCCGCTCTGCCATTCATTGGGTCACTCCTTTGTGAAAGACGTACGGAACGTGTTGCGACGGACAACGGGTCAGTCGGTGAGGCCGTCGGCCACCCACCAGGCGGCAGTGCTGCCAGGGAGGGTGCCGGGCGGGCAGGGACCGCTCGCGAGCAGCGGTGTGCCGTGGACCGGGGCGGGACAGGAGACGTCGCCGAAGTTGACGGCGCACACCAGCCCGTCACCGCGGACGAAGGCCAGGACCTGCGGCGGGGAATCCAGCCAGCGCAGTGTCCCGTTGCCGAGCGACGGCAGGCTCTGGCGCAACCGCAGCGCGTCGCGGTACAGATGCCAGAAGGAATCGGGATCGGCCATGCCCCGCTCGGTGGTGTGCTCCGCGAACCATTCGGGCTGGGGCAGCCAAGGCTTGGCGACGCCTTCGCCCGAGGTGAAACCGAACGGGGACATGTGCCCCGACCACGGCAGCGGTACTCGGCAGCCGTCCCGGATGCCCACGCGGCTGCCGCTGCGATGGAAGATCGGGTCGGTGAGCACCTCGTCGGGCAGGTCGACGACCTCCGGCAGGCCCAGCTCCTCGCCTTGGTAGATGTAGGCGGCGCCGGGCAGGGAGAGCATCAGCAGCGCGGCGGCGCGGGCGCGCGCGGAGGCCGCGTACCGGGTGACGGTGCGGACCTGATCGTGATTGTTGAGCACCCAGGTGATGGTCGACCCGGTGTCGGCTATGTCCCGCAGCGCGTCCTGGATGACCCGGCGGAAGGTGGCGGCGTCCCAGGGGGCCGTCAGCATGTGGAAGAAGAACGCCTGATGGAGCTCGTCCGGGCGGACATAGGCGGCCTGCTCGGCCGGAGTGCGCACGGACACCTCTCCGACGAGCAGCCGGTCGATGCCGTCCCGTGCGGTGTATTCCTCGCAGATGGCGCGCCAGGTGCGCCAGACACCGTGGGTCTCGGGCTGGTTCCACGCCAGGGGGTTGACCGTGTCCCGGGCGCGCGCGTCGGCTGCCGGGTCCGGGGAGTCCGGCAGTGCGGGATGCTTGAAGAGGCCGGTGGCCACGTCGATGCGGAACCCGTCGACGCCACGGTCCAGCCAGAACCGCAGTACTTGCTCGAAGTAGTCGCCGACCTCGGGGTTACGCCAGTTCAAGTCGGGCTGCTCCGGCCCGAACAGGTGCAGGTACCACTGGCCCGGCGTGCCGTCCGGCTCGGTCACCCGGGTCCAGGCGGGTCCGCCGAACATGGAGTGCCAGTTGTTGGGCGGCAGTTCGCCGCCCGCACCACGACCCTCGGCGAAGTGGAAGCGGGATCTGCCCGGACCGCCGTCCGGGCCTTCGGCCAGGGCCTGCAGGAACCACGGGTGGCGGCTGGAGCAGTGGTTGGGGACGATGTCGATGAGCACCTTGAACCCGAGTCGGTGCGCGTCGTCCACCAGGCCGCCGAACTCGTCCAGGTCTCCGTAGACCGGGTCCACGTCGCAGTAGTCGGCGACGTCGTAGCCGTGGTCGTACTGCGGCGAGGGGTAGAACGGGTTGAGCCATATGCCGTCGACACCGAGTCGCTTGAGGTACGGCAGGCCCGCGCGGACACCGGCGAGGTCGCCGATGCCGTCCCCGGTGCTGTCGAGGAAGCTGCGGACGTACACCTCGTAGATGACGGCGGTGCGCCACCACTGCTGTCGTGCGGTGTGCTCTGGCCGCTCGGAGGGGCGCGGTTCGTTCTGTACCGAGCCGTCGTCGACGAATGCGTCGATCATCGGGAAACCGTCCTGGGCTGGGCGTGATGGAGACCGGCCGCCGAGCGGGGAGGGCGACGGCCGGCCGACTGGGCGCCGGATCCCGCACCGCGGAAGGCGCGTTGGGAGGGGAGGGGATGCAGATGAGATGCGGATGGGGAGGCCGGTTGGCAGGCGGCACTGACGGCTGACGGCTGACGGCTGACGGCTGACGGCTGACGGCTGACGGCTGACGGCTGACGGCTGACGGCTGACGGGCAAGGATTCGTTCGCCGGGCCAAGCAGGGTCGCCGGTTGTGAGGCCACCGATGAGGACGGAAGCCCATTCGCCGGCGCGATGCCCGCCGGTGAGGCCGGAACGCCGTTCGCCGGCGCGACACCCGCCGATGCGGAGGAAGGGCGGTCCGCCGATCGCGCCGCTCGCCGAAGGGTGCTGAGGGACCGTCAGATCACGGATAACCGAGGCAGTGCCGAAGCGACGGCGAGGGGCTGTGCCGTGGCGTTCAGCGCCGCCCCCATCGCGCCGGCGTACGGGCCGAGTGCGGCGGCCAGGAACGTCACCGGTCCGATCAGTCGCCGACGGTCGCGCAGTGCCAGTTCGACGGCCGGTCGCATCACGCCGAAGGCCGGCGCCACGCCACCGCCGACGACGACCGTCGAGAGACCGAGCTGGGTCAGCACGCTGCCCAGGACCGTACCTACTGCCGTGGCGGCGGTATCGAGGATCTCCCGGGCCATGGTGTCGCCCGACTGGGCGGCCTGGACCAGGTCTTCGGGTGTCGCGGTCCGGTCCTGGTCCGCGGTCCCGCGCGAGGCGAGGACCCGGGACCAGGCGACTGCCAGGGCCCGGCCGCCCGACACCGTCTCCAGGCAGCCGCGGGCTCCGCACGCACAGCGGCTTCCGCCAGGCGCGGCAGTCATGTGCCCGATTTCGCCGATCCTGTCGCCGGGGCCGCGCAGGACGCTGCCGCCCAGGGCGATCGCACCGCCTATCCCGGTGCCCATGGTCATGAACACCACGTCGGTGTGACCGCGCGCGGAGCCCAGAGCGAGTTCCGCCGAGGCGAACGCGCGTGCGTCGTTCATCAGCAGGACGGGCTTCGCGGTCGCGCTTTCGAGCGTGTCCGCAAGCGGGTAGCCCTGCCACTCGCCGTCGATGTTCGGAATGGTGGTGGTGGAGCGCAGGTCCGGGCTCAGATGGCCGGGCAGCGCTACGCCGATGGCCTCGACGGTGCGTGCCTCGGCGAGTTCGGCGATGGTGGCGGCGACCTGCGCGGGACCGGCGGCCGGTGTGGGCAGCATGCCCCGTGCGACGACGACCGCGCCGGCGCGGTGCACCCACTTGATGTTCGTGCCCCCGATGTCCACCCCAAGGGCGGACCCTTCGGGACGAGGACCGCCTCTGGTCGCGACCATACGATCTCCTGATGGATCAGTATTGCCTGTATAGACTTAACGGAAAGTTAGGGCGCGTAAATCATCCAGTCAATCAGTTGAGACGTAAAGAATCAGAAACGTCGAGCCAGCGGCAGACGGTCGCAAACCTGTCTAGCCTTTTACGCCGGGACGGTCAGTCGGGTGCGATCAGGGCGCCGTCGGCTGCGAGTTGCTCACGCAGTTCGACGATGTTCGCGTCGCGGGGCCGGCATCCGGCGGAGACCGCCAAGGCCGCCGCGGCCCCGGCGGCCTGCCCCATCGCCATGCACTGTCCGATGGAGCGGACGGAGGCATGGGCGTCGTGGGTGGCCGACAGGCACCGGCCCGCGACGAGCAGACCGTCAACGCCACGGGGAAGCAGGCATCGGTAGGGCACACCGTAAGTGCGGCCGGTGGGCGTCTGGTCACCGGAGCCGACGTACTGCCAGATCGTCCGCTGCCCGGCGGCATGGTCCTCGATAGGAGCCCCACAGCGCGCGATGGCGTCATCGAACTGACGCGCACTCAGGACGTCCTCCTTGCCCAGGACGTACTCGCCGATCAGACGGCGGCTCTCCCGCACGCCGATCCGCGGCGCGGACGCGATGAGGAAAGCCCGTTCGTACCCCGGCACCTGCTCGACGAGGAACCGGGTGTACTCGACGACCTGGCGACGCCCCTCCTGTTCGGCTCCGGAAAGCTGCCACGGGTCGGTCGGGTCGACGCCGCTGACGCGGGTCACGTTGGTGTGGACGACCCCGGGTTCGGTGGTCCGGTGGACAGAACCTTCGCGCCGGGGCAGCTCGTACGCTCCCGAGTCGGCGTGCAGAGCCATCAGGCGGTGCAGCTCCGCCGTCGAGGTCGCCTCGGCGTCGACACCGGCGAGCCGGAAGGTCTGGGTGAGCGGTTGCACGACGCGGTCCTCGGCGGGTCGCTCCAGCGCAGCCCCCGCGCGCCAGGCGATGTCGGCATCACCGCTGGCGTCGACGACGACCTGGGCCCGTACGAATCCGGGGCCGGCGACCGTCTCGACGACCACGCCGAGAACGTCCTGACCCTCCATCACCACCCGTGACGCACGCGCGTGGAACAGGACCCGCACACCGGCCCTGCCGGTGAGTTCGTCCCAGACCAGCTTGAGTGTCTCGGGGTCGTAGGTGATGCCGGTGCCCGCGCCGTAGGTGTTGGGGCGTTCGAAGGCCGCCTTGCGATCGGTGAGCTCCTGGCACACCTCCCAGCCCACGCCGCCGACGACGCGCTCCCCCGTGCCGGGCGCGTAGAAGCCGTAGAACGTGTCCAGGACGCTCGCCCCGGTGCCGCCCAGGTGAGCGGCGCTTTCCACGAGCAGGGTGGAGGAGCCCCGTCGGGCGGCCGCGACGGCTGCCGCGGAGCCCGCCGAGCCTCCGCCGACGACCACCACATCACCGTCCCACAGCAGCGGATGGCGCTCGGCCTCCGCCTGGTTGACGCGTGTGCCGTTCACCTCAGGTGCCACCCTCCGTCTACGGGGACGACCGCGCCGGTCGTGCGGCAGGAAGAGTCCGACAGCAGCCACATGACGGTGTCGGCGATCTCTTCGGGGCTGCAGGCCCGCGCGCCGAGCGGCATCAGCCGCGGCATCCGGTCCTGGATCGCGGGATCGGTCATGGCACGGGCGGCCATCGGGGTGTCCACCAGGCCGGCCGCGACGATGTTGACGCGCACCCCCTTGGGGGCGCCGGTGAACGCGGCCGAGCGCACCAGGGGAACCAGGGCGCCCTTCGCGCTGGCGTAGGCCGCGGTGAGGAAGTCCTCATCGAGTGTGCTCGCCAGGGCGGAGCCGATCACGACGATCGACCCGCCCGAGCCGGACAGCCGCCGCATGCCGGCACGCAACAGGTAGAACACCGAGTCGAGATCGACCCGGTGCACTTCACGCCAGGCCTCGTCGCCGCACTCGTCCACCGGCCCGTCGCCGAGACGCCGGCCGGACATGCCCACCGCGTGCACGATGCCGTCCAGACCGTCCAGGGCCTCGGCAGCTCGCGCCACGGCCGCATCGGCACCCGCGGACACGGTGATGTCGTACGTATCGCGGTCGGCCTCGAAGACTTCGGCACCGGCGGCGCGCGCCGCGTTGACGCACGCGGCGCCGATCCCGCCCCGAGCACCGGCCACCAGCAGCCGCTTCACGGTGCACCGTCCGCGGTGCGCAGAGCGGCGGCGGAGCGGCGGGCGAACTCGAGATAGGCGCCCTCGAACAGCTCGTTGCTGCGGTCCGCGCCGACCAGGCGGGAGCTGGTGATGACCGGCGGCATGGCGCCCCACTCGGCCAGCAGTTCGGCGACCCGGACCTTGATCTCGTTGACCACGGCGATCGCGGTGAAGGTACTCACCGGGCCGACGGGAACGTCCAGGCCGTCGACGTGGCAGATGGCGTCGCCGACCGGCGATCCCAGATCGATCACCACATCGGCGTGGTCGGCGAGCCGGGAGCCGCTCGGATGCCGCGGTTCGGCGGCGTTCGTCTCCTGCAGCGACGTGGCCGCGATGACCGGCAGCCCTGCCTTCTTCGCGCCCATCGCCATCTCGATGGGGACGGCGTTGAGCCCGCTGACACTGAAGATGAACATGCTGTCCGAAGGGCGCAGCCGGAAGTTGGCCAGGATCTGGTCGGCCAGCCCCTCGACGCGCTCGATGAACATCGCCTGCCGCTGCCCGTTGGCCCCCACCACCTGGGTGTGGAACGTCATCGAGAGCTCCACCAGCGGCTGGAAGCCGGGATAGGAGCCGTAGCGGGGAAATATCTCCTCCACCGGCATGCGCGAATGACCGGTGCCGAAGGTGTAGACGACGCCGTCGTCGGCGATCGACCTGGCGGCGATCTGGGCCGCGGCCTCGACGGCGCCGGCCTGGGACTCGGCAATCTGCTCGACGATCCCGACTGCGGTACGGATCCACGATGGCACGTGCAGATACCTCTCGGTACAAGGGCGGAGACAGGACGTGGGCGGAGACAGGACAGAGACTGCGCTCCTGCGGAGCAGCGCCCAGCGAAGTAAGTCTAGACAGGTAGTACGCCCAGGACGCTAAGGCGGCAACCAACACAACGTCAAGCATCTGTGCCGATTGATCACCGGCTTACAGTCCAGCGGACCGGTGTGGACGCACGCCAAGGTGACGGCCTATGCTGCGGAGACCTACCGGTATAGACAGCGGGGCTACCGGTACAGACAAAGGGAGGAAAGCCGTGGCTCGGCGGCCCATGCCGCGACATGAAGCAGTCGAACGGCACATCCGCAGCCGGATCGCGGGGCTGAAGCCCGGGGATCAGATCGAGTCCGACGCGGAACTGTGCGACTTGTTCCAAGTCAGCCGGATGACTGTCCGGCAGGCGACCCAGCGTCTGGTCGCCGAGGGTGTGATCTACCGGATCTCCGGGGTCGGCACATTCGTGGGGGAACCGCAGGTCCACCGCCAGATGGGCAAACTGCGCTCCTTCACCGAGGAGATGGCCCTGCGCGGCATGACCGTGTCATCGACCGTCCTGGCCAGTGAACTGCGCGTGGGCAGCCAGGAGGAGACGACCGCGCTCAGGCTCGCTCCTCGGTCCAACGTCGTTCATGTACGGCGGCTGCGGCTGGCCGACGAGCAGCCGATGGCGATCGAGAACGTCGTGCTGCCACCGTCCTGTGCCTGGCTGTTGCGCGAGGACCTGGCCCATGGCTCGCTGCACCAGGCCCTCACCGAGCAGGGTTTCGCCCCCTCCCGGGCAACCGGAACGCAGATAGCGGCCATCGCCACCGAGGACGATGCCGCCCTTCTCGAACTGCCCGTCGGGGCGGCCATCTTCGTCGAGCGCCGACTGATCACGACCGGCGACGGCACACCCGTCGAACTCACCGAATCCCGCTATGCGGGTTCCCGTTTCGTGTTCCACATCGAACTGGCCTAGGGGGCTTCTGAACTGGCCTGGCCGGTCGGTCTCCGGCCACCGGTCATGACCGCCGGTACCAGTACCACGGCTCGAACTGTCGGTCGTCGCGCCCGGCTCCCCCGGCCCGAGCCGGGGTGGGTCCCCGACACCGGTCGGAGGGTCGGCATCGTGAAGGAGAACAGCATGCCTGTCGTCGAGACAGTCCTGGGCCCTGTCGCCGCTGACGAACTCGGCGCGGTGGATGCCCACGAGCACGTCTTCCTGCGTACGCCGGTCAACCCGGGTGACGAGTTCCTCGACACCGGCAAGGCGGCGGCCGAACTCCTGCGGGTGGCGGCGAGCGGCATCCGTACCGTCGTCGACCTGACCCCGGTCGGCCTCGGACGCCGCCCCGTCCAGCTCGCCGAGGTCTCCCGCACAAGCGCCGTCCATGTCGTGGCCGCGACCGGCTTCCACCGCAGCGCGCACTACCCGGCCGCTCACTGGGCCCGCCACGCCGACGACGCCACGCTTCTCGACGTCCTCCTGGACGACCTGCGGATCGGCATGGACAGCCACGACTGGGACTTCCCGCGCCCCATTCCCAGCTCTCACAAGGCCGGCGTCATCAAGCTCGGGGCTTCGTACCACCGGATCGACCGCCACGAGGAACGCTGGTTCGCCGCGGGAGCGACGGCGGCCCGGCAGACAGGCGTGGCCGTGGCGGTCCACACCGAGGTCGGGACCGCCGCACACGCCGCCCTGGACCTCCTGGACAAGCACGGCCTGCCGGCCGGGCGGGTCCTGCTCGCCCACACCGACCGCAACCCCGATCCGGAACTCCACCTCGACCTGATCGCCCGCGGCGCCCACCTCGTCTACGACACGATCGGGCGGATCAAGTACCGGCCGGACTCCGTCGTCCTCGACCTGGTCGAGCGCATGGCCGAGGCCGGCAAACTGGGTCACGTCTGCCTGGGGACCGACGTCGGACGCAAGTCCTCGCTCACCGCGTACGGCGGCGGGCCGGGAATGGACGTACTCGGCCGGGAGTTCGTCCCGCGGCTGCGCCGGCGTCTGGGCGACGAGGCGGTCGAGACCGTTTTGCGTTACGCCCCCCAGGCACTCCTGGGCAAAGAGACCCCTGCCGTGTGAGGGCAGCGCCGAGCCGCGGCCGCGCCGTCGGCCCCACCCCAGGTGGGGCGGGCTTCTCACGGGTGTGAGCAGGTGTACGTCAGGGTGCTGGGAGGTCGACCAGTTCGGCCAGCGCCTCCCGGTGGCGGCCCGCTGTTCCGTACGCGATCGAGTCGGCCTTGGCCCGCTTCAGGTACAGGTGCACGGGGTGCTCCCACGTCATGCCGATGCCGGCGTGCAACTGCACTGCCTCCTCGGCGGCATGGACCGCGACGGGTGCCGCGTACGCCTGGGCGAGCGCGACCGCCACATCCGCGTCCGTACTCCCGGTGGCCAGCGCGTCGGCGGCGCCTCGGGCCGCGGCGCGCGTGTTGACGACTTCCAGCCACAGCTGGGCGAGCCGGTGCTTGAGGGCCTGGAAGCCGCCGACGGGCCGGTTGAACTGCTTGCGCTCCTTCAGGTAGCGGACCGTCTCGGTCAAACACCAGTCGGCGAGGCCGAGTTGCTCGGAGGCGAGCAGTCCGGCTCCGGCCCGCAGGCCGCGTCGTACGGCGGGTTCGGCATCCCCCAGCAGGCGGCCGGCCGCGCCCTCGAGCACCACCGTCGCCACCGGCCGGGTCAGGTCCAGGGACACCTGCGGGCTGACGGTCACGGCGTCGGCCTCCACCGCGTACAGACCGCCGTCGTCCGCGGGCACGAGCAGTACGTCGGCGACGGCCGCGTCCGCGATGCCGGTCAACTCCCCGTGCAGGGCGCCGTTCTCATGTCGTACGAGCTGGTAGGCGGCGCCGGGAGCGACGTTCAGCGCGACGGCGAGGGCGCCGATCCGCCGCCCGGACGCGAGCTCGCCGAGGAGGTCGTCGGCCCCGTAGGCGAGCAGGGCCTCGGTGGCGACGACCGCGCTCGTCAGATAGGGGACGGGAGCGACCGCGCGGCCCAACTCCTCCAGCACCACGGCGACTTCGCGGTGTGTGGCGCCCTGGCCGCCCGACGACTCGGGGACGAGGAGCCCCGCAAGACCCATGCCGTCGGCGAGGGCCTTCCACAGCTCGGGGTCGTACGGCGTACCGGACTCCACGCGGGCGATGACGTCCGCCGCGTCGCAGTGGTCGGTGAGAAGGTCGCGTACGGCCGCGCGCAGCGCCTCTTCCTCCTCCGAGTACAGCAGGTCGGGCTGTGGGCGCTGCGCTGTCATCGGGCGAGGTCCTTCCAGGCGACGTCCTTGTCGGTGCGCGGCTCGGCGGGCAGGCCAAGGACGCGCTCGGCGACGATGTTCAGCAGGACCTCGTTGGTCCCGCCCTCGATGCTGTTGCCCTTGGAGCGGAGGTAGCGGTAGCCGGCATCGCGCCCGGTGAAGTCGACGAGTTCGGGGCGTCGCATCGTCCAGTCCTCGTACAACAGGCCTTCCTCGCCGAGGAGTTCGACCTCAAGGCCGCTGATCTCCTGGTTGAGGCGGGCGAACGCGAGCTTCAGTCCCGAGCCCTCGGGGCCGGGCTGGCCCGCGACGAGCTGCTGACGCAGCCGTTCGCCGGTGAGGCGGGCGACCTCGGCCTCGACCCACAGGGTGAGGAGCCGCTGGTGGAGGTCGTGGGTGCGCAGTTCGGGGCGCTCGCGCCAGGTCTTCGAGACCGGGCCGATCATGCCGCCCTCGCGCGGGATACGCATACCGCCGATGGACACGCGCTCGTTCATCAGCGTCGTCTGCGCGACCCGCCAGCCGTCGCCGACCTCCCCGAGACGGTGGGAGTCGGGAATGCGGACGTCGGTGAGGAACACCTCGTTGAACTCGGCCTCGCCGGTGATCTGGCGCAGCGGTCGCACCTCGACGCCGGGGTCGGTCATGTCGCAGATGAAGTACGTGATGCCGCGGTGCTTGGGCACGTCCGGGTCGGTACGGGCGATGAGGATGGCCCAGCGGGCGACATGGGCGCTGGACGTCCACACCTTCTGTCCGTTGACGACCCAGTCTCCCCCACTCTCGGCTTCGCTCGAGCGGGAGGGACTCCCATCGTCACGCACCGCACGGGTGCCCAGTGCGGCCAGGTCGGAGCCGGCGCCCGGCTCGCTGAACAGCTGGCACCAGACCTCCTCACCCACCCAAAGAGGCCTGAGGAAGCGGCGCTTCTGCTCCTCCGTACCGAAGCCGAGGATCGTCGGCGCCGCCATGCCGAGGCCGATGCCGATACGCCGTGGGTCGTTGTCGGGGGCGCCCGCGGCCTCCAACTCGGCGTCCACGACGGCCTGGAGAGAGCGCGGCGCGCCGAGTCCGCCGAGGCCCTGCGGGTAGTGCACCCAGGCGAGTCCGGCGTCGAAGCGGGCCTTGAGGAAGTCGAGGCGGTCAGTGGTGGCGGGAGGGTGGGCAGCCAGCAACTCCTGCGTACGACCCCGCAGTTCGGCGGCGTCGGTCATGCCGCTCCTCCTTCAGTGAGACCAGGGATGACGGCGACGCGCCCGATGGTGACGCCGTCGGCGACACGCTGCACGGCGGCAGCCGCACCGCCCAGCGGTACGCGCTCGCTGACCAGCGGCTTGATCGCGCCGCGGGCGGCCAGTTCGGTGAGCTGCTCGTGGCAGCGCAGGACCAGCTTCGGGTTCTTGGTGTTGTAGAGGCCCCAGTGCAGGCCCATGATCGAGTAGTTCTTCACCAGGGCGTGGTTCAGGGCCGGACTGGGAATCGACCCGCTCGCGAAGCCCACGACCACGATCCGCCCCTCGAAGGCGACGACCTTGGCGGATTGCGCGTACGCCGCACCGCCGACCGGGTCGTAGATCACGTCCGCGCCCCGGCCGCCGGTCGCCTCCTTCACGGCGCCGATGACGTCCTCGGCACGCCGGTCGATGACGACGTCGCACCCCAACTCCCGTGCCACGTCCGCCTTGTCGGACCCGCCCACGACCCCGATGACCGTGGCGCCCGCGGCCTTGCCGAGCTGTACGGCCGCGCTGCCGACCCCTCCTGCGGCAGCGTGGACGAGCAGCGTCTCGCCGGCCTCAAGACCTGCCCGGCGGTGCAGACCGAACCATCCCGTCTGGTAGCCGATGTGCAGAGCCGCGGCCTCGGCGTCGTCGAGCGCCTCGGGAGCGGGCAGTACGGCCGCGGCGTCCGCGATCGCGTACTCGGCGAAGCCGCCGTACGGCAGCGCGGGGTTGGCGATGACCCTCCGCCCGTCCTCGGTCTCACCGCAGATCTCCACGCCGGGCGTGAACGGCAGCGGCGGCCTGATCTGGTACTGCCCGCGGCACAGCAGGGCGTCCGGGAAGTTGATGTTCGCGGCGCGCACCTTGAGCAGGACCTGGCCCTCGCCGGGCACCGGCCGCTCCACGTCCTCGAGCCGCATCATCTCGCTCGGCTCGCCGTTCTGGTGCACTTGCCATGCCTGCATGCGGGGCCTCCACGGGACACGAGACTGCGTCGTCTGACCGGGGTCGGTTGCATACTAAGCAGTCGCTTGCCGATCAGGCTACCGCCACGCACATCACGACCGCTTGGGCCGTGCCCGTACGTGCATCCGCTCCCCCTGCGGCCCGAACAGGCTGAGGAACTCCGCCGGCCCCTCCCCCGTCGACCCGAACCAGTGCGGCACGCGTGTGTCGAACTCGGCGGCCTCCCCAGCCGTGAGCACCACGTCGTGCTCGCCCAGCACGAACCGCAGCCGCCCAGAGAGGACGTAGAGCCATTCATACCCCTCGTGGACACGGGGTTCTGGCTCCTCCTGCCCCTGCGGTACGAGCACCTTGAACGCCTGGAGTCCGCCTGGCTGGCGGGTGAGCGGCCAGTAGGTGCGCCCGTGCCGCTCGATCGGCTGGGACCGGACCCGCGGATCCCGCACCGGCGGAGCCCCCACCAGCTCGTCCAGAGCCACCTCGTGGGCCCGGGCGATCGGCAGCAGCAGCTCCAGGCTGGGCTTGCGCAGGCCTGACTCCAGCCGGGAGAGGGTGCTCACGGAGATACCGGTGGCCTCGGACAGACCCGCCAAGGTCGCACCTCGCTCCTTCCTGATCCGTCGCAGCCGGGGGCCGACTCCCGCCAGAACCTCGTCGGTGTCCCGCTCGTTCAGGTCCGTCCCGTGCTCACTCTCACGCTCGCTCATGCGTCTATTGCAGTTTCGGCAAAGATGTTTGTCAATACGGCAGCGTTCGGGCGACCTTGTGTGTGGAGGTGGTCACCATGACCGATCGTTACGAAGTGGTCGTCGTCGGAGGCGGCGCGGCCGGACTGTCCGCCGCGCTCGTACTGGGACGCGCGCGGCGCCAGGTGCTCGTCGTCGACGCGGGCGAGCCGCGCAACGCGCCCGCCGCGCACATGCAGGGCTATCTGTCGCGGGACGGGATGTCGCCCGCCGAGTTCCTCGCCGAGGGGCGGCGGGAGATTCAGCGATACGGGGTCGAGCTGGTACGGGACCGTGCGGCGGACGTCGCGCGGGACGACGCCGGGGAGTTCGACGTGACGCTGGAATCCGGGCGGACGGTGCATGCGCGTCGACTGGTCGTCGCGACCGGGCTTGCGGACGAGTTGCCGACGGTGCCCGGGGTCGCGGAGCGCTTCGGGCGGGATGTGCTGCACTGTCCGTACTGCCACGGCTGGGAGGTTCGCGACCAGGCGTTCGGGGTGCTTGCGACGTCCGTCATGAGCGTGCACCAGGCGCTGATGGTCACGCAGTGGTCCAAGGACGTTTCCTTCTTCCTGCACACGGTCGCCGAGTCCGAACTCTCGGACGAGGACCTGCGCCACCTTGCTGCGGCCGGGGTGAACGTGGTTCCCGGCGAGGTGGCGGCGCTCGTCGTCTCGGACGATCGGCTCACCGGGGTGCGTCTTGCGGACGGGTCCGAGCACGAGCGCTCCGTGGTGTTCGTGGCGCCGCGGGCCGTTCCGCGTACGGGGCTGCTGGAGCAGCTCGGTGCCGACCTGGAGGAGACGCCGTTCGGCGTGTACGCGGCCGTGGACGAAGCGGGTCGCACCAGCGTGCCGGGCGTTTGGGCGGCGGGCAATGCTGTGGGGTTCTCGGAGCAGGTGATCAACGCGGCTGCGTTGGGCTATCGAGCGGGGGCCATGATCAACGGGGACTTGCTGTTCGCAGACATCGTCTCCGGCGGCTGAGCAGGGGCGCCTACCGGGAAGGTGGGTTCGGTTCACGGGCGACTGCGGGTCCGTCGTGGCTGGTCGCGCCCACGCGGCGGAGCCGCAAATCGATACAGCCCCGCGCCCCTAAAAAGCCTGCGGCTCCACCCACTCCCAGCCACAACGAACCCGCAGCTTCCCTCCGGCGGGAGGGGGCGTGGGCCGGTGCGTCGTATGCCCGTCGCTTAGCTCCGGTCTCGGAGAACCCGCACCCTGTACCAGCTAAGGGTCGTATGCCCGCCCTGCGACGGGCTGACGCACCGGCCCACGACCCCGCCACCCCCCACCCACCCAGGGGCGCGGGGAACTGCGCGAGCAACCACAACGAACCCGCAGTCGCCGAACGAACCCAACCCTCCACCCCCGTAGGCGCCCCGCCCAACCGCCGGAGGCACCCCGCGGGGCTGTATCGATGTGCGGCTCCGCCGCGTGGGCGCGACCAGCCACCCACCAACCCGCACCCGAGACACAATGGCTACATGCTGTTCGCCCGGCTCGCGAATGTGTCGCAGGAGGTCGCCGCCACCCCTGCGCGATCCCGGAAGATCGGCTTACTGGCCGAGCTGTTCCGGGACGCGCAGGCCGAGGAAGCGCCGATCGTGATCCCGTACCTGGCGGGACGCCTCCCGCAGGGGCGGATCGGCATCGGCTGGAAGGTGCTCAGCCGACCAGTCGCCCCGGCCGGAGAGCCCACACTCAGCGTCCGGGACGTGGACGCAAGGCTGACCGCGCTCGCGGGCATCTCCGGCACCGGCTCGCAGGCCGAACGCCTGCGACTGGTCGGGGAGTTGATGGCGGCGGCCACCGCGGACGAGCAGCGGTTCCTGCTCGGGCTGCTCAGCGGAGAGGTGCGGCAGGGCGCCCTCGACGCCGTCGCCGTCGAAGGGCTCGCCGAGGCGACCGGGGCGCCCTCCGCGGACGTACGGCGCGCGGTGATGCTGGCCGGTTCGCTGCAGACCGTGGCGCAGCGACTGCTGGCGGACGGCCCGGAGGCGCTCGACGAGTTCCGGCTCACCGTCGGCCGTCCGGTCCTGCCCATGCTGGCGCACAGCGCCGCGTCCGTGGCGGAGGCGATCGGCAAGCTCGGCGCCTGCGCCGTCGAGGAGAAGCTGGACGGCATCCGCGTCCAGGTCCACCGCGACGGCGACGACATACGCCTCTACACGCGCACCCTGGACGACATCACCGACCGTCTGCCCGAACTCACTTCCGCAGCAAGGGAGTTGAAGGGCGAGCGGTTCATTCTGGACGGCGAGGTCATCGCGTTCGACGAGGACGGCCGGCCGAAGTCCTTCCAGGACATCTCCGGGCGGGTGGGCTCCCGTGTGGACGTCGGCACGGCGGCCGAGGCCCTGCCCGTCTCCCCCGTCTTCTTCGACGCACTTTCCGTGAACGGTCACGACCTGCTCGACCTGCCGTTCGCCGACCGCCACGCGGAGCTGGCCCGGCTGGTTCCCGAGCCGATGCGGGTGCGGCGCACGCTCGTGGCGGATCCGGCGGACAGCGAGGCGCGCGAGGCCGCGGAACGGTTCCTCGCGGACACGCTGAAGCGCGGCCATGAGGGCGTCGTACTGAAGGGCCTCGACGCCCCCTACAGCGCGGGCCGGCGCGGTGCCTCCTGGCTGAAG
This sequence comes from Streptomyces yerevanensis, assembly GCF_000716805.1. Lineage (NCBI taxonomy): Bacteria > Bacillati > Actinomycetota > Actinomycetes > Kitasatosporales > Streptomycetaceae > Streptomyces > Streptomyces yerevanensis. The sequence goes on along the minus strand of NZ_JNWJ01000036.1, from coordinate 53,444 downwards.
GTCAAACCCGTACACACGCTGGACCTGGTGGTCCTGGCCGCCGAATGGGGGCACGGGCGGCGCACCGGCAAGCTGTCCAACCTGCATCTGGGGGCGCGGAATCCGGACGGCTCGTTCGCCATGCTGGGCAAGACGTTCAAGGGCATGACGGACGCGATGCTGGTCTGGCAGACCGAGCGGCTGCGCGAGATCGCCGTCAAGGACAACGGCCATGTGGTGACCGTACGGCCCGAGCTCGTCGTCGAGATCGCCTACGACGGTCTGCAGAAGTCCACCCGCTACCCGGTCGGCGTCACGCTCCGCTTCGCCCGCGTCGTCCGTTACCGCGAGGACAAGACCCCGGCGGAGGCCGACACCGTCGAGATGCTGCTCGCCGCGCACCCGGAGGTGCCCCGGTGAAAGCCCCTCGCCGCAGCGCGGGCCTGCTGCTGTTCCACCACACCGGCGACGGCCTGGAGGTACTGCTCGGACACATGGGCGGCCCCTTCTGGGAACGTCGCGACGCCGGCGCGTGGACCGTACCGAAGGGTGAGTACGAGCCCGACGAGCCGGCCTGGGACGCGGCCCACCGGGAGTTCCGCGAGGAACTGGGCCTGGAGCCGCCCGACGGCGAGGCCGTGCCGCTCGGCGAGGTCCGGCAGGCGAACGGCAAGATCGTCACCGCGTGGGCGATCGAGGCCGACCTCGACCCGGCGACGGTGGTACCGGGGACGTTCCAGATGGAGTGGCCGAAGGGCTCGGGCCGGCTCAAGGAGTTCCCCGAACTGAGCCGGGTGGAGTGGTTCGGGCTCGACCGGGCGCGAGCCGTGATCGTCAAGGCCCAGGCGGAGTTCCTGGACCGCCTCGAGGAGCACGTCGGCTAAAGCGGCTGCGCGTGGGTACGCGGATCCGACAGACAAGCTCCGGTGCCTGTATTCAGGAGGTCGTCATGCCCATCGCGACGGTGAATCCGGCAAACGGCGAGACGCTCAAGACCTACGACGCTCTCGGCGCCGAGGAGGTCGAGCGCAGGCTCGCGACCGCCGACGCCGCGTTTCGTACGTATCGCACCACCTCGTTCGCCGAGCGCGCACGGCTGATGCGCCGGGCCGCCGATCTGTTGGAGGAGGACGCCCGGGACACCGCCCGCGTGATGACCACGGAGATGGGCAAGCCCATCAAGCAGGCCCGCGCGGAGGTCGCGAAGTGCGCGAAGGCGATGCGCTGGTACGCCGACCACGCCGAGGAACTGCTCGCCGACGAGGAGGCCCCGGAGCCGGAGGCGCGCGACTCCGGTGCCTCCCGGGTGCTCGTGCGCTACCGGCCGCTCGGCCCGGTGCTCGCGGTGATGCCCTGGAACTTCCCGCTCTGGCAGGTGATCCGGTTCGCCGCGCCCGCGCTGATGGCCGGGAACGTCGGACTGCTCAAGCACGCCTCGAACGTGCCGCAGACCGCCCTCTGCCTGGAGGAACTGTTCCACCGGGCGGGCTTCCCGGAAGGCTGTTTCCAGACGTTGCTCATCGGCTCCGGCGAGGTCGAGGGCATCTTGCGCGACGAACGGGTCAAGGCTGCGACGCTCACCGGCAGCGAACCGGCCGGCCGCGCGGTCGCCTCGGTCGCCGGTGACGAGGTCAAGAAGACGGTGCTGGAGCTGGGCGGCAGCGATCCGTACGTGGTGATGCCGTCGGCCGACCTCGACCGGGCGGCGAAGACCGCGGTGACGGCCCGTGTGCAGAACACCGGGCAGTCCTGCATCGCCGCCAAGCGGTTCATCGTGCACACGGACGTGTTCGACGCCTTCGCCGAGCGCTTCACGGCGGGCATGAAGGCGCTGAAGGTCGGCGACCCGCTGGACGAGGACACGGACGTCGGCCCGCTCTCCAGCGAGCAGGGCCGCGACGGTCTGGCGGAGCTGGTGGACGAGGCGGTGGAGAGCGGCGCGACGGTGCTGTGCGGCGGCGAACGGCCCGACCGGCCCGGCTGGTACTACCCGCCGACGGTCCTCACCGACGTCACCCCCGCCATGCGCATCCACCGCGAGGAGACCTTCGGCCCGGTCGCCACGCTCTATCGTGCCGCCGACCTCGACGAGGCGGTGGCGATCGCCAACGACTCGCCGTTCGGGCTGAGTTCCAACGTCTGGACCCGCGACGAGGCCGACATCGACCGCTTCGTACGCGATCTGGAAGCGGGCGGTGTCTATGTCAACGGGATGACGGCGTCCCATCCGGCGTTCCCCTTCGGCGGGGTCAAACGCTCCGGCTACGGACGTGAGCTGTCGGGACACGGAATCCGCGAGTTCTGCAACATCACCACCGTATGGCACGGAGCGTGAGCGTTCCGCAGTTACGATCGCCTGTGTGAACCGCGAAGTGACCCTCCCTCTGATCGTCGACGACCGCGGCACGTTGCAGGTGGCGGCCGCCGACGTCAGCAAGCTGCTGCGCACGGTCGGCGGCCGATGGCTGCATCTGGTCGAGGCCGGTCAGGAGGGCCTCGACGAGGACACGGTGGCGACCCTCACGATCGAACTCGCCAAGCTGGCCGACCGTATCGACGTGGCCTGCATCGCCCACAGCAGCGGGACGTCGTCCGACTAGGGCTCGCTAGGACTCGCCCCGGTCCAGCTCCCACAGGGTGTGCCAGAACATCTCCTCGTAGCGCTGCAACAGGCGTCCGTAGCGATGGACCGCCTCCTCGCTGATCAACTCCGCGTCCAGCCCGGCCTGTACGGCGGCCACCGCCTTCTGCTCCAGGTCGGGCGCGGGCTCGGCGAAGAGGTCGAAGAAACCGCAGGCCTCGTCGTCGAAGCCGTACTGACGGCGCAGCGCCTCGGCGATGGTGGCGCAATAGCCGCCCCAGGCCGAGAAGTTGGCGCTCAACGCGAGCACCACGTCGGCCGGTGCGCCGTTCAGGGCGAGCCAGGCGACGTACGCGGGATACGCCTGGGCCCCCGCCAGCGGCTCGTACGCCGCGATCCGCGCCTCATCGGCTCCACAGGCGGCGAGCAGCGGGCCGAGCCGGTCATGGGCCAGCGCCTCGCCCTCCGCGAGCATGGTGAAGAAGGCGGCACACTCGGGCTCGGCAGCCGAACGTTCCGCCAGATGCAGGAACGCCCGGCGGTCCGCGGCGATCACATGGCGCTGTTCCAGAGCGAGAGTGGCGAGGGTCTCGCGCCGTGCCGCGCCCCGGCCGATCAGTGGCAGCAGCCGGTTGGCACGGGGGTCGGGGGCGAGCTTTCCGGTGATGGTCTCCAGCAGTTCCCTGGCTGTCCGCGTCATCGCCGCACTCCTTCGGCTCGGCTGCGCTGCCTTCCCGTACTCCTCAGGTTCTCACGGCGCCGCCGACCGCTCAGGTGCCGTCAGCGGATCGGCATACCCGCGAGGGTGCGGGCGATCACCAGGCGCTGGATCTCGCTCGTGCCTTCGAAGATCGTGTAGATCGCGGCGTCCCTGTGCATGCGCTCGACCGGGTACTCGCGCGTGTAGCCGTTGCCTCCGAGGATCTGGATCGCCTCCGCCGTCACCTTCTTCGCGGTCTCACTCGCGAACAGCTTCGACATGGACCCCTCAGCCGCGGTGAACGGCTTCCCGTTGACCGCCATCCACGAGGCCCGCCACACCAGCAGCCGGGCCGCGTCGATCGACGTACGCATGTCGGCGAGCTGGAAGGCGACACCCTGGTTGTCGATGATCGGCCGCCCGAACTGCTCCCGCGTCTTGGCGTAGTCGAGAGCGACCTCGTACGCGGCCCGGGCCGTGCCCACGGCCATGGCACCCACGGCGGGGCGGGAGGCCTCGAACGTCGCCATCGCCGCGTTCTTCACGCGCTCACCGTCGCCCGCCTTCGCCCTCTCCCGGGCACGGGCGAGCCGCTCGTCCAGCTTCTCCTTGCCGCCGAGCAGGCAGGAGCCGGGGACGCGGGCGTCCTCCAGGACGACCTCGGCGGTGTGCGAGGCGCGGATGCCGTGCTTCTTGAACTTCTGCCCCTGGGACAGGCCCGGCGTGTTCGGCGGGACGATGAAGGAGGCGTGGCCCTTGGAGCCGAGCTCCGGGTCGACGACGGCGACCACGACGTGGACGTTGGCGATGCCGCCGTTCGTCGCCCAGGTCTTGGTGCCGTTGAGGACCCACTCGTCCTTGGCCTCGTCGTAGACGGCTCGGGTGCGCATGGAGGCCACGTCGGAGCCGGCGTCGGGCTCGGAGGAGCAGAAGGCCGCGACCTTGACGTCGCCCGCGTCGCCGTACATCTGGGGGATCCAGGTGCCGATCTGCTCCTCGGTGCCGTTGGCGAGGACGCCCACGGCGGCGAGGCCGGTGCCGACGATGGACAGGGCGATGCCCGCGTCACCCCAGAACAGTTCTTCCATGGCCATGGGGATGCCGAGGCCGGTGGGGTCGAAGTACTGCTGGGCGTAGAAGTCCAGGGAGTAGATGCCGACTTTCGCGGCCTCCTGGATGACCGGCCAGGGAGTCTCTTCGCGCTCGTCCCATTCGGCTGCCGCGGGACGGATCACATCGGCGGCGAAGCCGTGGAGCCAGTCCCGGACCTCTTTCTGTTCGTCGTTGAGCTCCATGGTGAACTCGGCCATGTCCCCTCCAGCTACAGCACTAGCCTGTTACTTGCGGTAACAGTAACCTGTTACCTGTCGGTAGGAAAAGTCAACTCCCGGTTCCCCTCCGGCAGCCCGTTCGATGCAGAATCACCGCAGGGTGTTACGTTGCGCAGGGTCACCAAATCAGCACGGGTGGGGAGAGCTCATGGACACCACACAGCGGACCGAGCAGCAGCGGTCCGCCGACCGCCGCCGGCGAGAGCTGCTGGAGGCCGCCGACCGGGTGGTGCTCCGCGACGGCCCCGGCGCCTCGATGAACGCCATCGCCGCCGAGGCGGGCATCACCAAGCCCATTCTGTACCGGCACTTCGGTGACAAGGGTGGACTGTACGCGGCCCTCGCCAAGCGCCACACGGACGCCCTGCTCGAAGCGCTGCGGGCCGCCCTGGACGCGCCGGCCGAGCGCCGCGAGCGGGTCGAGGCCACTCTCGACACGTACCTCGCGGCGATCGAGGCACGCCCGCAGGTGTACCGCTTTCTGATGCATCCGTCGGAGGGCGGCCCGCAGAGCGACCAGGGCTTCGACGTCGGCCTTCTCTCCGCTCCCCTGCTGCGCCGTATGGGCGAGGAACTCGGCAAGGTCATCGAGGAACGGGTCGACCTCGGTCCCGACAGCGCGCAGCTCGCGCGGGTGTGGGGACACGGCATCGTCGGCATGATGCACGCGGCCGGCGACTGGTGGCTCGGCGAACGCCCGTGCACACGCGCGGAGTTGGTACGCAGCCTGGCGGACCTGCTGTGGGGGCGCCTGGCGGCGGCGGGCGACAAGGTGGGCGGGCCCAGCTTCTAGCGCCCCCAGGATGCCCGCGCCACCTGCCGCATCACCCGCCGGTGACGCCACCCCGTGAGCCGGTCCACATACACCCCACCCTCAAGGTGATCGCACTCGTGCTGAAGGCATCGGGCAAACCATCCGGTGCCATGCACGCGCACCGGCTCACCGTCCAGCGTGACCCCCTCCACCACCGCATGGTCGTACCGCTCGGTCCCGGCCTCCAGCCCTGGCAACGACAAACACCCCTCGGGCCCTCGCAACACCACCCCGTCCGTCCGGACGAGCCGCGGGTTCACCACATGCCCCACATGCCGCCGGTCCTCGTCATCAGGGCAGTCGTACACAAAGACCCGCAACGACTTACCGACCTGGTTCGCGGCGAGCCCCACGCCCTCCGCCGCATACATCGTCGCGAACATGTCCTCGACGAGACGCGCCAGTTGGGGGCCGAAGTCGGTGACTTCCTCGCATGGTGTGTGCAACACGGGGTCGCCGAGGAGGGACAGAGTGAGGACGCGCCCCTGGGCGCCCGGGATCGAGCCGTGTCGCATGGCGGCAAGGGTACGGTCCTCAATGTCGCGCGGGCGCCGGGGTGGTGCCGCGAATCGGGCCGGTCGTGGATCTCGATAGGCTGAGGGCCACACGTTGCCGGAAGCAGGGCAGAGCGCGGCGTCGTACGCAAGGAGGATCGAGAACTGATGGCAGGCAACTCGGACCCGCTGTCGCCGCGGGCCAAGCTGGCCGTGACGGCGGGCAAGGCGGTCGCGGCTGCGTCGCGGGCCGCGGGCCGCGGCAGCGGATCGGTGATCGGCGGCCGGGTGGCGCTCAAACTCGACCCCGACCTGCTGGCCCGGCTCGCCCAGCACCTGGACGTCATCCTGGTGTCGGCAACCAACGGCAAGACCACCACCACGCGGCTGATCGCGGAGGCGCTGCGCGCCGCGGGCCCCGTCGTCTCGAACGCCCTGGGCGCGAACATGCCCGCCGGCATCACCTCCGCGCTGGCCGGCGGCTCGGACGCGCGGTACGCCGTTATCGAGGTCGACGAGAAGTACCTCTCCGGTGTGGCACGTGACACCGACCCGAAGTGCATCGCGCTCCTCAACCTCTCCCGCGACCAGCTCGACCGCGCCGCCGAGACCCGCATGCTCGCCGAGCACTGGCGTGAGGGCCTGGCCGGTTCGAAGTCCGTCGTGGTCGCCAACGCGGACGATCCGCTGGTCGTGTGGGCCGCCTCCTCCTCGCCGAACGTCGTGTGGGTGGCCGCCGGACAGATGTGGAAGGACGACGCCTGGTCCTGCCCGTCCTGCGGCGGTGTGATGCAGCGGCCCGGCGACGACTGGTACTGCGGCGAGTGCGGTTTCCGCCGCCCGACGCCCACTTGGGCGCTGGACGGTGACCACGTCCTGGACCCGCACGGTTCTGCCTGGCCGATCCACCTCCAGCTGCCGGGCCGCGCCAACAAGGCCAACGCCGCCTCGTCCGCGGCCGTCGCCGCCGTCTTCGGCGTGCCGCCGCAGGTCGCCCTGGAACGCATGTACCAGGTCCAGGCGGTGGCCGGACGGTACGACGTCGTGCAGTTCATGCAGCGTGACCTGCGGCTGCTGCTCGCCAAGAACCCCGCGGGCTGGCTGGAGACGTTCTCACTGATCGACCCGCCGCCGACGCCGGTCATCCTGTCCGTGAACGCGCGCGGGGCCGACGGCACCGACACCTCCTGGCTGTGGGACGTCGACTACACGCGGCTGACCGGGCACCCGATCTTCGTCATCGGCGACCGCAAGCTGGACCTCGCGGTGCGTCTGGAGGTCGCGAACCAGAGCTTCCAGGTCTGCGAGAACCTCGACCAGGCCGTACAGATCTCGCCGCCGGGGCGGATCGAGGTCATCGCGAACTACACCGCGTTCCAGGACCTGCGCCGCCGTGTCGGCAATTGATCCGCGTCGGCAACTGACCACAGAGGACGATCATCGATGAGTGACAACAGCCTGCGGCTGGTGTGGATCTACCCGGACCTGCTGAGCACGTACGGCGACCAGGGCAACGCCCTCGTGGTGGAGCGCCGGGCCCGGCAGCGCGGCCTGGACGTGGCCCGGCTCGACGTACGCAGCGACCAGCCGATCCCCACCTCCGGTGACATCTACCTGATCGGCGGCGGCGAGGACCGGCCGCAGCGGCTCGCGGCCGAGCGGCTGCGCCGCGACGGCGGTCTGTATCGCGCGGTCGGTAACGGCGCGATCGTCTTCTCCGTGTGCGCCGGCTACCAGATCCTCGGCCACGAGTTCATCAACGACCTCGGGCAGCGCGAGCCGGGCCTCGGCCTGCTCGATGTGATCTCCACGCGCGGCGAGGGCGAGCGCTGCGTCGGTGACGTACTCGGGGACATCGACGCACCCCTCGGCCTGCCGCAGCTGACGGGCTTCGAGAACCACCAGGGCATCACCCATCTCGGCCCCACCGCGCGCCCGTTCGCGCAGGTCAGGCTCGGGAAGGGCAACGGCACGGGCGACGGCACGGAGGGCGCGTACAACGACACGGTCTTCGGGACGTACATGCACGGGCCCGTGCTCGCCCGCAACCCACTGATCGCGGACCTGCTGCTCAAGCTCGCGCTGGACGTCAACGCGCTGCCGCCGATCGACGACCGGTGGTACGAGGCGCTGCGCGCCGAGCGCATCTCCGCCGCTCAGCAGCCTGCCTGAGACACTCGAGACACACGCAGCCCACAACCCGCCCGAGACTTGGCACACAGCCCTTCTGGCAGCCCCTCCGCTCACCTGTGCGGGGGCGTCCAGCAGGCGGACGCACGATGCGGAACCGCCCCCTGCCGCCGGTAGGCTGGCCGGGTCCAACCGGACAGCGCGGTCCGGTACCCGGCCCACGTTGAGAAGGTATTTCGGGCTATGCGCATTGGTGTCCTCACGTCCGGCGGCGACTGCCCCGGCCTGAACGCCGTCATCCGGTCCGTCGTACACCGCGCCGTCGTCGACCACGGCGACGAGGTCATCGGCTTCCGGGACGGCTGGAAGGGCCTTCTGGAGTGCGACTACCTCAAGCTCGACCTCGACGCGGTGAGCGGAATCCTGGCTCGCGGCGGCACCATCCTCGGCTCCTCCCGCGTCCAGCCCGCGCATCTGCGGGACGGCGTGGAGCGTGCCAGGGGACATCTCGAGGAGCTCGGGCTCGACGCGATCATCCCGATCGGCGGTGAGGGCACGCTCAAGGCGGCCCGCCTCCTGTCGGACGGCGGCCTGCCGATCGTCGGCGTGCCGAAGACCATCGACAACGACATCGCGGTCACGGACGTCACCTTCGGCTTCGACACCGCCGTCGGTGTCGCGACCGAGGCCCTCGACCGTCTGAAGACCACCGCCGAATCCCACCAGCGCGTGCTGATCGTGGAGGTCATGGGCCGCCACACCGGCTGGATCGCGCTGCACTCGGGCATGGCGGCCGGCGCGCACGCGATCGTCGTGCCGGAGCGCCCCTTCGACATCGAGGAGCTGACCGCCAAGGTCGGCGAACGCTTCTCGGCGGGCAAGAAGTTCGCCATCGTCGTGGCCGCGGAGGGCGCGAAGCCTCGCGAGGGCACGATGGAGTACGACGAGGGCCGCAAGGACGTCTACGGGCACGAGCGCTTCGCGGGCATCGCCCGCCAGCTCTCCCTGGAGCTGGAGCACCGCCTCGGCAAGGAGGCCCGTCCGGTGATCCTCGGGCACGTCCAGCGTGGCGGCACCCCGACCGCGTACGACCGCGTCCTCGCGACCCGGTTCGGCTGGCACGCGGTGGAGGCGGTGCACCGTGGCGAGTTCGGCAGGATGACGGCGCTGCGCGGCACCGACATCGCGATGGTGCCGCTCTCGGAGGCGGTCGAGACGCTGAAGACGGTGCCGGACGAGCGGTACGCCGAAGCGGAGTGCGTCCTTTGATTCGTACGTAACCAGAGCCGCCCCCGGTCGCGACCGTGACCGGGGGCGGTTCTAGTCTGGGTGCGGACAGACAGCGCACAACCATCCCCCAGTGCCTTAAGGGCCTGGGAGGTGCCCCCAGAATCAGGAGCCGGCGGATGGATCACAGCGGGCACGGCACGACCATGGATCTGCCGCCGTTCACGCTGGGACGAGGCCTCGAGTGGTCCGCGGACCCGTTCTTCCTCGTCGCCTGCCTGGTGGGGCTCGCCCTGTATGGGTGGGGTGTCGTGCGGCTGGTGCGGCGCGGTGACAAGTGGCCGGTCGGGCGGACCGTGGCGTTCGTCGTCGGCGTACTGACCGTCCTGCTCGTGATGTGCACCGGGCTCAATGACTACGGCATGGTCATGTTCAGCGTGCACATGGTGCAGCACATGGTGATCAGCATGCTGACGCCGATCCTGATCCTGCTCGGTGCGCCGATCACGCTGGCGCTACGGGCGCTGCCGGTGGCTTCCCGCCGGGGCGACAAGGGGCCGCGTGAGCTGCTGCTGGCGCTGCTGCACAGCCGGTTCATGCGGATGATCTCGCACCCGGCGTTCACGATTCCGCTGTTCATCGCGAGCCTGTACGCGTTGTACTTCACTCCCCTCTTCGACTTCCTGATGGGTTCGAAGACGGGCCACACCGTGATGATGTGCCACTTCCTCGCCGTCGGCCTCGCCTTCTTCTGGCCGATCATGGGCGTGGATCCCGGTCCGCACCGGCCCGGCTATCTGCTGCGGATGCTGGAGCTGTTCGCTGGCATGCCGTTCCACGCGTTCTTCGGCATCGCGCTGATGATGGCGTCCGGCCCGATGGTCGAGACGTACAAGAACCCTCCCGCGTCGCTCGGCATCGACGCCCTCTCCGACCAGAACGCGGCGGGCGGCATCGCCTGGGCGTTCAGCGAGATCCCGTCCGTACTGGTGCTGCTCGCGCTGCTCTTCCAGTGGTACCGCTCCGAACAGCGGCAGGCCCGGCGCAGCGACCGGGCCGCGGACCGCGACGGGGACAAGGAGCTGGAGGCGTACAACGCCTATCTGGCCTCCCTCAACGCACGCACACGCTGAGGCATCTCAGTGCGACTACGGCCCGAGCTGCCACGAAGCGGCGGCCCGGGCCGGGGAGAGCGGCTGGAAACCGGCACCCATTTCGTCGTATGCCCCGTGAAAAGGCAGGACGGGGGCACCATGGAGAGGGACGAACCATGAGGAGGGTGTTGCGATGCCCGGTTCTACGAAGACCATGGGGGTGCTCACCGTTGGCGGCCTGGTAGTGGTCACGGCCTACACGGTGGCGCTCGGCAGCAATGGCTGGCTGTGGTTCGGCTGGGTCGTGCTCGGCCTGATCACCCTGGCGATGGTGGCCTCACGCAGCACCTGATGCACTCCGCGCCTCCTCCCCGGACAGCCGGTCCAACCCGTCCGACCGGTCCGGGGAGCTCTCATTCGCGGGACAGCCGTCCCGCCGAGTGCACGCCGGGCTGGTATTTGGGCAGCCTGGCGGTGATTTTCATGCCGGCGCCGAGGGCGGTCTCGATGACGAGGCCGTAGTCGTCTCCGTAGACCTGGCGCAGCCGGTCGTCGACGTTCGACAGGCCGATGCCGCCCGAGGGGCTGATTTCGCCTGCCAGGATGCGGCGCAGCCAGTCGGGATCCATGCCGGGACCGTCGTCCTCGATGACGACGAGGGCCTCGGCTCCGGCGTCCTGTGCGGTGATGCTGATGTGGCTCTTGTCGACCTGGCCGGTGCCGCCCTCCAGTCCGTGTTTCACGGCGTTCTCGACGAGGGGTTGCAGACACAGGAAGGGCAGGGTCACCGGGAGTACTTCGGGGGCGATCTGCAGGGTGACCGAGAGGCGGTCCCCGAAGCGGGCCCTGACCAGGGTCAAGTAGTGGTCGATGGCATGGAGTTCGTCGGCGAGCGTGGTGAAGTCGCCGTGCCTGCGGAACGAGTAGCGGGTGAAGTCGGCGAATTCCAGCAGGAGTTCGCGGGCACGCTCGGGGTCGGTGCGGACGAACGAGGCGATCACGGCGAGCGAGTTGAAGATGAAGTGCGGGGAGATCTGGGCGCGCAGGGCCTTGATCTCGGCCTCGATCAGCCGCGTACGGGACTGGTCGAGGTCGGCGAGCTCCAGCTGGACCGAGACCCAGCGGGCGACCTCTCCGGTGGCCCTGACCAGGACGGCGGACTCGCGGGGCGCGCAGGCGACGAGCGCGCCGTGTACGCGGTCGTCGACGGTGAGCGGGGCGACGACGGCCCAGCGCACCGGGCAGTCCGGTTCGACGCAGTCGAGGCGGAAGGCCTCGCCGCGGCCGTTCTCCAGCGGGCCGGCGAGCCGGTCCATGATCTGCGTCTTGTGGTGCTCTCCGATGCCCTCCCAGGCCAGGACCGAGTCCTGGTCGGTGAGGCAGAGCGCGTCGGTGCCGAGCAGGGTACGCAGCCGCCCCGCCGACTTGCGGGCCGTCTCCTCGGTCAGGCCCGCCCGCAGCGGCGGTGCGGCGAGCGAGGCGGTGTGCAGGGTCTCGAAGGTGGCGTGCTCGACGGGGGTGCCGAGTCCGCCGAGGCTCCGTGGGCGCGTGGTGCGCCTGCCGAGCCAGAAACCGGCCGCCAGCAGCGGGAGTGCGGCCACGCAGAGCCCGGCCAGGAAACCGCTCATGTCTCCACCACCCAGCTCATGCCTCTACTTCCTTGGCTTCCTTGGCTTCCTTCGCTTCCTTCGCGCTCACGGCCGTTCGCACCTGTCCGCCCGACAACTGCTCCGGCAGATGGAAGCGGGCGAGGATCGCGGCCGTGCCCGCCGGTACCCGCCCGGGCGTGGCCAGCGACACCAGCACCATGGTGAGGAAGCCCAGCGGGACGGACCACAGCGCGGGCCAGGCGAGGAGCGCGTGCAGCGAGCCCGTGCCCGGGAAGCCCGCCATGGTCGCGGCGACCGCGAGCAGCGCCGAGCCGCCGCCGACCAGCATCCCGGCCGCCGCGCCGGGCGGGGTGAGCCGGCGCCACCAGATGCCGAGGACGAGGAGCGGGCAGAACGACGAAGCGGAGACGGCGAAGGCGAGCCCCACAGCGTCCGCGACGGGCAGCCCGCCCACGATCATGCTCGCCGCCAGCGGCACGCTCATCGCGAGCGCCGTGCCCAGCCGGAAGTGCCGTACCCCGCGTGGCGGAAGCACATCCTGGGTGATCACGCCCGCCACCGCCATGGTCAGCCCGGACGCCGTGGACAGGAACGCGGCGAAGGCCCCGCCCGCCACCAGCGCGCCCAGCAGGTCCCCGCCGAGTCCGCCGATCACCCGGTCGGGCAGCAGCAGTACGGCGGCGTCGGCGTCCCCGGTGAGGGTGAGCTCGGGGGCGTACAGGCGGCCCAGTGCGCCGTAGACGGGCGGCAGCAGGTAGAAGGCGCCGATCAGGCCGAGTACGACGACGGTGGTGCGGCGGGCGGCGACGCCGTTCGGGCTGGTGTAGAAGCGGACGACCACGTGCGGCAGGCCCATGGTGCCGAGGAAGGTGGCGAGGATCAGTCCGTACGTGGCGTACAGCGGGCGTTCCTCGCGGCCCTCGGCGAGCGAGGTGGACATGCCGCCGTTGCTGCCGCGGTCGGCGACGGGGACGTGGTCGCCCTTGGTGAAGCCGAGCCGGGTGCCCTGTTCGATGCGGTGGACGCCCTCGGAGAGCCGTACCTTCTCGTCCTCGTACCGCTCGCCGTCCACCGTGCCCGTCGCCGTGACGTTCAGCGGTGCGGCGAGCTTCAGGTCGAGGCCGCTGTCGACGCGGACGACGCGGTGTTCGCGGAAGGTCGCCGGTTCGTCGAAGGCGTTCCGTGGCGATCCGTCGCCCTGCCAGGCGAGGACGAGGAACAGTGCGGGGACGAGCAGGGCGGTGAGTTTCAGCCAGTACTGGAAGGCCTGCACAAACGTGATGCTGCGCATGCCGCCGGCGGCGACGGTCGCGACCACGACGACGGCGACGATGATTCCGCCGAGGGATTTTGGGGCCCCGGTCAGCACGTTCAACGTCAGTCCGGCGCCCTGCAGCTGCGGCAGCAGGTACAGCCAGCCGACCCCGACGACGAAGGCACCGGCCAGCCGCCGCACCGACTGGGAGGCGAGCCGTGCCTCCGCGAAGTCGGGCAGCGTGTAGGCGCCGGAGCGGCGCAGCGGGGCCGCCACGAAGAGCAGCAGGACGAGATAGCCCGCCGTGTAGCCGACGGGGTACCACAGCATGTCGGGGCCCTGGACGAGGACGAGGCCCGCTATGCCGAGGAACGAGGCGGCGGACAGGTACTCGCCGCTGATGGCCGCCGCGTTCAGCCGGGGGCCGACGGTGCGCGAGGCGACGTAGAAGTCCGAGGTGGTGCGTGAGATGCGTAGGCCGAAGGCGCCGACGAAGACGGTCGCGACGACGACGAGGGCGACTGCGGGAACGGCGTAGTTCTCGTTCACGGCTCAGCGGTCCTCGTCCGGGTTCATGGGGCTACGGCTCAACGGTCCTCGACGAGGCGGACGAAGTCCCTCTCGTTGCGGTCGGCCCGGCGTACGTACCAGCGGGCGAGCAGCACCAGCGGCGGGTAGACGCAGAAGCCGAGGACGATCCATTCGAGGTTCGTGCTGTCGTTCATGAAGGTGAACACCAGCGGCAGCGGGCCCACGAGCAGCACGAGCACGGCGAACACCGTGAGTGCGGCGCGCAGCTGGCTGCGGATGAGCGAGCGGACGTAGGTGTGGCCGAGAGTCGTCTGCTCGTCGATCTCGGTGCGGGGGCGGTAGCCGTTCAGCCTGCGGGTGCGGCGGGGCGGCCCCGTGACGACCACGCGGCGATCGGCCGGATCCTGTGCCACGGGAGGCCTCCTCAGCTCGCGGTCCGGCGCATCAGCAGCTCGCGCAGTTCGCGGGCGTGTCTGCGGCTGACCTGCAGTTCGACGGGGCCGACCAGGACGCTTACGGTACCCGCGTCAAGGCGGAGCTCGCTGATGTGGCCGAGGGCGACGAGATGGCGCCGGTGGATGCGCACGAAGCCGCGTGAGCGCCAGCGTTCCTCCAGCGTGGACAGCGGGATACGCAACAGATGGCTGCCCTGCGCGGTGTGCAGCCGTGCGTAGTCGCCCTGGGCCTCGACATGGGTGATGTCCTCGACGGCCACGAAACGGGTGACCCCGCCCAGCTCGACCGGGATGTGGTCCGGGTCGGGCTCGTGCACGGGGATCAGCGGAGCCGCCTCCTTCAGCTCGGCGGCCCGGCGGACGGCCTCGGCCAGCCGTTCCCGGCGTACCGGCTTCAGGACGTAGTCGACCGCCTTGAGGTCGAAGGCCTGCACCGCGAAGCCCTCGTGGGCGGTGACGAACACGACGAGCGGAGGTTTGGCGAGTCCGGCGAGCAGCCGCGCCATGTCCAGTCCGTCGAGCCCGGGCATCTGGATGTCGAGGAAGATCACGTCGATCGCGTCCTCGCCGTCGGGACCGCACTCCAGGGCGCGGTTGATCCGGCGCAATGCCTCGGTCGCGTCGCTCGCGCCCTCGACGCTCTTCACACGTGGATCGGCCTGGAGCAGATAGAGCAGCTCTTCGAGGGACGGCGGTTCGTCGTCGACGGCGAGGGCGCGCAGCATGATGCTGGAGTCTAGGAGCAATCCGGACGTCTGCACATTGTGCGAGACGGGCCTGTGACCTCTGGGCCCCCGGAGCCGTGGGGTGTGGCCGTCACCGCTGGATACAGTGCGCGCATGAGCCCCAAGTCCGCGCCATTCGACGAGCTCGACCGCAAGATCGTCACGGCCCTGATGGCGAACGCCCGCACCAGCTTCGCCGTGATCGGCGAGGCGGTCGGCCTGTCGGCCACCGCGGTCAAGCGCCGTGTGGACCGGATGCGCGAGACCGGTGTGGTCACCGGGTTCACGGCCACGGTGAAGCCGGACGCGCTCGGCTGGCGTACGGAGGCGTATGTGGAGGTGTACTGCGAGGGCGCCGCCCCGCCGCGGCGGCTGGCGGAGGTGGTGCGCAACCATCCGGAGATCACCGCCGCGATGACGGTGACCGGGGGCGCGGACGCGCTGCTGCATGTACGGGCCCGGGACGTGGACCACTTCGAGGAGGTGCTCGAGCGAATCCGTACGGAGCCGTTCATCCGCAAGACGATCAGTTACATGGTCCTCTCGCATCTGCTCCCGGAGAGCCCGGAGGCGGGCGCGAACCAGCCCGCACCGGCCCCGGAGGAGTGAGCGGCCCGACTCGCGCACCGATCATGCGCGGAACCTCCTCAATACGCAGCATTCCTGCGCCGACGCGCAATTGTCGGTGCTTGTCGTCCCTCTCTCCCGCTTCCTACCGTTGACTCACCGCCAGTTGTCACCTCGTCACCGCAGGAAGCGGAGGAACCCCTCTGTGCCCATCAGCCGTGTGTCGCGCCCGAAGCACTTTCTGGTCTGCGAACCCAGACACTTCGCCGTGCAGTACGCCATCAACCCCTGGATGCATGAGGACGCACAGGTCGACGTCGACCTGGCCCGAGGCCAGTGGGCGGAGCTGATCCGCGCCTACCGCGCCCACGGCCACACCGTCGACAGCGTCGAGCCGGTCGCCGGTCTCCCGGACATGGTCTTCGCGGCGAACTCCGCGCTGGTCGTCCAGGGCCGGGTCTTCGGCTCGCTCTTCCACGCGCCGCAGCGGCGGCCTGAATCGACCGCGTACGAGACCTGGTTCAAGAACGCGGGCTTCGACGTCCAGCACCCCGAGTCGGTGTGCGAGGGCGAGGGCGATCTCGTCCCGGTGGGCCCGTACATCCTGGCCGGCACCGGCTTTCGTACGACGCCCGAGGCGCACCGCGAGGTGCAGGAGTTCTTCGGCGTCCCGACGATCGGCCTGCAGCTGGTGGACCCGTACTTCTACCACATGGACACCGCGCTGTTCGTCCTCGACGACGGAGGCGACGGCCCCGAGGCGAACATCGCCTACTACCCCGAGGCCTTCTCCCCGGGAAGCCGCGAGGTGCTCGGGCGGCTGTTCCCTGACGCGGTGATCGCCACGCGCCAGGACGCGATGGCGTTCGGGCTCAACTCCGTCTCGGACGGCCGCCATGTCTTCATCTCGCCCCGCGCCGAGGCCCTCTCCGACCAGCTGACCCGCCACGGCTACGTTCCCGTCCCCGTCGACCTGTCGGAGCTCCACAAGGCCGGCGGCGGCATCAAGTGCTGCACTCAGGAGATCCGTTCATGACCGCTCCCGCGCGTACGCGTACCTCCGCAGACCTGATCCGCGCCGAGGAGCCCGTCCTCGCGCACAACTACCACCCGCTGCCCGTGGTCGTCGCACGCGCCGAGGGCGTCTGGGTCGAGGACGTCGAGGGCCGCCGCTACCTCGACATGCTGGCCGGCTACTCGGCCCTCAACTTCGGCCACCGCCACCCGGCGCTGATCGAGGCCGCGCACCGCCAGCTCGACCAGCTGACGCTCACCTCGCGCGCCTTCCACAACGACAAGCTCGCCCGATTCGCCGAGTCCCTGGCGGAGTTGACCGGCCTGGACATGGTGCTGCCGATGAACACGGGCGCCGAGGCCGTGGAGAGCGGCATCAAGGTCGCCCGCAAATGGGCGTACGAGGTGAAGGGCGTCCCCGCGGACCAGGCGACCATCGTGGTGGCCGCCGACAACTTCCACGGCCGTACGACCACCATCGTCAGCTTCTCCACCGACGAGAGCGCCCGCGCGGGCTTCGGCCCGTTCACGCCCGGCTTCCGCATCGTCCCGTACAACGATCTCGCCGCGCTCGAGGCGGCGGTCGACGAGACGACGGCGGCCGTCCTCATCGAGCCGATCCAGGGCGAGGCGGGCGTCGTCATCCCGGACGACGGCTACCTCACCGGCGTACGCGAACTGACCCGGCGGGCCGGGTGCCTGTTCATCGCGGACGAGATCCAGTCGGGCCTCGGCCGTACGGGCCGCACACTGGCCGTCGAGCACGAGGCGGTCGTCCCGGACATGCTGCTGCTCGGCAAGGCGCTCGGCGGCGGCATCGTCCCCGTCTCCGCGGTCGTCGCGTCCCGCGAGGTGCTCGGGGTACTGCGGCCCGGCGAGCACGGGTCGACGTTCGGCGGCAATCCGCTGGCCGCGGCGGTGGGTTCCGCGGTCGTCGAGCTGCTCGAGACCGGTGAATTCCAGTGCAGGGCCACCGAGTTGGGTGCGACCCTGCGCGAGGGTCTGGCCGCTCTCGAGGGCAGGGGCGTACGCGGCTTCCGTGCGCGTGGTCTGTGGGCGGGCGTCGACATCGACCCTGCCATCGGCACCGGCCGAGAGATCAGCGAACGCCTCATGCGCGAGGGAATTCTCGTCAAGGACACCCACGGCTCGACGATCCGCCTCGCACCGCCGCTGACCATCACCGACGGGGAACTCCGTGCGGCTCTTGGGACACTGGAGAAGGTTCTGGCAGAAGGGGCCTGAGTGACTGGGGCCGGAACCAGGAACTGCTTTATCCTTTACGGTGATTGGTTCCGGCCAGGCGGGCTAGATTGTGCACTGTCCCAGTCAGTGATGAGCGAAAAGAGCCATAGGGATGTCCGATCTCTCGACACCAGGCACCCAGGGCACGATGCGGAATCCCAAGCTCAAGACCAATGTGTCGCACTCCGCGCGCATCTGGAACTACTGGCTGGGCGGCAGGGACAACTACCAGATCGATCAACAGGTCGGCGATCACATCCTGTCCTTCGTGCCGGAACTTTCCCGCTCGGCCGTCGCGGACCGGCAGTTCCTGGCGCGCTCCGTGCGGTTTCTTGCCGGTGAGGCGGGAATCCAGCAGTTCTTGGACATCGGCACGGGCCTGCCGATCGTCGACAACACCCACGAAGTGGCCCAACGCGTCGACCCCGGCTGCCGGATCGTCTATGTGGACAACGACCCCATCGTGCTGAGCCACGCCCGCGCCCTGCTCACCAGCACGCCGGAGGGTGCCACCGACTACATCGACGCCGACGTCCACGCCCCCGAATCGATTCTCCAGGGCGCCGCCCGGACACTGGACTTCAGCCGGCCCGTGGGGATCACGATGCTGGGCATCCTCAATTTCGTCATGGACAACGACGAGGCCCGCTCCATCGTGCGGCGGCTCATGGACGCCGTGCCCTCCGGCAGCCACCTGGTCGTCTCCCACCCGACCACGGAGGTCGACGGCCTGGCGATGGCTCAGGCGGTCCACTACTGGAACGCCCAGGGATCGGCGCCGATGACGCTGCGTACCCGCGAAGAACTCCTGGGCCTTTTCGACGGGCTGGATCTCCTCGAGCCGGGAGTCGTCTCCTGCCCGCGCTGGCGACCGGACTGCCCGCAGGAAGAGACCGTCGAGGTGACCCACTTCTGCGGAGTCGCCCGAAAGCCGTAGCGGACCCGGTTGACACTATGTCCCACCCGGTTAACACAGGCCCGCGCCTGCACATACACTGGCGTCTCTCCCGCGTACCTATTGACCTGCTAGAACACGGCGGTTGAGCCGATCCGGCGGAGTGAGGAGCGACAACCCCATGTTCTACTACGTGCTCAAGTACGTGATCCTGGGACCATTGCTGAGACTGGTCTTCCGTCCCAAGATCGAAGGGCTCGAGCACGTACCGGAGTCGGGCGCGGCCATTGTCGCCGGTAATCATCTGTCGTTCTCGGACCATTTCCTGATGCCCGCGATCCTCAAGCGGCGGATCACGTTCCTGGCGAAGGCGGAGTACTTCACGGGCCCCGGTATCAAGGGCCGTCTGACGGCCTACTTCTTCCGCAGCGCCGGGCAGATCCCGGTGGACCGCTCCGGCAAGGAAGCAGGTCAGGCGGCCATCCGCGAAGGGCTCGGCGTGCTGAGCAAGGACGAGCTCCTCGGCATCTATCCGGAGGGCACGCGCTCGCACGACGGCCGCCTCTACAAGGGAAAGGTCGGCGTCGCGGTCATGGCCCTCAAGGCCCAGGTCCCCGTCATTCCCTGCGCGATGATCGGCACCTTCGAGGCCCAGCCGCCCGGAAAGAAGATCCCGAACATCCACCCCGTGGTGATCCGCTTCGGCAAGCCCCTCGACTTCTCCCGCTACGCCGGCATGGAGAACGAGAAGGCGATCCTGCGCGCCATCACCGACGAGATCATGTACGCCATCCTCACCCTCTCCGAGCAGGAGTACGTCGACCAGTACGCGGCTGTCGTCAAGGCCGAGGAAGCCGAGAAGAAGGCGGCTGAGAAGGGGCGCAAGTTCCCGCGTATGCCGCTGAGTTGAGACTGAGAGCACGAGGAGGGGGCGGCCGGGGTTCCGGCCGCCCCCTCCTCGTGTCTGTCGTGCTTACGGACTACGGCGTGGGCGTGGCGTGCGGGGCGCACGTCACGTCGGCCGCGTCGACCTTGCCGGTGAGCAGGTAGGCGTCCACCCGCTCGTTGATGCAGGGGTTGGCGAGCCCGGTGACGCCGTGCGAGCCCGCGTTCTTCTCGGTGATCAGACGGGAGCCCTTGAACCGCTTGTGCAGCTCGACGGCGCCCTCGTACGGAGTGGCGGCGTCACGCGTGGCCTGCACGATCAGCACGGGCGGCAGGCCCTTGCCGGTCTTCACGTTCGGCGGGGTCTGCTGCTTGGCCGGCCAGGTGGCGCAGGGCAGGTTCAGCCAGGCGTTGGCCCACGTCATGAACGGGTAGTTCTTGTGCAGCTCGGTGTTGTCGCGGTCCCACTTCTTCCAGCTGGTGGGCCACTTGGCGTCGGTGCACTCGACGGCGGTGTAGACGGCGTTGCCGTTCTCCGAGGCGGCGTTGCCCGCGGTGTCCGTCAGGTCCGGAGCGGCGGCGTCGACGAGCGCCTGGGTGTCACCGGCGACGTACTTGCTCCACACCTGGGCGGTGGGCGCCCACGCGGAGTCGTAGTACGGAGCGCTCTGGAAGAAACCGACGAGCTCGGCAGGACCGACGAGTCCGCCGATCGGGTTCTTCTTGGCCGTGGCGCGCAACTTCAGCCACTGGGCCTGGACTTCGGCCCGCGTGTCGCCCAGGTGGTAGGTCGCGTCGTTCTTGGCGACCCAGTCCTGCCAGTCCTTCCAGCGCATCTCGAAGGCGACGTCCTGGTCGAGGTTGGCCTCGTACCAGATCTTCTCGCGCGACGGGTTGACGACGCTGTCGGCGACCATGCGGCGCACATGGGTCGGGAACATCGTGCCGTAGACGGCGGCGATGTACGTGCCGTACGAGACGCCGAGGAAGTTGAGCTTCTTCTCGCCGAGGGCGGCCCGGATGACGTCCAGGTCGCGCGCGGTGTTGGGCGTCGTCATGTGCGGCAGCATCTCGCCGCTGCGCTCGGCACAGCCGGCCGCGTACTCGGCGGCGAGCTTGCGCTGGGCGCGCTTGTCGGCCTCGGAGTCCGGCACCGGGTCCATCTTCGGCGCCTTCACGAACTCCTGAGGATCGGCGCAGGAGATGGGCGCCGAGTGCCCGACACCACGCGGGTCGAAGCCCACGAAGTCGTACGCCTTCGCCGTGTTGACCCACAGCGGGGCCTTGGTGGTGACCCGGCGCGGGAAGCGCAGGCCCGAGCCACCGGGGCCGCCGGGGTTGTAGATGAGGGCACCCTGGCGCTCCGCCTTGGTGCCCGTGTTGCCGATGCGGTCGACGGCGAGCTTGATCTGCTTGCCGTTCGGCTTGGCGTAGTCGAGCGGCACCGTGACCCAGCCGCACTGAATGGGCTTCTCAAGTCCCCAGTCGGCCGGACAGTCCTGCCAGTTGACGCCTGCCTTGGCGGCACGTGCCGCCGCGATCGCGGTGCCACGTGCCTCGCGGTCCTGACCGTGGCGGGTGTCCGCACTGGCGGACGGCGCCGCGACAGCGCCTGCTATCAGTGTCGCCGTGACGAACACTCCGGCCGAGCCGAGTGCTGCCGCCTTCTTCTTCGGCGGTCTCATACCCGTCAAGTGGGCCTCCCCGTACGTAGTTGTGGTCGTACGGGATCTTTCCGCCTGTGACCTCCCTGAGAACAGGGGTGACTTGGCTTCTTTGCCAATCCGATAACCGGTACATGCCTGCTCGTTGAGCGGATACGTCCGTTACTGGCCGAGTTTCTGACCGAGTGTGAGCAGGGCGTCGTCGAGGGTTCGGCGCAGGCGCAGTGCATCCGGGGCGAGTGCGGTCACGAGGACACCGGGGCCGGCGAGCGGGGTGAGCGCGGCGTGCTCACCCAGTAGCCGCGGGCCGACCGGCGCCTCGGCGAACTCTGGCCGCACGACGACGAGTTGCCCCACCGCGCGATGTCCCGCCAGCACCGCCGGACCGTCCCAGCCACCGGGTGCGCCGGGCCCGCAGGACAGTTCCTGGTCGAGCAGCGGACGCCCGCCGATACGGACGGTGAGACGGCTGGTGAGACGGCCGGGCTCCTCGTTGGCACGCCCGAGCACCTGTTCCTCACGCAGCACCAGCCGGGCACCCGTCGCGAGGTCGACGTGTGTGGTGACGTACAGATCACTGCCGTTCGCGGAGATCAACTGCTCGGGCAGCCAGCGCAGTTCGGCGTCCTGGTCGACGGTGAGGCGTACGTCGTAACGCGCCTCGCCCTTGGCCTGCCCCGGCAGGGCGATGGTGGCGGCGGCGGACCCGATGTGCAGCTCGGCGCCCTCGGCGACCGCCGCCTCGACGGTGAAGTGGTCGCCGCCCAGCGGACCGCTCATCGCCCCGACGAGCATCACGCGCGCCTCGGAGCCGCTCGCCCGTACGCGGCGCAGCGCGAGCGGACCCTCGCCGGCCAGGGTCGGCAACGCGGTGCCGCCCCGGCCGTCGGAGCGGGCGGTGATGCGTGCGGTGGCCCGTACCCCCGCTGCGCCGCCCGTCATGCCGTCCACGCAGCGAGCTGCCCCCGCACCCAGTCGGCGACGTCCGCGACCCCGCGCTCGGCCCTCAAGGACTGGAAGACGACCGGCAGTTCGCCCCGCTGAGCCTTCGCGTCGGCGGCCATCCGACCGAGGTCGGAGCCGACGAACGGCGCGAGATCCGTCTTGTTTACGACCAGCAGATCAGCTGTGGTGACACCGGGCCCGCCCTTGCGCGGAATGTCATCACCACCGGCCACGTCGATCACAAAGATCTGCGCATCGACAAGCCCCTTGGAGAAGGTCGCGGTGAGGTTGTCGCCTCCCGACTCGACGAGAACGAGATCCAACGGCCCGACCTCGTCCTCCAGATCCTCGACGGCTTCGAGGTTCGCGGAAATGTCGTCCCGGATCGCGGTGTGCGGGCATGCCCCCGTCTCGACGGCGGTGATCCGCTCGGGCGGCAACACAGCCTCGCGGAGGAGGAATTCGGCGTCTTCGCGGGTGTAGATGTCGTTGGTGACGACGGCGAGGGAGAGTTCGTCGCGAAGCTCTTGGCAGAGGGCGGCGACGGTGGCGGTCTTGCCGGAGCCTACGGGGCCGCCGAGTCCGATACGGAGGGCACGGCGGGCGCCGTCGGGGCGGTGCGCGTCGGCGCTTACGGCTCCGCCGTCGTGGGAGTGGTCGAGGTGCATGCGGGTTGCTCCTGTGGCTTTCGTGTCGGTCGGTGGTTGTTGTGCTGCCGCCGGGTCCGCGGCGGGGTTGTTTCGCCCCCTCCTACGACGCGAACAACCGAACCGCCCACGCGGCATGCACCTCCGCACTGATCTCCAGCAGCGGCGCGGAAGCCGCAGGCAGCGCGTCGACGCCCTCCTCCACGGCACAACGCGCCGCTTCGGCCGCCCGGTCGGCGACGCGGTCGAGGTCCGGGGCCAGGCGAGCCAACACCCCGGTGGCGTCGAAGGGGTCAAGACTCAGCAACCGCACCGTCGCGGAGGCAGCCCCACTGACACTCTCGTACGCGGAGCAGTACGCGGCATCCACCGCCCCCAGCCCCGCAGCCCGAGCAGCGACCCCCAGCACAACCGGCTGATGAGCCCCCTTGGGAAACTCCCGCGCCAGCGCGTCGAGCTCGGCCGACGGCCACGTGGCCCGAGCCGCCCGCATCAACTGCCGCCCGAGCTTCCGCGCGGCGACCCGCAGCGCGACCGACGGCGTACGGGCGTCCGCGCCCGCGTCGAGCACCACCGGATCAACCCCGAGCGCGGCCGCCGCGGCCAACGAGGCCGACACCAGTCCCGCCGTGTTCAACCGCCCGCGGCAGAACTCCTCCAGACTCTCCGCCCCAGTGATCCGCCCGGCCTTGACGGCAGCCTCGGCCCCGCCGGAGTGCGCGTGCCCACCGGCGGGAAAGCGGCCATCGGCCAGAACGAGAAGCGCGGCTCGCGACATGGTGACGCGTCCTTAGAAGAGGAAGTACCGCTGAGCCATGGGCAGTTCAGCAGCAGGCGTGGCCTCGACGAGTTCCCCGTCGATGTGCACGGCGAAGCTGTCCGGATCGACCCGCACCTGGGGCCGCGCATCGTTCTCCCGCATGTCCGCCTTGGTCACCCCCCGCGTCGACTCGATCGCCACGAACCGCTTCCCGAGCCCGAGCCGCTCCGGCAGCCCGCCCTCGATCGCGAGCGGCGCCACGAAGTTGAACGAGTTCGAAGCGGGCGCCCGCCCGATCGCCCCGAACATCGGCCGCGGCAGGATCGGCTGCGGCGTCGGAATGGACGCGTTGGCGTCGCCCATCTGCGCGTACGCGATCTGCCCGCCCTTGACGACAAGCTGCGGCTTGACGCCGAAGAAGGCGGGCTCCCACAGCACGAGGTCGGCGAGCTTGCCGGTCTCGACGGAACCGATCTCGCGGGCGAGCCCCTGCGCGAGGGCCGGGTTGATCGTGTACTTGGCGACATAGCGACGTACGCGGTGATTGTCGGCGCGCCCGTCACCGGGCAGCGCACCCCGCCGACGCTTCATCACATGCGCGGTCTGCCAGGTCCGCATGATGACCTCGCCCACCCGACCCATGGCCTGGGAATCGGACGAGATGATCGAGATGGCACCGAGGTCGTGCAGGATGTCCTCGGCCCCGATGGTGGAGGGCCGGATCCGGGACTCGGCGAACGCCAGGTCCTCGGGCACGGACGGGTTGAGGTGGTGGCACACCATCAGCATGTCGAGGTGTTCCTCGGCGGTGTTGACGGTGTACGGCCGGGTCGGGTTGGTGGAGCTGGGCAGGACGTGCGGCTCGGAGACCACGGTCATGATGTCCGGCGCGTGCCCGCCACCCGCGCCCTCCGTGTGGTACGCGTGGATGCCGCGCCCTGCGATCGCGGCGAGTGTGTCGCCCACGAAGCCCGCTTCGTTCAGGGTGTCCGTGTGGATCGCCACCTGGATGCCCGTCCGGTCGGCGACCGTCAGCGCGGCATCGATGGCCGCGGGCGTCGAGCCCCAGTCCTCGTGGATCTTCAGGCCCAGCGCGCCCCCTCGGATCTGCGAGAGCATCGCCTCGTGCGAGACGGTGTTGCCCTTGCCGAGCAGCCCGAAGTTGAGCGGGTACTCCTCCATCGCCTCCAGCATCCGCGCCAGATGCCAGGGACCGGGCGTGACGGTGGTGGCCTTCGAGCCCTCTGCCGGACCGGTGCCGCCGCCGACGAGGGTCGTAATGCCCGAGGCCAGTGCCTCATCGGCGATCTGCGGACAGATCAGATGGACGTGCGCATCGATGGCACCGGCCGTCAGGATGCGGCCGTTACCCGCGATGATCTCGGTCTCGGGGCCGATCACCAGATCCGGGTGCACCCCGTCCATGGTGTCCGGGTTGCCCGCCTTGCCGATGCCGGTGATCCGGCCGTCGCGGATGCCGACGTCGGCCTTGACGATGCCCCAGTGGTCGATGATCACGGCGCCGGTGATGACGGTGTCCGGGGTGCCGTCTGCGCGCGTAGCACGCGACTGGCCCATGGACTCGCGGATGACCTTGCCGCCGCCGAACACCGCCTCGTCACCGGCGAGTCCGGGCCCGCCTGAACGATCCTCCTCGATCTCGATCAGCAGATCGGTGTCGGCGAGCCTGATCCGGTCGCCGGTCGTGGGGCCGAACAGATCGGCGTACGCGGCACGCGAGAGCTCAGCCATCGAGGGCACCTCCGGTCTCACCGCGCAGTCCGGGCACCACACGGGCGCCGGCGAGCGGAACGAGTTCGACGTCTACGGGGATCCCGGGCTCGAAGCGCACGGCGGTACCGGCGGCGACGTTCAGCCGCTTGCCGCGCGCGGCGGCGCGATCGAAGTCCAGACCGGGGTTGGCCTCGGCGAAGTGGTAGTGGGAGCCGACCTGGACGGGCCGGTCGGCAGCGTTGAGGACGGTGAGACGGGTGACCTCGCGGCCTTCGTTGAAGGCGACGGGCCCGTCGGCGAACAGGAACTCTCCGGGAATCATGGTGGCCGCTCCCCCGTCAGACGATCGGGTCGTGGACGGTGACGAGCTTGGTGCCGTCCGGGAAGGTGGCCTCCACCTGGACGTCGTGGATCATCTCGGGGATGCCCTCCATGACGTCCTCGCGGGTGAGGATCTTGCGCCCGGAGTTCATGAGTTCGGCCACGGTACGGCCGTCACGCGCGCCTTCGAGGATGTGCGACGTGATGAGCGCGACGGCTTCGGGATGGTTCAGTTTCAGTCCGCGGGCCCGGCGCTTCTCGGCCACGTCGGCGGCCACATGAATGAGCA
This sequence comes from Streptomyces yerevanensis, assembly GCF_000716805.1. Lineage (NCBI taxonomy): Bacteria > Bacillati > Actinomycetota > Actinomycetes > Kitasatosporales > Streptomycetaceae > Streptomyces > Streptomyces yerevanensis. Next base: position 27,552 of record NZ_JNWJ01000036.1, on the reverse strand, counting down.
GCCTCTCCTGCTCGTGCGGGGTCAGTTGCACGGCGTCCCACCTCACAGTCCTCGCTCCGGACCGTGCGGGGTCCGGTTTCCGCAGCCGCCGGGCAAAATCCCAGGTGGCGTGGAGGCGCAGGCTAATTGGGCGGCGTTTCAGCGAAGTTAACCAGCCCTCGGCCGACTCAGGTACGCGTGTCGGGGTTCCCCATGCTCATCAGGCCCCGCAGCCCCTCCTGCAACACCTCCACGGGCGCGGTGCCGAAGATCGCCATCTGCGCCACGAAGCCCTGGGCCGTCGCGATCATGGTCCGGGCGACGCTTTCGGCCGGTACGTCGTCCCGCATCATCCCCGCGTCCTGATAGCCCTGGACGACTTTCACCCAGGCCCCCCGCACGCTGCTGTAGCCGTCGTGGATCACGGCCGAGAGCTCTTTGTTGCGCAGGACCTCCGTCCAGACCTGAATGATCAGCCGGGGGTACACGGACTCCCCGTTGTGGACCATCCCGGACCTCCCTCCGAGGACTGAGCCCATGACGCGCCCCACCAGCTCGTCGGGCGGCGGGGGCGGGCTCTGCCGGGCGGCGGCCTCGAAGCCTTCGCGAATCTCCCCCAGCACCTCGGTGACGATCGCACTGATCAGCTCGTCCTTGCCGCTGAAGTAGCGGTAGACGGCGCCCGCCGAGAGATCCACTTCCTTCAGCACGTCCTGCATGGACGTGGCGTGGAAGCCGTTGCGGGCGAAGCAGAGGGCCGCACCGTCGAGGATCTGACGGCGACGGGCGTCGAGGTGTTCCTGAGTTACGCGGGCCATGGGCAGGAACGTAAAACGAATATTCCTTCTTGACAAGCTCGCAGAGCTCGCAGGATGGTGGCATCGAACCTAAAACGAACGATCCTTCTTTTTGAGCGTCGAACTTCGAGCTGAGGGGAAACCCATGTCCGCCACCTCCGCTACCGCCCCCAGGACCGCTTCACCGCCGCCGACAGCACCCTCGCCGTCGCACGGCCGCCGTATGGTCGCCGTCGTCGTGCTGGTCCCCGTCCTGGTCGCCCTCGCACTGTGGGCGTTCGCCTGGCCCGCGGCCCGTACCGCGCCGCACGACCTGCCGCTCGGCGTGGCGGGTTCCGCCACCGCGACGGCCCAGGTGGAGCAGCGGCTCGAGGCGCGCGAAGGTGCCTTCGAGATCCACCGTTACGCCGACGAGAGTGCCGCCCGGGACGCCATCGAGGACCGGACCGTATACGGAGCGGTCGTCGCCACCGAGCGGGGGCCGAAGCTGCTCACCGCCTCGGCCGCAAGTCCGGTCGTCGCCCAGATGCTCCAGCAAGCGGTGACCCAGCAGGTGGGCGGCACCCAGGTGCAGACCGTCGATGTGGTGCCGGCCTCCGCGGACGACCCGCGCGGCGCGGCCCTGACGTCGAGCGTGCTGCCGATGGCGCTGGCCGGCATCGGCGCGGGAGCCGTCGTGACCCTGCTGGGGCTGCGTGGCCGGCGTGCGGTCGGCGCGCTGATCGGCGCGGCTGCCCTGGTCGGCGCGGTGGCCGCCGCGATCGCCGACAGCTGGTTGGGTGCGCTCACCGGGAACTGGTGGGCCGAGGCGGGCACTCTCGGGCTGTCGACGCTGGCCGTGAGCGCCGCCGTCGCGGGTCTCGCGGCCCTGTTCGGCACACCGGGCATCGGACTCGGAGCGTTCGTCATGATGCTGCTCGGCAACCCGTTCTCCGGTGCGAGCTCGGCTCCCGAGATGCTGCCGGAGCCGGTCGGCGTGATCGGCCAGTGGCTGCCGCCGGGGGCGGGTGCCTCGCTGCTGCGCTCGGTGTCGTTCTTCGACGGTGCCGCCGCGGCCGGCCCCGCGCTCACCCTGACCTGGTGGGCGGCGCTCGGCCTGGGCGCGGTCATGCTGGGCAGCGTGCTCCGGCGACGTAGGGCACCCGCCGAGCCGGTCACCGAGCGGGAACCCGCCCGGGTCGACTGACCAGCGCAACAGAACGGACCGTGCGTCCCCGCTGTAGCGGACGGGGGCGCACGGTCTTTCGCGTGCCTGAAGCTTTCGCGTGCCCGAAGTCCGGTACTCGAAGTGCCGTACGCCTACGAAGCGTTGGGCCCCCGGTGCTCCGCCGCGATACCGAAGCGCTGCTGTTCGCGGGGAGCGGACGTGACCTCGCGGACGCTGGAGACGGCGCTGATCACCTGCTCCTCGGCCGGGTCCTGAAGGTCCTCGAGTCGTTCCAGGTCAGCGGCGGAGACAAGGGCGACGAGGGGCTTTCCGTGCCGCGTCACGACGACGCGCTCGCCGCCGTACACCACTTTGTTGATCAGGTCGGCGAGCTCAGCCCTGGCTTGCGTCACCGGAATCTCATAGGCCATGCTCCCCATCGTAACGTCTGTACGTCCTGTACATTTTTTACAGGATCTCATCCAGAGGAGGCGTGTGTCATGACCCGACCGTCCGCCCGCTACGTCCTGCCCGAGTTCACCGAACGCACCAGCGCGGGGCAGCGGACCATGGATCCGTACTCGAAGCTGCTGGAGGAGCGGATCGTCTTCCTGGGAACGCCGATCGACGACACGTCGGCGAACGATGTGATGGCGCAGTTCATGCACCTCGAGTACCAGTCGCCGGACCGGGACATCTCGCTGTACATCAACTCCCCCGGCGGCTCGTTCAGCGCGATGACCGCGATCTACGACACGATGCGGTTCATCACCTGTGAGGTGGAGACGGTCTGCATGGGGCAGGCGGGGGCGTCCGCGGCGGTGCTGCTGGCGGCCGGCGCGCCGGGCAAGCGGTCCGCGCTGCCTGGCGCGCGCGTGCTGATCCACCAGCCGGCGCTGCCCGAGCCGGTGCAGGGCCAGGCGTCCGATCTGGCCATCCAGGCCGAGGAGCTGATGCGTACGCGCCGGCTCCTTGAGGAGATGCTCGCCCGGCACTCCGGCCAGAGCCAGGAGCGGATCAGCGAGGACATCGAGCGGGACAAGATCCTGGAAGCACCGCAGGCGCTGGAGTACGGGCTGATCGACCGCATCATCCCGAGCCGCAAGGCCTCACTCACCGCACCCGGCGCGAGGTGAACGGCGGATGCTCCCACCCGAATTGCCCCCGCTGCCGGCGCTGACCCGGGCGGAGGGTGAACTGATCGACCGTTATCTGGAGGTGCTCGATCTTCTCGGCCGGATCAATCCGGCGAACCGTGGCGACACCTACGGCGGGCTGCGCGCGGCACAGGCACTGGTCGCCAAGGCCGCCGCGCTGCGCGACGCGCTGACCCTGATGCACCAGCGGGGCGAGCACGAGCTGCACACACCGACCCTGACGCGGGCACTGCGGGTGCTCGACGGTGAACGCCGGGCGGCCCGCGTCACCCTGCCTCCGGGACCCTCCGGCATCTGACGCACCAACCGGTCCGGGCGTCTCGCGGACAACTGACGAGGCGTCCGGACAAGGTTGAAACGGGCCAAATGACGTACCCCTGAACGGCGTAGACAGAGCTACGTTCAAAGACCCGAATGACTTGCGCAACGCGCGTACTCCAATACCGGAATCAGACATTCCGGCGCTGGTGCGAGGCTCCTCGCCCCCTCAACTCTCGTTCGAAAGCAGGCCCGTCCACCCGAACGGCTGAGGGGTGAGTAAGCCCACAAACCACCGATTCCGTTCGGACTTTCCGACGTTCGTGCGTAAAGATCCCTTCCGACGACAAGCCCCCGCCGCAGCGGCGGGGCGGTCCGGGCGGACGCCGAGTCCTGCCGCCGCCCGGATGACGGGTCGACAGAAGTGGATCGGCAGGAGTGGAGGACCCAGGCACGACGGGCCGCCGGAGAACTTCCGAGTGGTCCTTGGGGTGAAGCCGCACACCGCGGCCGGGCAACTTCGCCAGCCCGAATCCGACAGGTCATCCTTCACAGGCGGCTGACGAAGGGTTGCGCATGTCTGCGCTCAATCGTGTCCCGTCGCTGTTGACCAGAGCCGGTACCGCATCGGCTCTCACCGTCGCCGTTGTCGGCGGCAGTGTTGTGGCCCCCGGCGTCGCATCTGACGCCGAAGCAGTCACCCCAGCGAAGAAGGCGCTTCAGGTGGCGGCCTCCAAGAAGGGCTCCCCGTACAAGTGGGGAGCCGAGGGGCCCAGGCGCTTCGACTGCTCCGGGCTGACGCTCTACGCGTTCAAGAAGGTGGGGAAGAAGCTGCCCCGCACGGCCGCGCAGCAGTACAACAAGACGCGCCATATCTCGGCTTCGAGCCGCAAGCAGGGAGACCTGGTGTTCTTCCACTCGGGCCGGAACGTGTACCACGTCGGCATCTACGCCGGGAAGGGACGGATCTGGCACTCCCCGAAGACCGGGGACGTGGTGAAGCTGCAGAAGATCTGGACGAAGAGCGTCTGGTACGGCCGGGTCAGGTGACACGCCTGGGGTGGCGGCGGTCATCGCCGCCACCCCACGGGCGTGATTCGGGCGGCTGACGGGTTACTCATTCATCCATGGCCCACCAACCGCCCAGAGACCGCGAGCCCGACGAGCGACGTCCAGGCGCCGAGCGTCCGGGCGCCGAAAGCCCGCTCGCGCGGCGCGAGACGCCGCTCGAGCGCGCCGACCGCAACTTCATCGAACTGCTCCAGGAGCTGAGGGTCACCCAGACAGGTGTGCAGATCCTCTTCGCGTTCCTGCTCAGTCTCGCGTTCACCCCGCGCTTCCCGGACCTCGACTCGGTGCAGCGCGCCACGTACATCACGACGCTGCTGCTCGCCGTGCTGTCCTCCGTACTCCTCACGGCACCGGCCGCCCTGCACCGCCGGCTGTTCCAGCAGGGCGCCAAGCCGCAGATCGTGGCGGTCTCCTCGCATCTCGCCCAGATCGGGATGGGTGTGCTGGCGTTCGCGCTCACCGGGTCGGTCCTGCTGGTCGTGGATGTGACGGCGGGCCGGCTGGAAGGGATCCTGTCCGGCGCGGCCACCATGGTGATCTGCCTCGGCCTGTGGGGGCTCGTGCCGTTCTTGATGAAACGGGCCGGCGGCAGGAACCCGAACGATTCCTGAGCCCTGCCGGCCGGCTCTCCGGCTCAGGTCGGCAGCGGTTCGAGCACGAGCCCCAGTCCCAGCGCCGTCAGTGCGGTTCCGGTGACGGCCTCGATGACCCGGGCGGTACGCGGCCTGCGCAGCCACCGGCCGAGCCGGTCCACGAGCAGCGCGAGGACCGGCGTCCGCGGCATCGCGGGACTTCCGGCCGGTACGAACTGCGGCAGCAGGCACCCGCGGCCGACGCCTTCCGTGCTCTGCTGCGCGGCGCCTTCGGCCGCGCGTCCCCACCGGGCTGACGGTCAGCGGCCCTCAGTCGGCAGGCACCGGCTGGACCGGAGTCGTCCAAGGCAGCATGACCGAGACCGTCTTGCCGCCCTCACGGGTGGGCCGGACCGTCAGCTTCCCGCCGCACTCGGCGGTGAGGAAGCGAATGATCACCATCCCCCGGCCGTTGTCCTGCTGGACGGCCGCGGGAAGCCGTTTCGGGAAGCGCGGGTGGCTGTCGGTCACGCCGATGCACAGCTGTTCGTCACGGTCGAGAGCGAGGTCCACCGTGAAGGTGGGCGACTGCCCGAGGGTGTGCTGCACGACGTTGGTGGCGAGTTCGGAGACGATGAGCCGGACGGTGTCGGCGACTTCCGTGTCCGGCGGAAGGCCCCATTCGGCAAGGACGTCGACGACGTAGGTACGAGCGGTGGAGACCGAGGCGGGATCGCTCGGCAGAGTGACGGATGCTTCCAGGTGGTCTGCCATGGCGCGGTCGTCCCTTTCCCACGGGACCGGAGTCCGACACGGAGCGGAGGTTCGAGTACGGTCCCGGACTGGTGCTGCGCGCCAGACTGCCACTACCGCGCCGGTCTCGGTGCCGATCCACCGAGATATGCATATATCTGTCCCTCGAAGCGGTGAACTCTCCGACGACCGACCGTATTTGGGTGAGGCCCAGGGTGGTCATTCGGACGAGTGACCGGGTCGTCTTCTGCCGTCGCCGTGACGCCCGACGCTATAGCGTCGGCGCGACGGTCGGAAGGAGACGACCATGCAACATGGACCCGCGGTACACCGCCGCAAGCTCGGCGCCGAGCTGCGCGCCCTGCGCACCCGCGCGGGCCTCACAAGCGGCGAGGCCGCCCGGCGTGTCGGCTGGCACCAGTCGAAGGTGAGCCGGATCGAGACCGGCCGCAGCGGGGTCAGACCTGCGGACGTACGGCGGCTCCTCGACGCGTACGACGTCCGGGACCCGGAACTGCTGGAGTTGCTCGTCGTACTCGCGGGCTCCGACGGCGACGGCCGGCACCGCTGGTGGAATGCCTACCGGGGTCTGCTGCCGCCCACGTACCGCGACTTCATCAGCCTGGAGTCGCAGGCGAGCGCGATGCGCACCCTGGAGAACTCCGTGGTCCCCGGACTGTTGCAGACCCCGGAGTACGCCCGCGAGGTGACCCGGGCCGCCCTGGACGGGCTGCCGGACGACAAGGTCGACGCGCTCGTGGAGGTGCGCCTCGCCCGCCAGGACGTGCTGCGCTCGAAAACGCCGCTGCGGCTGAGCGCGGTCCTGGATGAGGGGGTGCTACGGCGGTCGGTCGGCGGACCGGGGGTGATGGCACGGCAGTTGAGGCGTCTGCGGGACGCCGCCCGACTGCCTCATGTGCGGATCCAGGTGCTGCCGTTCGGAGTGGGGGCCCATGTCGGGGTGACCGGACCCTTCGTTATGTTTTCATTTTTGACCACTTCTGATCTGGATGTGGTTGTTCTCGACCACTTGACGAATAGCCTCTATCTCGAAAGGGAAGAGGACCTTCAGGCCTACACCGAGGCCTTCAACTCCCTTCAGATCCACGCCCTTTCGCCCAAGGAATCGTTGGATTTCATCGCCGGTCTGGCTGACGGCGAGTAAGGAGGCACCATGCCCACCCCCCTGCCTCGGTACGTACCTTCCAGCACCCGTCTGCACGGAGTGCGGTGGCAGCGCAGCAGTCGCAGCACGGGAATGAACAACTGCGTCGAGACAGCCCGTCCGGGCTCCGGCCCGTGGGCCGGACTTCTTGCGGTGCGCGACTCGAAGAACATCTCGGGTCCCGCCCTGCTCTTCGCCCCTTCGGCCTGGGAGGGCTTTATCGACGCGCTGCGCTGATCACCCGTACGGCATGGTCGAGTTGCCCGTCGGTGAGGTCCGCACGGGCGGTGAGCCGCAGCCGTGAGATGCCGTCCGGCACCGACGGGGGACGGAAGCAGCCGACGGCCAGTCCCGCCTCGCGGCAGTCCGCCGCCCAGCGCACGGCCTGCTCCGGCGAGGCTGCGCGCACGGAGACGACGGCGGCGTCCGGCCGTACCGCTTCGAGCCCCTCGGCGGTCAGGCGGGAGTGCAGGGTCGTGGCCACGGCACGCGCGCGTGCCGCTCGTTCCGGTTCCCGGCGCAGCAGGCGCAGGGCCGCGAGGGCTGCGCCCGCGGCTGCCGGGGCCAGACCGGTGTCGAAGATGAAGGTGCGGGCCGCGTTGACCAGATGGTCGATCACGCGGGCCGGGCCGAGGACGGCGCCGCCCTGGCTGCCGAACGACTTCGACAGCGTCACGGTGGTGACGACGTCGGCCGCGCCCGCGAGCCCGGCCGCGTGCGGTGTGCCCCGGCCGCCGTCGCCGAGTACGCCGAGCCCGTGCGCGTCGTCGACGAGCAGACCGGCGCCGAACTCCCGGCAGGCACCGGCGAGTTCGGCGAGCGGGGCCGCGTCGCCGTCCACCGAGAAGACCGTGTCGGACACGACGACGGCGGGTCCGGAGTGGGTGCCGAGCACCTTGCGTACGGCCTCGGGGTCGGCGTGCGCGACGACCTGCGTGGTGCCGCGCGCGAGACGGCAACCGTCGATCAGCGAGGCGTGGTTGCCCGCGTCCGACACGACGAGGGAGCCGTGCGGCGCCAGCGCGGTGACGGCCGCGAGGTTGGCGGCGTAACCCGAGGAGAAGACGAGCGCGGACTCGAAGCCACAGAACTCGGCCAGCTCACGCTCGAGTTCGGCGTGCAGCTCCGTGGAGCCGGTGACGAGCCGGGAGCCGGTGGCGCCGCCGCCCCACACCTTCGCAGCGTGCGCGGCGGCCTCGGTGATCTCGGGGTGCCGGGCCAGGCCCAGATAGTCGTTGCTCGCGAGATCGAGCAGCGGGGAGTCCGCAGGGCGGGGGCGCAGGGTGCGGACGAGTCCGGCCCGGCGCCGCGTACGCGCCTGTTCGTCGATCCATTCGAACGGCGATCCGGCCATGTGTCCTCCGGGCCTTGAAGCTCTTGCGTGAGAGTGCCTCGTACAGGCAGCGCTTGGCAGGCGTTGCTTTGTAGGCAGTCCACAGACCCTAGCCGCCCGGCCCGCCACCCATGATGTGGAAAAAACCACACCTCGAACTGACTGTGTTGTACGAACTCTCCTTGGCCCGGCCCCCTCGGATAGGCCAGGATCTGACCCCATGGACCTGCTGAACACGCTGGTGGACAAGGGGCTTCGGCGCGAACTGCCGACCCGCGACGAGGCACTGGCCGTGCTGGCCACCTCCGACGACGAACTCCTCGATGTGGTGGCCGCGGCCGGCAAGGTACGGCGACAGTGGTTCGGCCGACGGGTGAAACTCAACTATCTGGTCAACCTCAAGTCGGGCCTGTGCCCCGAGGACTGCTCCTACTGCTCCCAACGCCTCGGCTCCAAGGCGGAGATCCTCAAGTACACCTGGCTCAAGCCCGACCAGGCCTCCGAGGCGGCGGCTGCCGGGCTCGCGGGCGGCGCCAAGCGGGTCTGTCTGGTGGCGAGCGGGCGCGGGCCGACGGACCGTGACGTCGACCGGGTCTCGGACACCATCAAGGCGATCAAGGACCAGAACGAGGGCGTCGAGGTGTGCGCCTGCCTCGGTCTGCTCTCCGACGGCCAGGCCGAGCGGCTGCACGCGGCGGGCGCGGACGCCTACAACCACAACCTCAACACGTCCGAGAGTACGTACGGGGACATCACGACCACCCACACGTACGCCGACCGCGTGGACACAGTCCAGAAGGCGCACGCGGCGGGCCTGTCGGCCTGCTCCGGTCTGATCGCGGGCATGGGCGAGAGCGACGAGGACCTGGTCGACGTCGTCTACGCGCTGCGTGAGCTGGACGCGGACTCCGTGCCGGTGAACTTCCTGATCCCCTTCGAGGGCACCCCACTGGCCAAGGAGTGGCATCTCACCCCGCAGCGCTGTCTGCGCATCCTCGCGATGGTCCGCTTCGTCTGCCCGGACGTGGAGGTGCGCATCGCGGGCGGCCGCGAGGTCCATCTCCGTACGATGCAGCCGCTCGCGCTGCACCTCGCCAACTCGATCTTCCTCGGCGACTACCTCACCAGCGAGGGCCAGGCGGGCCGGGCGGACCTGGACATGATCGCGGACGCCGGCTTCGAGGTGGAGGGCACGGACGAGGTCACGCTGCCGGAGCACCGGGCGTCCGGCGGATGCGGCTCGCGGGGCGCCTGCGGTTCCGCCGACTCGGACGCGGTCCCCGAGGCGCGTACGGATCTGGTCGCCGTACGCCGTCGGGGTGCCGGAACGGATCTCGCACCCAATGCCTGACCTGCCCGTGAGCGAGCTGCTCGACCTGGACCGTCGGCACGTATGGCATCCGTACGGGCCGATGCCCGGCCGACAGGAACCGCTCGTCGTGGAGTCGGCGAGCGGAGTACGGCTGACGATCGCCGGTGAGCCGGACGAGCTGGTGGACGGCATGTCCTCCTGGTGGTCCGCCATCCACGGCTACAACCACCCCGTGCTCAACGACGCGGTGCGCGACCAGCTCGGGCGGATGAGCCACGTCATGTTCGGCGGGCTCACGCATGAGCCCGCCGTACGGCTGGCGAAGCGCCTTGTCGACATGTCACCCGAGGGCCTGGAGCATGTCTTCCTCGCCGACTCCGGGTCGGTCTCGGTCGAGGTCGCGGTCAAGATGTGCCTGCAGTACTGGCGTTCGCTCGGCCGCCCGCGCAAGCAGCGCCTGCTGACCTGGCGCGGCGGCTATCACGGCGACACCTGGCAGCCGATGTCGGTGTGCGATCCCGAGGGCGGGATGCACGAGTTGTGGCAGGGGGTACTGCCCCGGCAGGTGTTCGCGGATCCGCCTCCGGTCGCGTACGAGGAGTCGTACGCCGACCATCTGCGCTCGCTGATCGAGCGCCACGCCGACGAACTGGCCGCGGTGATCGTGGAGCCGGTGGTGCAGGGCGCGGGCGGGATGCGGTTCCACTCCCCCGGCTGTCTGCGGGTGCTGCGCGAGGCGTGCGACGCGTACGGCGTGCTGCTCGTGTTCGACGAGATCGCGACCGGGTTCGGGCGTACGGGTGCGCTGTTCGCGGCGGACCATGCGGGGGTGACGCCGGATGTGATGTGCGTGGGCAAGGCGCTGACCGGCGGCTACATGACGATGGCGGCGACGCTGTGCACGTCGCGGATCGCCGAGGGGATCTCGCGGGGCGAGGTCCCGGTGCTCGCCCATGGCCCGACTTTCATGGGCAATCCGCTCGCCGCCGCGGTGGCCTGCGCCTCCATCGACCTGCTCCTCGGCCAGGACTGGCAGACGGAGATCAAGCGCATCGAGACGGGGCTGCGGGAGGGGCTGGCACCGGCTTCGGAGCTTCCGGGAGTGCGGGACGTACGCGTGCTCGGTGCCATCGGTGTCGTGCAGTTGGATCATGCCATCGACATGACGGCGGCGACGCGGGCGGCGGTGCGCGAGGGCGTGTGGCTGCGGCCGTTCCGCGACCTCGTCTACACGATGCCGCCGTACGTGACGGGCGACGCGGACGTGGCTCGGATCGCGCGCGCGGTGTGTGCGGCGGCGCGGGAAGGGTGAGCAGGTGAGAGTGAGCGGGGAGGTGCCATGCCGGTACTGGTGATCACGGGGACGGGCACGGAGGTCGGCAAGACGGTCACGACGGCGGCCGTCGCGGCGACTGCCGTCGCCGCCGGACGGTCCGTGGCCGTGCTCAAGCCCGCGCAGACGGGCGTACGGCCGGACGAGCGCGGTGACGCCGACGAGGTGGCCCGGCTCGCGGGCTCGGTGACCACGCTCGAACTCGCCCGTTATCCCGAGCCGTTGGCGCCCGCGACGGCTGCCCGCAGAGCGGGGCTCCCGCCCGTGCGGGCACCCGAAGTGGCGGAGGCGGCGGGCAAGCTGGCCGCCGAACACGAGATCGTGCTGGTCGAGGGGGCGGGCGGGCTGCTCGTACGTTTCGACGACTCGGGCGGCACGCTGGCGGACGTGGCCCGCCTGCTGGACGCATCTGTGCTGGTGGTGGCGTCCGCCGGGCTCGGCACCCTCAACACGACGGAACTGACCGCCCGCGAACTACGCGCCCGGCAGCTCGACTTGCTCGGGGTCGTGGTGGGCAGCTGGCCGAACGAGCCGGATCTCGCGTCGCGTTGCAACCTCGCGGATCTGCCGATGGTGGCGGAGGCTCCGCTGCTGGGGGCGGTTCCCGAGGGGGTGGGGCTGCTGCGGCCCGCCGACTTCCGTGCCTCCGCGCCGAGTTGGCTGGCCCGGCCGCTGGGCGGGACATGGGATGCGGAGGAGTTCGCTGTGGCGCAGGCGGCGGAGTAGGCCGCCGGACAGCAGCTCCGTACGGGCGCGTTCGAAGTCTCGGGTGCCGTCGGCGTGTGGTGCGGGTGCGGGACGGCGGGCGCGGGCGGGTGGTGCGGATCACAGGCTTAGCGAGGCGCACGAGTGGAGACGATACGCATCGTCTTGCTACAGTGCACGCATGGCTTTCTTCTACTTTCTCTGAGTCCGGGTACGGCCGACGCCGCCGTTTCTGCTGCCCGTAGACATGTCGCATCCCCAGGGAAAGTCACATGCACGAACGCGCCCATACAGCTGTGCCCGCCGCCGTGGCACAGCTGTCCGTCAAGAACGTCACCAAGTCCTACGGCACCCGGACCGTCCTCGACCAGGTCACCTTCACCGTCCGCCCGGGTGAGAAGGCCGCCGTCATCGGCGAGAACGGCTCCGGCAAGTCGACCCTGCTGCGGCTGCTTGCCGCGGCCGAGATGCCGGACGCCGGGGAGATCACCGTCGGCTTCCCCGGCGGCACCGGCCATCTCACCCAGACCCTCGACCTCGACCCGGTCTGCACCGTGCAGGACGCCGTCGACCTCGCCCTCACCGAACTGCGCGACATGGAGCGCCGGCTGCGCGTGGCGGAAGAACGCCTCGGCGAGGCGTCGGAGGACGAACTCGCCGTATACGGCGAGCTGTTGATCGCGTACCAGGAACGCGGTGGATACGAGGCGGACGCCCGTGTGGATGCCGCCGTGCACGGGCTCGGGCTCGCCGGGATCACCCGCGACCGCGTGCTCGGCTCGCTCTCCGGCGGCGAGCAGTCCCGGCTCGCGCTCGCCTGTGTGCTGGCCGCCGCCCCCCGAACTGCTGCTCCTCGACGAGCCGACGAACCACCTCGACGCGGCGGCCGTGCGCTGGCTCGAGGAGCATCTGCGCGCGCACCGCGGCACCGTTGTCGCGGTCACCCACGACCGCGGCTTCCTGGAGCGCATCGCCACCACGATCCTGGAGGTCGACCGGGATGCGCGCACGGTGCACCGGTACGGCGACGGCTGGGCCGGCTACCGCGCCGCGAAGGCCGCTGCCCGGCGCCGCGCGGAGCAGGAGTACGCGGACTGGCTCGAGGAGGTGGCCCGTACCGAGGAGCTGCTCGAGGCCGCCGGGAAGCGGCTGGCCACCACCGGCAAGGACCCGCGGCAGGGCTTCGGCAAGCACCGCCGCTCGCACGAGGCGAAGCTCGGCGGACAAGTGCGGGCGGCCCGGGAGCGGCTGGCCCACCTGCGACGCAACCCGGTGGCGCCGCCGCCGGAACCGTTGCGGTTCACGGCGGCACTGACGGCGGCGGACGGGGAGCATCCCGTCGACCGCCCGCTCGTCGAGCTCGACAGCGTGGCCGTCGGTGAACGGCTGCGTCTGGACGGGCTGTTGACGATCACGCCCGGGCAGCGGCTGCTGGTCACGGGCGAGAACGGGGCGGGCAAGACGACGCTGCTGCGCGTCCTGGCGGGCGACCTGGAGCCGGACACGGGCGCGGTACGCCGCTCCGCCCGGATCGGGTACCTGGCGCAGGAGCTGCCCGCGCGCTCCACTCGGCTCCCGCTGCTCGCCGCCTTCGCGGCCGGACGGCCCGGGCTGCCGGAGGAGTACGCCGAACAGCTGCTGGCGCTGGGCCTGTTCCGTGAGGAGGACCTGCACGTCCCGGTCGCGGCGCTGTCCGCGGGGCAGCAGCGGCGGCTGCAGATCGCGAGCCTGGTGACCCGGCCCGCGGACCTTCTCGTACTCGACGAGCCGACGAACCACATCGCGCTCGACCTGGTCGAGGACCTGGAGGCGGCGCTCGCGGCGTACCCGGGGGCGGTGGTCGTGGTCTCGCACGACCGCGGCTTCCGCGAGCGCTTCCCAGGGGAGCGGCTGGAGCTGCGCGGCGGCCGCAGATGCTGACCTTGGCCGGGAAACCGGCTGCACGCCTCGACCTGCCCGACAGTCAGAAATTCACCTGCAACGAAACGATGGGAACGACTGAGCCATGACCGATTTCGTGACACCACAACACGTCGCCCACCGCACCTCCGCCGCAGTCGACGCGGCTGTCGGAGCAGGGCGTGATCTCGGACTCACCGTGGCTGATGCCACGGTGCTCCATGACGTCTTCTCCGTCGTTGTCCATCTTGCGCCCTCACCGGTCGTGGCCCGGATTCCCACCGTCCTGCCGCACCACGAAGGCCTCGATTCCCTTGCGCGCCGCCAGCGGGCGGAACTGGACGTGGCACGGTGGCTCGCCGACCAGGGAACCCCCGTGATCCCTCCCAGCTCTTTAGTGCCACGGGAACCCGTTCAGCGCGACGGGTTCTCGATGACGTTCTGGCAGTTCGTCGAGGAGGACCGGGACAAAGAACCCGACTACGTGGCGAACTCCGAAAGCGTTGCCGACCTGCACGCCGCTATGCGTGCATACCCGGGCCGTCTGTCGTTTCTGTCCGCGGCCGATCCGCAGTTCATTGCGGAAAGCCTTGCTCTGCTCGAAGAGCTTCCCGGCCTCATCGGTGCGAGCGAGCTGGACCGCGCACGCCGCGAGTGGCAGATCCTGGAGCCTCTCGTGCGCTCACGCACGGCGTTCGAAGAAGCGTTCCCGGGGATCGACCTCCAGCCCATCCACGGCGACTCCCCGCCCGCGAACATCTTCTACGGCGTGGAAAGGGACCTCTACTCCGACTTCGAGCTGGTTACGTTGGGCCCCGTCGAGTGGGACCTGGCCGCTCTCGGGCCCGTCCACGAATCCGCCTACAACCGCGGCGCGCAGCGAGGCGGCATGAGGCCGTTGAACGAGGATGTCCTGAGCTTCGTGAACGCCGTGGGGATGCTGCGGGCCATCGCCACCCTCACGCTCGCGCCGCAACTGCCCGAGCTGGTGGAGTACATCAAGCCGGCCGTCGACCAATGGCAGACGATGCCGTTCGCCGGCGGCATGGCCGACTGACGCCGATCCCCACACCGGCGGACCATCCGCGAACCGAGCGCCCGGCAGCTCGACTTGCTCGGCGTCGTCGGCAGCCGGCCGAACGAGCCGGATCTCGCGTCGCGTTGCAACCTCGCGGATCTGCCGATGGTGGCAGGAGCTCCGCTGCTGGGGGCGGTTCCCGAGGGGGTGGGGCTGCTGCGGCCCGCCGACTTCCGTGCCTCCGCGCCGAGTCGGTTGGCCCGGCCGCTGGGCGGGACATGGGATGCGGAGGAGTTCGCTGTGGCCCAGGCGGCGGAGTAGGCGCGCGGGCGGGACCGACACAGGGCGACCGACGGATGAAGGGGCACGTACGGGGGGACAATCGCCGTGACGCCAGTCGCCCAGGGGAGGTCTCCATGCGACCACGCGGTTCCCGGACCACCAAGTCCGGCCGGATGGCCCCGGCCCCGGTGCACCACCCGTTGTTCGCCCGCTTCTACGCCAGAATCAGTGTCGCCTCCGAGCCCGCCATCGGCCCGCACCGCGACGAGCTGCTCGCCGGGCTCTCCGGCCGGGTCATCGAGATCGGCGCCGGCAACGGACTGAACTTCGCCCACTATCCGAGCACCGTCTCGGAGGTCGTCGCCATCGAACCCGAGCGCAGCCTGCGGCAGTTGGCGGTGACCGCGGCCCTGCGCTCCGGGGTGCCCGTCGACGTGGTGCCGGGCGTCGCGGAGGGGCTGCCGGTCAAGAGCGAGGCGTTCGACGCGGCGGTCCTGTCACTGGTGCTGTGCAGCGTACGGGACGTGCCGAGGGCCCTGGCCGAGGTACGCCGCGTCCTGCGTCCGGGCGGCGAGCTGCGGTTCTTCGAGCACGGCAAGGGCGGCGGCGCGGCGATGGGCGTCACGCAGCGCGCCCTGGACCGTACCGTGTGGCCGCTGCTGTTCGGCGGCTGCCATGTGAGCCGGGACGTCCTCGGAGCGCTCCGGGACGCCGGGTACGAACTGGGGCCGTTCCGGCGGGTGTTGGTGCCCGAGAAGGGGCTGCGTATGCCGAGCTCTTACTGCGTGCTCGGCACGGCTCGCTCCGCGGGTTAGGCCGTTTGAAAGTGCGGGTTCGTTGTGGCTGGTCGCTCCCCCACTCTCGGCTCCGCTCGAGCGGGGGGACCCCCATCGCGGCGGAGCCGCAAATCGATACAGCCCCGCGCCCCTAAGGATGCCTGCGGCCTCCCAGGGGCGCGGGGCCGCACCGGACTTCGGCGAGTCCGCTCAGGGACGTGTCGAGGCCGGGACGTGTCGGGCCCGGGACTGCTCACGGTTCGAGGCTCCACTGGCGCAGCTCCTGCGTGATGTCCTGCACCGTCGCCTCGCCCGTCTTGACCAGGCGGGCCAGGTCGCGGACCTGCTCGGGTGAGGTGACGACCTTCAGGCCGCTGGCGACGAGATAGGCGTACGCGACGGCCATGGCGAACATCGCGTTGGAGCGTTCGAGCGCCGGTACGTGCAGCAGGAGCTGGAGCAGTGCGGCGGCGCGGGCGTGCGGACTGTCGTAGACGGGGACGCCGAAGATCTCCGCCTCGTGCCGGCTGACGGCGGCGACGAGGGCTCCCCAGTCCGTGACCTGGGGATCTCCCGGAGTGTTCTGTTCGGCGACCATGAGCAGCCAGGCAAGGTCGACATGGACGTTCAAGGGTTCAGCGACGGCCTTCTCGCTCCGGGCCGAACTCCTCGGCGAACACGGACTCGTACTGCTTCATGAAGTCGGCGGCGGCCTCCACGAAGGTGTGGCCCACTTCCCCGGTGTCCTGTCTGACCAGCTCTTCGATGTAGCGGTTGACGCTCATGCCGCGGGCCAGGGCTCGCTCCCGCGCGGCCCGCGCGGTGCCCTCGTCCACGCGCACGTTCAGTTGGGTCTTCGCCATGCTTCGAAGCTAGCGCCTGGGTGCTAGCAGGGGCAAGAGCGCATCCATCGGGAATCCACTAAGGGTGCCCCTTACATCGAACTCAGGGGCACCGACCTGCGCAGGAGACCGGCTCGACCTTCTGGTGGATACCAAGTGTGCGCGGGATCACACTAGGCTCGCCCGCGGGCACCGAAGTCCGACCTAGGAGGCGGCCTTGTCCACAGCAGCTGCGGAGCACGCCCTCGGGCGCACGGATGCCGAGGGGATCGCGGCCCGCGCCCGTGGTCTGACCAAGGCGTACGGCACGGGTGAGACGACCGTGCTCGCCCTCGACTCGGTCGACGTGGACATCGCGCGCGGTCGCTTCACCGCGGTCATGGGTCCTTCGGGCTCGGGGAAATCCACGCTGATGCACTGTCTGGCGGGGCTCGACACCGTGTCGGCCGGCCAGGTGTGGCTCGGTGACACCGAGATCACCGGGCTCAGGGAACGCGAGCTGACGCGGTTGCGCCGGGACCGGATCGGCTTCATGTTCCAGTCGTTCAACCTGATCCCGACGCTGAACGCGATCGAGAACATCACGCTGCCCATGGACATCGCGGGCAAGAAGCCCGACGAGAAGTGGCTGGACCAGGTCATCGACACGCTCGGACTGCGCGACCGTCTCAAGCACCGGCCCTCGCAGCTGTCCGGCGGGCAGCAGCAGCGCGTCGCCTGCGCCCGCGCGCTGGCCTCACGCCCCGAGCTGATCTTCGCCGACGAGCCGACGGGCAACCTCGACTCACGGGCCGGACTCGAAGTCCTCGGCTTTCTGCGCGAGGCCGTCGACGAGCTGGGCCAGACCGTCGTCATGGTCACGCACGACCCGGGCGCGGCGGCCCACTCCGACCTGGTGCTCTTCCTCGGCGACGGGCGGATCGTGGACGAGATGGCGCGGCCCTCGGCGGAGGCGGTGCTGGAACGCATGAAGAGGTTCGACACCATCCGCGGGACGTCAGAGGACGGCACCGCCCGCGATCAGGGCGTAGCACTCGACAAGGCCATCGCTCCCGATCAAGGCATCGCTCCCGACCAGGGCATCGCCCCCGACCAGGACTGAGGCAGACCGTCGTGCTGAAGGCGACACTGAGGAGTTTCCTCGCGCACAAGGGGCGGCTGCTGCTCTCGGCGCTGGCCGTCCTGCTGTCCGTGGCGTTCGTCGCGGGCAGCCTGATCTTCTCGGACACGGTCACCCGTACCTTCGACCGGCTCTTCGCGTCCACGTCGGCCGATGTGACCGTGCTGCCGCGCGAGGATCTGGACTCGCAGCTGCCCTCCGGGGCCGTCCAGACCGTGGACGCGAGCATCGAGGACCGTATCGCCCGGGTCGACGGCGTCGCCGACACGCATCTGGACGTCTCCGTCGAGGGTGTCACCGTCGTCAACAGCGAGAACGAGTCCGTGGGCCCGACCACCGGCGCGCCCACCATCGCCGCCGGCTGGTACGTCACCGACCGCAGCCCCGTGGAGCTGACGTCCGGCCACGAGCCGCGCGGGCCCGGCGAGGCGCTGATCGACGCGGACACGGCCGACAACAAGGACGTACGCATCGGTGACACGCTCACCGTGATCGCGCAGCCGGGTTCGTTCAAGGTGGAGATCGTCGGCATCGCGACCTTCACCACCACCAACCCCGGCGCGGCGCTCGTCTTCCTCGACATCCCGACCGCGCAGACCGAGCTGCTGGGCAAGAGGGGTGTTGCCACCAGCGTCGCGGTGACCGCGCAGGAGGGCGTGAGCGACGCCGCTCTCAAGGAGCGCATCTCGCGCGCGATCGGCACCGAGACCTACGAGGTGGAGACCGCCGACGAGCAGGCCGAGTCCGCCGCCGCCGAACTCGGCGGCTTCCTCGACGTGATCAAGTACGTGATGCTCGGCTTCGCAGGGATCGCCGTACTGGTCGGCGTGTTCCTGATCGTCAACACGTTCTCCATGCTGATCGCCCAACGCACCCGCGAACTGGGCCTGTTGCGCGCCCTGGGCGCCGACCGGCGGCAGGTGCGCCGGTCCGTGCTCCTGGAAGCGGCCCTGCTGGGCCTGGTGGGCTCCACGCTCGGCCTGGCCACGGGGATCGGGCTCGCGTTCGGGCTGATCGAGCTGATGGGCCTGCTCGGCATGAACCTCAAGTCCACCGAGATGGTCATCGGCTGGGCGACCCCTGTCTCGGCGTACGTCGTCGGCGTCGGCGTCACCTTCGTCGCCGCGTATCTGCCGGCGCGACGGGCCGCCGGGGTGTCGCCGATGGCCGCGCTCGCCGACGCCGAAATCGCCGGTGTGGGTCGGCCGTTGCGGGTACGGGCCGTGGTGGGGACGGTCGTCGGAGCACTCGGCGCCGCCGCGCTCGTGGGGTGTGTGACCGCGACGGAGACGGGCTCCGCGGCTTCCCTACTGGCGCTCGGCGTCGTCCTGACCCTCATCGCGACCGTGATCGCCGGACCGCTTCTCGTACGGCCCGTGATCCGTGTCCTCGGTGGAGCGTTCCCGGCCCTGTTCGGCTCGGTCGGGCGGATGAGCCAGCGCAACGCGCTGCGCAATCCGCGACGTACGGGTGCCACCGCGGCGGCGCTGATGGTCGGTCTCGCCCTGGTCGGCGGGATGTCCGTGGCGAGCGCGTCCATGACCGAGTCCTTCGACCAGCAGATCGACGAGACGCTCGGCGCCGACTTCGTGATCCAGAACAACAACTTCCAGCCGTTCCCGCAGGAGATCACCGAGAAGGTGAACGAAACGGACGGCGTCGGAACCGTCGTACGCCAGCGGTTCGCAGCCATCGCGGCACGGCTGCCCAACGGCGACCGCGTCGAGACGGGCGCGGCAGGCTACGGCGACCAGCTCGACGAGGTCGCCAACATCACGTACGCGCAGGGCGGCACGGCGGCGGCGCTGGCGCCCGGGAACATGGCCATGGACGTCGACTACGCCAAGGACCACGACGTACGCATCGGCAGTGTCATCCCCGTCGAGTTCCCGGCCGGCCGGCAGACCGAACTGCGGGTGGCCGCGCTCACCGACCAGGAGGGCGGCGAGGGCTTCGGCGCGCAGGGAGCGATGTACTTCGGACTCGAGACGCTGGAGCGGTACGTGCCCGGCGGTCAGGACTCGACGCTGTACGTGAACGCGGCCTCGGGCACCTCCGCCGACACGCTGCGCGAGCGCCTGGAGCAGACGCTCGACCCGTATCCGCAGGTGCAGGTGCGCGACCAGGCCGACTACAAGCAGCTGGTCCGCGACCAGATCGCCGTACTGCTCTATCTCGTCTACGCCCTGTTGGGCCTGGCGATCGTCATCGCGGTGCTCGGCGTGGTCAACACCCTTGCCCTGTCGGTCGTGGAGCGCACGCGCGAGATCGGGCTGCTGCGCGCGATCGGGCTTGCCCGGCGGCAGTTGCGGCGGATGATCCGCCTGGAGTCGGTGGTGATCGCCGTGTTCGGCGCGGTCCTCGGGCTCGCGCTGGGTCTTGTGTGGGGCGTGTGCGTGCAGCAGGTCCTGGCGCTCCAGGGCATGACGGCGCTGGCGATTCCGTGGGTCACCATCGTCGCGGTCGTGGTGGGCTCGGCGATCGTGGGCATCGTGGCGGCGCTGCTGCCGGCGTTGCGTGCCTCGCGGATGAACGTGCTGGCGGCGATCGCGCACGAGTGAGTCACTCGCTTTCCTTTCAAGTGGCCTCTGAGCCAAGAGAGTTCGCTTCGGGGCTGGCGGCCGGTCGTCCTCGGGAGTCCCTTGGACGGCCGGTCCATCCGTATGACGCACTGCGCGTGCCAGGGAACGCAAAGTACGCAAGTACCTCGGATCGTTGCCGTTCACGCCCTTGTCGGCCCCGTGATCACTGCGGCACGGTTGGCGCCGATGAAGCGAGGACGCCGGATGGGGCTGACACGGCTCGGTCGGTGAACCGAGCGCATCGTTCGCGGCAGGTCCGGTCCGTTTCGGTGTCATTCCCTGTCGAGCGTCTTCGTCACTGACACCGGCCCTCCATCAGCGGGCCCGGAGAACGCGTGCGGCCACAAGCCCTCGTATGCCGCGCTCTCCTCCCTTCCACGCCACTCCTTGCCGAGGTGGACTCATGGATTCCCGCACGCCTTTCACGGATCAAGACCCTCCCGCCGCTGCCGCCCTCTACCTCAGTGCTCTCGACCACGAGAACCTCTACTCCGATGCGGAGTTGCGGCATGTCGTCTCCCGGGCCTACGAGTCCGTCGGCCGGCCGGCCACACTCCTGGACCTGTACCGGCGGTCCGTGCAGGGGGCACCTGTCACCGCTCAGGGTGTCCGGGACCGACGAAGATCCTGGGCGCTTCAGCAGGCCCGGCACCTGGGCCTGGACGACGGCCGGCCCATGGCGCCGCCTCCGGCGTGGGCGGCCTGGGAAGAGCCGGTCACAGCCACCATCGAGCTGTCCCCGCACAGGCATGAGACCTCACCGTCCGATCCGGCAGCCCCGCTGACGCCGGGTCGCCGTCAGACCGTGACGCTGCGCGAACTGCGTGCCGCACGCCGCCGCCCGGCACGGGTCGCCGCTTCGGTCCTCGGAGCCCAGATGACCGGCGTCGTCCTGGCCAACGAGGCGCCCGGTGTCATGGCGGTCTCCCTGGCGGGTCCGCTGAACATCGGACTCACGCTGGTCCTGGTCCAGTTGGTGATCACCGGCTGGGCGGTCCTGTGGTACTCGCGGTATGCGAGGAACACGCTCGAGCCGCTGGCCGAGCGCCACAACGCCCCCCTCGCACACCTGGAGAGCCACCGGTGAACTACGTCCTCGCGCTCTCCGGTTCCGGCAGCGCCTTCCCCGTCCTCGCCGCCTTCGGCCTCTGCGTCGTCCTGACGCTGTTCCTCTCGATCGGGTCGATGCTCCCCGAGGAGAACGAACTCAGCGGGTTCTATCTCGGTCAACGGCGGCTGTCGTCGCTGGTCAACGGGCTGGCGATCTTCGGCAGTTACATGTCCGCGGCGGGGATGCTGGGCAATCCCGGCCTGATCTCCCTCACCGGTTACGACGGCATCGCCTACGTACTGGCGCCGATGGTGGCGTGGTCCGTACTGGTACTGCTGGTCGCCCAGCCCTACCACAGCACCTCCAAGTTCACCATCGGCGACTCGCTCGCCCGGCGGCTGCACGCCCGGCCCGTGCACCTGGCGGCCGGCATCGCCGGCGTGGTCGTCTGCCTGCTGTATCTGACCGCCCAGCTCATCGGCGCCGGAGCGCTCGCCGGCACCGTCCTGGGCCTGGACAAAGACGGCGCCCAACGAGCCGTCGTGGCCGGCCTCGGCCTGCTGATGGTCCTCTACGTCATCATCGGCGGCATGCGGGCGGCGACCCTGGTGCAGAACATCAAGGCCGTGCTCCTCCTCGCCACGGGGCTGTTCGTCGTCCTGGCCGTCCTGGCGGAGTTCGGCTGGAATCCGTCGCGCCTGCTGGACGCGGCCGTCGACAAGAGCGGCTTCGGCGGACGTTTCCTGGAACCCGGCATCCGGTTCCACGACCGCACCACCAAGATCGACCAGATCAGCCTGCAACTGGCGTTCATCCTCGGGGCGGCCGCCCTGCCGCATGTCCTGATGCGCATCGGAACGGTCTCCAGCGGACGCAGAGCCCGCAAATCGGCGGCGTGGGCGGCCGCACTGGTCATCGCCTTCACCTTCTTCGAGGTGGTGCTGGGCCTGGGCGCCGCGGCACTCATCGGTACGAAGGCCGTCGCCGCGGACGCCGCCTCCGGCAACACGGCCGTGCTTTTGCTGTCGGAGCGCCTGGGCGGATCGGTCCTGCTGACCGTGGTCTCCTGCGTCGCCTTCATCACGATCGTGGCCGTCGTCGCCGCTCTCACACTCACCGCGGCGGCGTCCCTGGCCCACGACATCTACGGCAAGACGATCATGCGGGGCCAAGCGTCCGAGAAGAACGAACTCCTCGTGGCTCGGCTGGGCGTGGGCGCGGTCGGTGTGGCGGCGATCGCCCTCTCGATGATCGCCCAGCACCTCAACATCGCCTTCCTGGTCAGCCTCGCCTTCGCCATCGCGGCCTCCGCGATCCTGCCGTCTCTGCTGTTCAACCTGTGGTGGAAGGGCTTCACGACCAGGGGCGCGGTCTGGAGCATGTACGGCGGCCTGATCGTCGCCATCCTGCTCACGGCGCTGTCCCCGGCGGTCTCGGGCAACCCGACGGCGCTGCTGCCGGACATGGACTTCGCGTTGTTCCCCTTGCGCAACCCCGGTCTCATCTCCATTCCCTTGGGATTCCTGCTCGCCTGGGCCGGCTCGGCACTCGACCGGAGCCAGCCGGACGGGGCCGACTACACGGAAACCGAAATCCGCGTCCTCACCGGCGCAGGCACGGGACCTCACGACAACTGACCCAGTGGACGGGCCGGGGCCCGGGTTTCCCGGGCTCCTCGGCACGGAAACCGTTCGCCAGACAGGCCGGCGCTCTGCTTGGCTCGCCCCATGAGTGATCTCCACATCCGTTGTGCCACCTCTGACGACCTCGACACCGTCCTCGCCTTCTGGAAGGTGGCCGCCGAGGGCACGAGCATCAGTGACGACCGGGAGGGCGTGGAGCGGCTCGTCGCCCGTGATCCCGAGGCGCTCGTCCTCGCCGAGTACGACGGGGAGCTGGTGGGCACGGTCATCGCCGGCTTCGACGGGTCACCATGTCAACTCCGAGCCGAGTGAAAGCAGTTCGTACGACACCTCACCGTCCTGCGAGGAGTCACAACTACTGGTACGGCACCTGGCACCACAGCCAGACCGCAGTCCTCATCGACTCTCCGAGGGGTCACAGCTGGAAGCGGCCCTGTGATCCTCACCTGCGAGGGTGTTCCGCCAGCCCCGCGGTTGGTGACGATGCGGGTGGTGTGCTCCCCACACCGACCACGATTCCCCGGTGTGTCCCCCCGCACCCCGGAGGACAGCGCTGCGGTCTACCCACCACCGCCCTCGACGAGCGCGTGACCGGGACCTACGGGAGTCGGCCCGAGGGACGGGCGGGCAGACCATCCCGCCGGCCGCCAGCCTGGGCCGGCAGCGACCAGGTGTAGACCTCCGGGTCGAAGGCGTGCAGGCGCTTGACGAGCCTGGCGGTCGACCAGGGCCAGCAGAAGGTGTTGATGCCTGGGAGACCGAAGTAGTAACCGGTGCCGTCGGCGGCGTTGTAGACGGTGTCGCGTAGCGCCTCGCGCAGGGCCTGCTGGTGGGCTGCTTCGGCATCGGGCTTGACATCCAGTGCGGACGACCCGCCAGCACGCAGCTGGTCGAGGGCGGCGGTGACGTAGCGGAGTTGGGCTTCGAGGACGGTGGGGACGGCGGTGGTGCCGGTGAGCAGATTCGGGCCGATGAGCAGGAAGAGGTTGGGGAATTTGCTGACGCTGGTGCCCAGGTAGGCACGGCGGCTGTCGGCCCAGGACTGGGCCAATGTGCCCTCGGTGCCGTGCAGATGGGGGGCCAGCGGGATGTCCCCGATGTGATACCCGGTCGCGAGGACGATGATGTCGGCGCGGGTGCGGGTGCCGTCGGCGCCGATGACGTCGGTGCCCTCCACAGCGGTCACGCGCGTGGGGTGCAGCCGCACGTTGGGCCGGGTGAGGGCAGCGTAGTAGGTACCGGATGTGATCAGGCGGCGGCCGCCGAAGCGGTAGTCAGGAGTAAGGGCCCGGCGCAGGGCGGGGTCCCGTACCGAGGTACGCAGATGGAAGCGGGCCAGGGCCTCCAAGGGCCGCAGCAGGCGGGGGTGACGCAGGGGTACTCCGATGGCTTCCTGAGTCCAGTGGTGCAGGCCGCGTAGTCCGCGGCGCACTGCCGGGTGGTGCTCGAAGAAGCGGTGGAGCCCCGGCGGGAGCGGGTAGTCAGGTTTCGGAAGTACCCACTGCGGTGTGCTCTGGAAAACGTCGACATGAGCCGCCTTCGGCTGGATCTCGGGCAGGAACTGGACGGTGGACGCTCCGGTGCCCACCACTGCCACGCGCTGTCCGGTCAGGTCGGCTTCGTGGTTCCAGCGGGCGGAGTGGAAGGCGGTGCCGGGGAAGGTGCCGAGGCCGGGGATGTCGGGATGTCGGGGCCGGTGCCAGGGGCCGGTGGCGACGATCACCGCGCGGGCGGTGTACGTGCCCGACGTGGTCCGCAGGTTCCAGCGGTGCGCTGCCGGCTCCCAGCGGCCGCTCAGTACCTCGGTGTCGTAGCGGATCGCTTTGTGCGCGCCGTGCGTTGCCGCGGTGGTGTCGAGGTAGTCGAGGATTTCGGACCGGTCAGCGAAGCCCCGGCTCCACGTGTGGGGTGCGAAGGAGTATTCGTACAGCACCGACGGTACGTCGCAGCCGCATCCTGGGTAGGTGTTGTCGCGCCAAGTCCCGCCGAGGCGACCGGACTTCTCCAACACGACGACGTCGTCGAAGCCGGCACGGCGCAGCGCGATCACTGCGGCCACACCGGAGAGGCCAGCCCCGATGACGACGACTTCCGCTTCATGACGATGGTTGTCGATACTGTCGTCGGCCACCAGCGCCGCCCCCTGTCTGCCTCGTGGGCATCCCGGCGCTGATGCCGAACCGCCCCTGACCACTTACTCAGAGCGACCGATCGTAGGATCACCCGCGATCACCTGTGGTGATATGGCCGGTAGATACCTCATAAGGGTGATCTTGCTGGGTGGGCTGCATGCGGTGCGTTTCCCTGTGTTTGGCTGCCAGTCATGACGACGAGGGACGAACTGCCCAGGTCTCCCGGTCCGCACGCCGCCGTCGACGAGCCGGGGCGGCATCTTCCCTACCCCAGTGGCTGGTTCTGCCTGGCGCGTTCACGAGAACTGGCCCCCGGCAATGTCCTGACCCGCCGTTTCATGGACGAGGACATCGTCCTCTACCGCACCCGCGACGGCCGGCCCCTCGCGGTGCATCCCTACTGCCCGCACCTGGGCGCTCATCTGGGGGCGGGCGGCACCGTGGAGGGACAGAACCTGGTATGCCCCTTCCATCGCTTCGCCTTCGCCCCCGACGGCACCTGCGTCGGCACGCCCGCTGGCCCGCCCCCGCGCGCCCGCCTGCAGCACCACACCATCAGCGAGCGCAACGGCTTCCTCTTCGCCTGGTACGAACCGGATGGTGCTCCACCCGCCTGGGAAGTCCCCGGCACCGCCCAGGCGGGGGTCGTTCCGACGGCCGCCTGGAGCACGGAAGTGCACACCTACGCCCAGGAGATCATCGAGAACACCCTCGACTACCGGCATCTCCCGGTCCTGCACCAGGTGTCCGTGCAGGAACTCGGCCCGCCGACGGCCCATGGCCCGCTCCTGCGCATGCGTCTGCGCCTTGGGCCGGACCGGCCTCCCGCCCTCAAGCAGAAGATCCAGGCCGACCATACGTTCCTCCTGGCCGGGCTGGGATATCTCCGCGTCGAGCTCCCGCTGCCCTCGCTCGGACTCGTCAGCTACCTGTGGGCGATGCACACACCGACCGGCCCGCGACGCAGCCACATGCTGGTCGCGACGGCCTGTGCAGACATCCACAAGCAGGACGCCACTGAAGCGTCGCTCCCACGGCGTGGCCTGCACCGGGCCTTCGCCCACGCGATGCTGCGCACCGCGGTCAGCAAGGTCCATCAGGACCTGAGGATCTGGAACACCAAACGCTACGAGCCACGCCCCCGCCTCGCCGCGAGCGACGAGGCCATCGGCTTGTTCCGCCACTGGGCCCGCCAGTTCTACCCGGCGCCCTGAGGAAACGTGATGGTGCTGCTGATCCCGCCGAGAGTGACCGCGCAGCCCAGGAGAGGCGAGTTACTCCGATGCGGGTCGGCGGCGGGTGGCGCGCTTCGTGGGGGCTTTGGTCGGCGAGAAGTAGCCCGCCAGGAGCGACTCCCCAGCGGTTGGGGCCCTTCGGTGTGCGTGATGCAGCCGACCCGTCTCAAGGGTGATTGACGTCCTCGCACACGGCGAGCAACCCGCACACCGCCCCGCCGACGTGCGTCATTTCAGCGTCAAAACATCGCTCGTAACGCCCACACCGGGCATCGCCTAGATGATCTATTCCAAGGGGTCAGTGATCGTAGGCGATCAGTGAGCGTAGGACGGTTTGTCCGGTGGCGTCGTTGTGCCAGATCGCGGCGGTCAGCGCGAGGACGCGTTGCATGACGCGGGCTATGGCACCTCCGGGTGTGCGCCCTCGGTGCCGTTCGAGGTCAAGCTGCCCCTTGAAGGTCTCGTTGATCGATTCGATGACCTGCCGCAGCGGCTTGAACAGGGCTGCGCCAGGCCGTTCCCGTTCACCTTTACGGGCAGGCCGCAGCAACTGGACTCCATGCTCGGACAGTTCGCGTTCGAAACCACGGCCGAAGTAGTTCTTGTCGCCGATGAGAGTCTGTCGGGGGCGCTCTCGCAGAAGCTCGCATTCGGCGGCCAGGAGGTCGAGGAGGGTCTCGCGTTCGTCGGCCTTGGCCCCGGTCAGGACGAAGGCGATGGGCAGGCCCTGAAGGGTGCACACCAGGTGCAGGCCCCAGAAGAAGCGGCTGTGGCTGGTGCAGTAGCCGTATTCGGCCCAGCCTGCCAGGCCGGAGCGTTTGACGGTCTCGCGGGAGCGGCCGCATTCCACCGGGGTGGAGTCCACGATCCATACGTCGTCGCTCCACACCGAGGTGGTGGCGGCCAGGACCCGGTTGACGCTTCGCATCAGACCGGCGGCCTTGCGCAGCCGCTTGGTGTAGCTGGGCTTCTGGGGCAGGTAGGGAAAGAGGTGGCGCAGGTGGGCACGGGCATGGCGGAGCCATTTGGCCTCGGAGGTGAAGCCGAGTATGGCCTGCATCGTGGCGAGGGTGACCAGTTCGGCATCGCTCAGGCGGGGCGTAATGCCGACCGGCGGGCGCCACGGCGCCAGCTCGGGATGCTCCTTCAGCATGTCGTCGGTCGGCGCATAGAGTGCTGTCGCGAGGATGTCCACGTCGTTCGTCACAAAACGATCTTGGACACCCTCGTTTTCGTCTCCGCAGGCACCCCTTGGACCACACCACCAGGAGGAACCAGTGTCATACCCGCAACTAGGACTTGTCCGGTCGATCATGTGACGACTCCGTTCCCAAGTCGTTGATATGGACATGGGACGGGGTGATCTGACGGATGCCGAGTGGGAACGACT
>NZ_JNWJ01000035.1:0-82842 GCF_000716805.1 Streptomyces yerevanensis | reverse complement strand
GCGCCGTTCCCCGCGCCCCTGGGGTGGGTGGTGGGTGCGGGGTCGTGGGCCGGTGCGTCAGCCCGTCGCAGGCCGGGCATACGGCCCTGGCCCGGTACACGGTGCGGGTTCTCCGAGACCGGACCTAAGCGACGGGCATACGACGCACCGGCCCACGCCCCCTCCCGCCGGTAGGAAGGGTGCGGGGTTCGTTGTGGCTGGTGAGCGTGGTGGCGGACGGTTCCGGGAGCGCCCCTTCAGGGGCGCGGGGAACTGCGCGACCAGCCACGACGGGCCCGCAGCCGCGACACGACATGTCACCCCGCCCCCTGGCGGGGGTCTGGGGGCGCAGCCCTCAGTTTCGGGAAGGGGCGGGCTTGGGGAAAGGAAACCCTCTGCTCACCACTGCGGCGGGCTCGCAATCGACCGAGCCAGCACATCGTCAAGCACACGCGCCGTCGTCGGAACGTCAAGCTGGGAGTTGTCGATGATGGGAAGCCCGGACCCGTACCAGCCGGCCATCCGGCCATGGATGCGGGCGACTTCCTCATCGGTGAGGCGACGATTTCCGGAGCGCTCGGCGTTGCGCTCCAGAACTATCTCCAGGCCCGGCAGGAGCACGACCGGCAGCAGGCCGGGCCCCACGTGCCGCTTCCAGCCGCCCAGACCGACGACCGGCCGGTCGGGGAACACCGCGTCATCGAGAATGCACGAGATGCCGTTGGCCAGAAAGTTGCGCGCGGCGAAGCCGCAGGTGCGGCGGGCGAGGCGATACTGCGCCTCCGAGTGGTCGTTCCACCCCGACTGCGGGTCCGCGAAGCCCGAGCGCACCCATTCGCGTACGTCGTCGAGGCTGATGTGCGCGGTGGGGACCCGACGGTGGTCGGCCCAGTACTTGGCGACGCTCGTCTTGCCGGCACCGGCGGGACCGATGAGCAGCACGGCCAGCGTGGTGGACGTGAGATCGGGCGTGCCCGCGGCAGGTGGCGGGCTCGGCATCGCGACGGGGCCGCCCGGCGGCAGCTGCACATGCCCCGTGGTGTCCGGCATCGGCGCGGGCGCGTGCTGCGGTGGCGCGTGATGCTGCGGGGCGGGCGCGTGCCCCGGAGGGTGTGGCGCGGCGTGTCCGGGTGGTCCGGCGAAACCCGGCGGGGGGTTCATGGGCGCGGGCCCCGCGGGGGGACCCGAGTGCGCGCCCTGGTGCCCCGCGCCCGGCGACCAGCCGGCGGTCGGCTCCTGCCCCGGCTGGTGGGGCGGCGGCAGCGGAGACCCCACTGCGTGCTGCATCCGGTGCCACTCCGTCTCGTATCTCTTGGCGCTGGCAGCGGGACACCTGCCCCGCTCCCTACCGAACGGTACCGTCCCCGGCCGACGTTTGGTGAACGGCCGGGGAGGGCCCGAAGTGCCCATGCACACAAGGCAAATCAGGTGAAGTGGCCTCCTGTGGAGCTATTCGCCCACTTCTCCGTAGGCGGCGAGCAGGACGGCCGGGTCGGGGCCCTCCAGGACGGTGGGCTTGGCAAGTCCGTCCAGGACGATGAAGCGCAGCAGGTCGCCTCGGGACTTCTTGTCGACCTTCATGGTCTCCAGCAACTTGGGCCACTGGTCGTAGCGGTAGTGCAGCGGCAGGCCCACGGACTGCAGGATGGTGCGGTGCCGGTCGGCGGTCTCGTCGTCCAACCGGCCTGCCAGGCGGCCGAGTTCGGCGGCGAAGTGCATGCCGACGGCGACGGCGGCGCCGTGCCGCCACTGGTAGCGCTCGTTCTTCTCGATGGCGTGGCCCAGGGTGTGGCCGTAGTTGAGGATCTCGCGCAGCCCCGACTCCTTCAGGTCGGAGGAGACCACCTCGGCCTTGACCTTGATGGAGCGTTCGATCAGTTCCGCGGTGTGCGGACCGGCCGGGCTGCGCGCACCTTCCGGATCGGCCTCGATCAGTTCCAGGATCCGCGGGTCGGCGATGAACCCGGCCTTGATGATCTCCGCGAGTCCGGACACGAAGTCGTTGACCGGCAGCGAGTCGAGGGCGGCCAGGTCACAGAGCACCCCGGCGGGCGGGTGGAAGGCGCCCACCAGGTTCTTGCCCTCGGCGGTGTTGATGCCGGTCTTGCCACCGACCGCCGCGTCCACCATCGCCAGCACGGTCGTCGGAATCGCGATCCAGCGCACCCCGCGCAGCCAGCTCGCGGCCACGAACCCGGCCAGATCGGTGGTCGCGCCGCCGCCCACCCCGACGATCACGTCGGTGCGGGTGAAGCCGGACTGCCCCAGCGCCTTCCAGCAGTACGCGGCGACTTCGGCCGTCTTGGCCTCCTCGGCGTTGGGCACCTGGATGGCCACCGCGTCGAAGCCCTGCCCGGCCAGATCGGCCCGGACCGCCTCACCGGTCTCGGCCAGCGCCTCCGGGTGGACGACCGCGACCCGCTTGACTCGCGGGCCGATCAACCCGCCCAGTTCACCAAGGAGTTGACGGCCCACCAGCACCTCGTACGGCTCGGTGCCGGCCGTACCGCCGACCTGGATCCGGGTCACCGTCTGGTCCTGCTCGCTCATGCCTGCTTCAACTCCAAGGCGTCGAGGACCGCTTGGGCGACCTCCTCGGGAGTGCGGTCGTCGGTGGCGACGACCGCACGGGCGACTTCGGTGTAGAGGTGGCGGCGAGCTTCCATCAGCTCGCGCCACTGGCGGCGCGGATTGACCGCCAGCAGCGGCCGGGCCACGTTCAGCCCGGTGCGCTTGGCGGCCTCCTCGACATCCATCGACAGGTACACCACCGGGAGTCCGGCCAGCAGCGCCCTGGTGTCGGCATCGAGGATCGAACCGCCGCCCAGCGCCAGTACACCCTGATGCTCAGCCAGCGCCAGGTGCACCGCCCGCTTCTCGATCGCGCGGAAGGCCTGCTCGCCCTCCTCGACGAAGATGTCCGCGATGGTGCGCCCCTCGGCGGCCACGATGTCCTCGTCGGTGTCCCGGTGGCCGACCCCGAGCCGCTCCGCGAGCAGCGCGCCCACCGTCGACTTGCCCACACCCATCGGGCCGACGAGCACGACCACAGGTCCTGCGCTCATCGGATCGCCAGGTTCTCGAGGTACGAAGTGACGTTGCGCCGTGTCTCGGTGACGCTGTCGCCGGCGAACTTCTCGGCCACCGCGTCCGCAAGGACGAGTGCGACCATCGCCTCGGCGACGATGCCCGCCGCCGGGACGGCGCAGACGTCCGAACGCTGGTGGTGTGCCTTCGTCGCCTCACCGGTCACCACATCGATGGTGGCCAGCGCGCGCGGCACGGTCGCGATCGGCTTCATCGCGGCGCGTACACGCAGCAGTTCACCGGTGGTCAGCCCGCCCTCGGTGCCGCCCGAGCGGCCGGAGGCCCGCCTGATGCCCTCGTCGGTCCGCACGATCTCGTCGTGCGCCTTGGAGCCCGGCACCCGCGCCAGGTCGAAGCCGTCGCCGACCTCGACGCCCTTGATGGCCTGGATGCCCATCAGCGCGGCCGCGAGCCGGGCGTCCAGGCGCCGGTCCCAGTGCACATGCGAGCCCAGGCCCACCGGCACTCCGTACGCCAGCACCTCGACCACACCGCCCAGGGTGTCGCCGTCCTTGTGAGCCTGGTCGATCTCCTCGACCATCGCCCTCGACGCGTCCTCGTCCAGGCACCGCACCGGGTCCGCGTCGAGCTTCTCGACGTCGGAGGGCTTGGGGTAGACGCCGTACGGCGCCTTCGCCGCGGCCAGCTCGATGACGTGCGAGACGATCTCGATGCCGGCCGTCTCCTTGAGGTACGAGCGCGCCACCGCGCCCAGTGCGACGCGGGCGGCGGTCTCCCGCGCACTCGCCCGCTCCAGGATCGGCCGGGCCTCGTCGAAGCCGTACTTCTGCATGCCCGCCAGGTCCGCGTGACCGGGCCGCGGCCGGGTCAGCGGCGCGTTGCGCGCCAGCTCGGCGAGCACGGCCGGGTCCACCGGGTCGGCCGCCATGACCTGTTCCCACTTGGGCCACTCGGTGTTGCCCACCATGACCGCGACCGGCGAGCCGAGCGTCAGCCCGTGCCGGACACCGCCCAGGAAGGTGACCTCGTCGCGCTCGAACTTCATCCGCGCGCCACGCCCATAGCCAAGGCGCCGCCGTGCCAGGTGGTCCGCCACCATCTCCGTGGTGATCGGCACGCCGGCGGGAAGTCCCTCCAGCGTCGCCACAAGTGCGGGACCGTGGGACTCCCCCGCGGTCAGCCAGCGCAACCTGCTCAACGGTGCTCCTCGATACTCGCGCCCTGGTACTGCGTACTGCCTGTGCGTACGCGCGTCCTCGCGTACGGCGACGGCGCGACCGGGTGCGCGGCCCTGGCCCGCCACTGTCGATCCTCCCACGTCCGCCCCCGAGGACCTGGCGCAGGTCCATCAGGCGGACGACTCGGTCAGGTCGTGGCGTCGTTGCGCGGCTGCTGGGGCGCGTACGCACCGAGGTAGTCGGCGCCGCGCGCCCCGTCCGGCGCATCGGGAATGGGCGTGATCGGGCCGAGCGCTCGTCGGAGGGCGCGTCCGCGGCGCCACTTGACGACCCGGAAAACGACAAAGCCGCCGACTGCCAGTGCGATCGCCGTGTACTGCAGCCAGTCCGGCAGGAAATTCAGCGTGGCCTGGAAGATTTCCGACTTCCAGGAAGCCTGCGTGGTCATGAAGATTCCCCCTCGGTCCCGCCCCCTGCGGAACCGGAAAGAATCTTAACGTCCGGCGAGTGCGTGCTCTCCCGCTTTTCGCATGGCGCCCAGCGGGGCCGGCGTACGCCCCGTCATCTGCTCGACCTGGAGTGCCGCCTGGTGCACCAGGAGGTCGAGGCCGCTGACGACGGCGCCGCCGTACGCGGACCAGCGGGCGGCGAGGGCGGTCGGCCACGGGTCGTACAGGACGTCGAAGAGCGTGGCGGGGCGCCCGGGGACCGCGGAGGCGAGGGCATCGGTGGTGCCCGCCGGGGTCGTGGCGACCACCAGCGGCGCGTGCAGCGCCCGCTCGGCGTCCGCCCAGTCCGCGATGCGTACCTCGGTCTCCAGCCGCTCGCCCCACTGCCGCATCTCGACAGCACGCGCCTCGCTGCGGACGTACGCGACGATCTCGCCCGGGCAGATCCGCGAGACGGCGGCCAGCGCGGACGAGGCGGTGGCGCCCGCGCCGAGGATGGCGGCGGACTCGACCTGCTCGATCCCGTGCTCCCGTAGGGCGGCGACCATGCCGGGGATATCGGTGTTGTCGCCGACGCGTCGGCCGTCCTCGGTGAACACGACGGTGTTGACCGCCTCGACGGAGGCCGCGGTCTCGCTGATCTCGTCGAGCAACGGAATCACGGCCCGCTTCAACGGCATGGTCAGCGAAAGCCCGGCCCACTCCGGTCCAAGCCCCTCAAGAAAGCCGGGCAGTGCGGCCTCGTCGATCTCGAAACGGTCGTACGACCAGTCCCCCAGTCCCAGGGCTGCGTAGGCGGCGCTGTGCAGGACCGGGGAGAGGGAGTGGGCGATGGGCTTGCCGAGCACAGCGGCACGGCGGGCGTCAGTTGCCCGAGCGCGCATCGAACTTTTCCTTGAGCTTCAGGAATTCGCCATGCGTCTTGGCGAATTCGGTCTTTTCCACACCATCGGTCGCCACGAAGTAGTACCAGCCGTCGTCGGTCGGATCGAGTGTCGCCTTCATGGCGACGTCACCCGGGTTAGCGATCGGGCCGGGCGGCAGTCCCTTGTTCGAGTACGTGTTGTATGGGTCCTTGTTGTTGTTGATCTCCGACTCGCTGATGTCGATGTTGCTCTCGTTCTTCAGGTAATTGAAGGTCGAGTCGAACTGCAGCGCCCCGTAGGTCTCGGGGTTGGCGAGGTCGAGGCGGTTGTAGACCACCTCCGCCATCTTGCGGTAGTCATCCCTGGTCTTGCCCTCGGCCTGGACGAGGCTCGCCACCGTGACAACGTCCAGCGGGTTGTCCAGCTTGAGTTCCTTGGCCTTCGCCTCAAGGTCGTACGCGGCGTACTTCTCCTTGGCCTGGGCGACCATCTTCTTCAGGACGTCCTCGGGTTTCATGCCCTTTGCCGCGGCGTAGGTATGCGGGTAAAGAAAACCTTCCAGCGGATCCTTGATGTCGTCGTTGTTGTTCGCCCAGTCAGGAAGTCCTAGGCTCTCGTATTTCTCCTTGGCTACGTTCGCCGTGGTGCCCTTTTTGAGTTCGAGCCTCTTGTCGATCGCCGCGTAGACCGCGGCATTGCGCTGCCCCGGCGCCACGATCATGTTGTTCTGGCTCTTGGGGTCGAGCATCATGCTCACGGCGCTCTCGGCGGACATCTCCTTCTTGAGGAGATAGACGCCGGCCTGGATCCGTTGGCCCTCGGGATTCGCCGAATGCGCGGACACAAACGCGTCGACGCTCTTCACGACGCCCGCCGCTTTCAGCTCCTGGCCGATCGCGGCGCCGCTCGAGCCCTCGGCGATCTCGACCATCACCGTCTGGCTGGTGCCGTCTCCTGTAAAGTCCGGAGCCTCGGCGAAACGGCTTTGGTAAAACTGGTAGCCGTAATAGGTGGCTCCGCCGAGACCACCGACGAGGACCAGCGACACGACCAGGCAGGCGCAGCCATTGCGGCTCTTCTTGCCGGTCTTCCCTTTGCCCTTGCTTTTTCCTTTGCCGCGCTTCCCGTCCGACGGGTCGTCGTCGAAGTCGTCGTCATCGTCGCTGCCGCCCGAGAAGAAGGCGTGCTCGCCCTGATCCGGTCCCGGGTCCCAGTCGGTCGGCGGCGCGGGCTCGGGTTCGCGCTCGGCCTGGCGGCGGCTCGGGGGCTGAGGCGTCGGGTACGCGTCGGGAGTCCCGTAGTAGTCGGACTGCTGACCGCCGTACGCGGGCTGCTGACCTCCGTACGGGGCGTCAGGGCCGGCGCCGTACGGGCCTTGGCCATGCTGCCCGGTGTCCCAACCCCCGTTGTGCTGCTGGCCGTTCTGGTCGTACGGCTGACCGCCCTGGCCGTGGTACTGGCCGTTCTGGTCGTAGTACTGCTGCTGATCCGGGCCGCCGTACTGCTGCTGTCCCTGGGCATAGTGCTGCTGCCCCTGGTCGTAGCCGACCTGCTGAGGGGTGCCCCAGTCGCCGTACTGGTTCTGCTGTTGCTGCGGCTGCTGCGAATAGTGCTGCTGCTGGCCGCCGTACGAGGACTGGGCCGCGTGCCCTTCTTGTCCTCTCCATCCGTCGTCCCCGAACAACGGGTCCTCGGGATGCCACGGTTCGGAGCCCTGGCCCCGGCCATAATCAGTCATCGATCCCCTAGAAGCCGCGAGGCGGCGGTCGCGCGGCGCGTGTGGCCCGGCTCCCATCCGCCTCTCTGCTGTGCGGAGGCTGTTCGAACGCCACCGCATCGCGCGGAACGTTACCGTACCGCGATCAGATGACCACTTCGACGCCATCGCCCGGAGCTTTACCTGACACCCGTTCGGACTCCAACGCCTGCTGCAGGATGATGACGGCGGCGGCCTGGTCGATGACCGACCTGCCCTTCTTGGACTTCACGCCCGAGGCGCGCAGGCCCTGACTGGCCGTGACTGTGGTCATCCTCTCGTCCACGAGTCTCACCGGAACCGGGGCGACCATGCGGGCCAATTCCTCGGCGAAGGCACGGACCTTGACCGCGGCCGGGCCCTCGCCCCCCTTGAGGGAGCGAGGGAGGCCGACGACGATCTCGATCGGCTCGTACTCCTCGACCAGCTGCCTCAACCGCCGCTGGGCGGCCGGGACATCGCGGCCCGGGACGGTTTCCACCGGGGTGGCGAGGATCCCGTCGGGGTCGCACGAGGCGACCCCGATCCGGGCGTCCCCGACATCGATGGCGAGCCGGCGTCCGGGGCGCATGACGCGTTCGTCTCCGCTCACTTGGCCGTCTCGGCCACAAGGCGCTCGACGGCCTCGACGGCCTCGCCGATGGCGGCCGGGTTCTGGCCGCCGCCCTGGGCGAGGTCGGGCTTGCCGCCACCGCCGCCGCCGAGGGTCTTGGCGGCCGTACGGACCAGGTCGCCGGCCTTGAGGCCGCGCTCGCGGGCGGCCTCGTTGGTGGCGATGACCGTCAGCGGCTTGCCGCCCACCGTGGTGAACAGGGCGACAACAGCGGCCCGTCCGCCCTGAATACGGCCGCGCACATCGAGGACCAGCTTGCGCAGGTCGTCGGCGCCCGTGCCGTCCGGGACCTGGCCGGTGACGAGAGCGACACCGCGTACGTCCTTGGCCCCCTGGGCGAGACCGGCGGCGGCCTGGAGGACCTTCTCCGCCCGGAACTTCTCGATCTCCTTCTCGGCGTCCTTCAGCTTGCCGAGCATGGCGGAGACCTTCTCGGGCAGCTCCTCGGGACGGCCCTTGATCAGCTCCTGGAGCTGGGCGACGACCGTGTGCTCGCGGGCCAGGAAGTTGTAGGCGTCGACACCCACCAGGGCCTCGATACGGCGTACGCCCGAGCCGATGGACGACTCGCCGAGCAGCTTCACCAGGCCCAGCTGGGCGGTGTTGTGGACGTGCGTACCGCCACACAGCTCCTTGGAGAAGTCGCCGATGGTGACGACTCGTACGCGGTCGCCGTACTTCTCGCCGAACTCGGCGATGGCGCCCTGCTTCTTGGCCTCGTCGATGCTCAGGATCTCGGCGTGGACGTCCAGGTCGCGGGCGAGTACTTCGTTGATCTTCTGCTCGACGTCGGTCATCACGGCCGTCGGTACGGCGGACGGGGAGCCGAAGTCGAAGCGGAAGCGGCCGGGCTGGTTCTCGGAACCGGCCTGGGCGGCCGTCGGGCCGAGGCTGTCGCGCAGGGCCTGGTGCGTGAGGTGCGTGGCCGAGTGGGCGCGGGCGATGGCCTTGCGGCGGCGTACGTCGATGACGGCCTGGGCGGAGGCGCCGACGGTGACCTCGCCGACCTGGACGACGCCCTTGTGGACGTACACACCCGGGACCGGCTTCTGGCAGTCGCGGACCTCGATGACGGCTCCGGTATCCACCTTGATGCGCCCGGTGTCGCCGATCTGGCCGCCGCCCTCGGCGTAGAAGGGGGTGCGGTCGAGGACGATCTCGACCTCGTCGCCCTCGGTGGCGGCCGGGGACGAGACGCCGTCGACGAGGATGCCGACGACCTTCGACTCGCCCTCGGTGTGGGTGTAGCCGATGAAGTCGGTCTCGCCCGAGTTGTCGGCGATCTCGCGGTAGGCGCCCAGGTCGGCGTGGCCGGTCTTCTTGGCCTTGGCGTCGGCCTTGGCGCGCTCCCGCTGCTCCTTCATCAGGCGCCGGAAACCGTCCTCGTCCACCGAAAGGCCCTGCTCGGCGGCCATTTCGAGGGTGAGGTCGATCGGGAAGCCCCAGGTGTCGTGCAGCAGGAAGGCCTTGTCGCCGGCGAGGACCGTGCCACCCGTGGCCTTGGTCTCCGTGACGGCGGTGTCGAGGATGTTCGTGCCGGCCTTCAGGGTCTTGAGGAAGGCGGCCTCCTCGGCGAGGGCGACCGTCTCGATGCGCCGACGGTCGGTGATGAGCTCCGGGTACTGCTGACCCATCACCTCGATCACGACATCGATCAGGTCCTGGACGACGGGCCCCGTGGCGCCGAGGAGGCGCATGTTGCGGATGGCGCGGCGCATGATGCGGCGCAGCACATAGCCGCGGCCCTCGTTGCCGGGCGTGACGCCGTCGCCGATGAGCATCACGGACGTGCGGATGTGGTCGGTGACCACGCGCAGGGACACGTCGGAGTCATGGGCGTCGCCGTAGCGGACGCCGGTCAGCTCGGTGGCCTTGTCGATGACGGCCATGGAGGTGTCGATCTCGTACATGTTCTGCACGCCCTGCAGAATCATGGCGAGCCGCTCGAAGCCGAGGCCGGTGTCGATGTTCTTGGCGGGCAGGTCACCGAGGATCGGGAAGTCCTCCTTGCCGGAGCCCTCGCCGCGCTCGTACTGCATGAAGACCAGGTTCCAGATCTCCACGTACCGCTCGTCGTTGACGGCCGGGCCGCCCTCTTCGCCGAACTCCGGACCGCGGTCGTAGTTGATCTCGGAACACGGTCCGCACGGGCCCGGAACGCCCATGGACCAGAAGTTGGGGCCCATGCCCAGACGCTGGATGCGCTCGGAGGGCACGCCGATGACATCGCGCCAGATGCGCTCGGCCTCGTCGTCCTCCTTGTAGACGGTGATCCAGAGCTTCTCCGGCTCCAGTCCGTAACCACCCTTGTCCTGGGGCGAAGTGAGCAGCTCCCAGGCGTACTTGATGGCGCCTTCCTTGAAGTAGTCCCCGAAGGAGAAGTTGCCGCACATCTGGAAGAAGGTGCCGTGGCGGGTGGTCTTGCCGACCTCTTCGATGTCGGGGGTGCGCACGCACTTCTGCACGCTGGTGGCGCGCGCGTAGGGCGGCTTGACCTCACCCAGGAAGTACGGCTTGAAGGGCACCATGCCCGCGTTGACCAGGAGCAGAGTCGGGTCGTCCGCGATGAGCGACGCCGAAGGGACGACGGTGTGCCCGCGCTCCTCGAAGAAGCTCAGCCAGCGGCGGCGAATCTCAGCCGACTCCATCAGTGGTCCTCATTCCGGTTGTACGAGTACGTCGACCGCTCGACGTACGTCGGGTTCTTGCTGTACTTCGGGTGGTTGCTGTTCTCCAGGGCGGCGACGTGCCGCGGGGAGGGGAGCTCGGGGTTCGCGTTCAGCCCCAGGGCCTCGTCGAGTTCGGCCTCGCGCTGGGCCATGCCGTCGCGGACGTCGAGCGCGAAGTCCTTGAGGCGGTGACCCGCTTCGATGGCCTTGCCCGCGGCCTGGTTCGCGAGACTCTCGGGCGTCAGCTGCTTGAGCTTGCGGTTGACCTTGGTGGTGGCCCAAACCCCGGCGGCTGCGCCGGCGGTGAACCAGAACGTACGGCGGAACATCGCTGCGTCAGTCCTTCTTACCCCGGTTGTTCCGGCTGTTCCGCTTCTCCCGCCGCGTGGACGAGACGGTGCGGCCCACGATCACGGTACGGCGCTCGCGCTCCGACTTGGCGGGCGCGTCCTCACGTCGGCCGCCGATGGCCCTGCGTACGCCGTAGCCGAAGGCCGCCACCTTGACCAGCGGGCCGCCGAAGGTGGAGGCGACGGTCGTGGAGAGCGCCGACGCGTTCGACGTGACTTCCTGGACGTCGGAGGCGATGGCGTCGACCCGGTCGATCTGGGTCTGCGCGGAGCGCACCGCGGCGGAGGCGTCTGCCAGGAGCGGGACAGCCTGGTCGGTCACGTCCGCGACGAGCTTGGTGGTCGCCCTGAGCGTCTGGGCCAGCCTCGCGAGCGCCACCGCGAGGAAGGAGACCAGGATCGCCCAGAAGACGGCCACCAGGATCCCGGCCACCTCTCCACCGGACACTGCGCACCCGCTCCCTGGTTTTCGTGCCTGAACATCGAAAAAGTCGTCTCCCGAGCCTATCGCGCCGGGGATCCCGCTCCGTACCGGATTACGGCTCCGCACCGTATTACGGCCCGGCCGTCGGCGGATGTGCGAAAGCCCGCCGCCTCGCCCGCCGGGAGGGGCGGGGAGACAGCGGGCCGACGCACAGATGGTGCTACATCCGCTGGGAAGTGATCAGCGGGCGTAGTACTCGACGACGAGCTGCTCGTCGCAGATCACCGGGATCTCCTTGCGGTTCGGCTCACGGTCCAGGCGGAAGGCCAGGGCGCGGAGGTTCACCTGGAGGTAGCGCGGGGTCTCGCCGTCGGGGGCGAAGCCACCCTCGCGGGCCACCTCGAACAGCGGCTTCTGGCGGCTGCGCTCGCGGACCATCACGACGTCGTCGGGCTTGACGCGGAAGGACGGCTTGTCGACCTTGTGGCCGTTGACCTCGATGTGGCCGTGGGTGACCATCTGGCGGGCCTGGTAGATCGTGCGGGCGATGCCCGAACGCAGGACCAGCGCGTCGAGACGGCGCTCGAGCTCGATGACCAGAGCCTCACCGGTCTTGCCCTGCGTCTTGGCGGCACGCTCGTAGGCGCGGACGAGCTGGCGCTCGGACACGTCGTACTGCGCGCGCAGGCGCTGCTTCTCGAGCAGACGGACCTTGTAGTCCGAGTTCTGCTTACGGCCGCGGCCGTGCTCGCCCGGCGGGTAGGGGCGAGCCTCGAAGTACTTGACAGCCTTCGGGGTCAGCGCGATGCCGAGGGCACGCGACTTCTTGACCTTGGGGCGGGACTGGTTCGCCATGAACCAAACACCTCGTGTTTCTGATGCGAATACGGCTTCACCAGGGTTAGGGGAGGTCGCATCCGCAGCCTGGGAAACCCTGCGGGCCCTTGACGGACCTGCTGGGCAGCCGCTCCCTGGTCTGGGCACATACGTGCAGCACGCGAGTGGCCCACCGACCGCTCCGGGATACCGGGTGGTGGTGGGCTGCCCGCGACACCGTTCGACGGTGCGCGACGCTCCTGGATCCCTCTCTGCCTTTCAGCGAAAGGGTTCCGGCTGGATGTCCCGTTCTGGTGGTGCCGACACTCTCGTTAAAGAGGCCGGACACGGGACGCAGCGCTGTGGAGGAGTCTACAGGGGGCTCAGGGCTGCTTCCGCCCGAGGTGCTTCCTGGTCCACTCCACCGCGTCCGCATAGCGCGCCTCGGCGCCGTGCCGGGTCGGGGTGTAGTACTTCCGGTCCTTGAGTGCGTCCGGGGCGTACTGCTGGGGGGCGATTCCCTCGGGCAGGTCGTGCGGATACACGTACCCCTGAGCGTGCCCGAGCTTGGCCGCGCCCTTGTAGTGCCCGTCGCGCAGGTGCGGTGGCACGGGGCCCGCATGGCCTTTTCGTACGTCCTCCATGGCGGCGCCTATCGCCATCGTCGCGGCGTTCGACTTGGGGGCCAGCGCGAGGGCGATGGTGGCGTGGCTGAGGGTGAGTGCGGCTTCGGGGAAGCCGATCATGGCGACGGCCTGGGCGGCGGCTACGGCTATGGGCAGCGCGTTCGGATCGGCGAGGCCGATGTCCTCGCTGGCGGAGATCATCAGTCGGCGGGCGATGAAGCGGGGGTCTTCGCCGGCCTCGATCATCCGGGCCAGGTAGTGCAGCGCGGCGTCCACGTCCGAGCCGCGGATGGACTTGATCAGGGCGCTCGCCACGTCGTAGTGCTGGTCTCCGTCGCGGTCGTACTTCACGGCGGCGCGGTCGACGGTCTCCTCCAGGGTCTGGAGGGTCACGTCCGTCTCTCCCTTGTCGAGCGCGGAGCCGGCCGCGGCCTCCAGGGCGGTCAGGGCGCGGCGGGCGTCACCGCCGGCGATCCGCAGCAGGTGTTCCTCGGTGTCCTCGGGGAGGGTGACGGCGTCCTTCAGGCCGCGCTCGTCGGTCAGCGCGCGCTTGATGAGACCGCGCAGGTCGTCGTCCGTGAGCGGTTCGAGGGTGAGGAGCAGGGAGCGGGAGAGAAGCGGGGAGATCACCGAGAAGTACGGATTCTCGGTGGTCGCGGCGATCAGCGTCACCCAGCGGTTCTCGACGGCCGGGAGCAGGGAGTCCTGCTGGGCCTTGCTGAAGCGGTGGATCTCGTCCAGGAAGAGGACGGTCTCCTTGCCGTAGCCTCCGGTGGCGCGGCGGGCGCCCTCGATGACCGCGCGCACTTCCTTGACGCCTGCGGTGATCGCGGAGAGCTCCACGAAGCGCTTGTTGGTGGCCTTGGAGACGACGTACGCGAGAGTCGTCTTGCCGGTGCCGGGCGGGCCCCAGAGGATCACGGAGGAGGGTCCGGCGGGACCGGAGGCGCCCTCGCCGACCAGTCTGCGCAGGGGCGAGCCGGGCTTCAACAGGTGCTGCTGGCCCACGACTTCGTCCAGGGTGCGCGGGCGCATCCGTACGGCCAGGGGGCTGCTGGACGGGTCCTTCTCCTGGCGTTCTTCTGCTGCGGCGGTGAACAGGTCGGGCTCCACGGTCAAAACCCTATGTCACGCCACTGACAACGCCCGGGCCGCGGTCAGCCGGTCCGTCCGACTGGCCCGGTCAGCTGGTCCAGAAGTCCCACCAGCGGGTCAGGATCAGCATGCCGATGATCCCGATGTGCAGCACGGGCAGCACCCAGGCGAACTCGCCGAGGAAGCCCTTCAGCCAGCCGGGCGCGGGCAGGAACCCGTGCCGGACGTTGAACGCGGTCACGGTCCAGAACATGACGATCGTGGCGACCCAGGCCAGACTGCACCACAGGCACAACGAGTTGATGTTGTAGAGCGACTGGTACATGAGCCAGGTGCAGAAGCCGACGCCGAAGAGCGTGCCCGCGTTGAAGGTCAGCCAGTACCAGCGCGGGAACGTGGCCCGGCCCAGCAGGCTCATGCCGACGCCGATCACGATGGCGTAAGTGACCAGGCCCAGCATCGGGTTGGGGAACCCGAAGGCCGAGGCCTGGTCGCTCTTCATGATGTTGCCGCAGGAGACGACCGGGTTCAGGCTGCAGCCCGGGGTGAAGTTCGGGTCCTCCAGGAGCTTGAACTTGTCGATCGTGATGACCCAGGAGGCCAGCAGCCCGGCCGCGCCCGTGATCACCAGCAGGAGGGCGAGCGCGCGGCTCCCGCCCACCGAGCGTGGCGGGCCCTCGGCACGTGCCTGGTCGACTGAGACGCCTTCCCTGACTGTCGTCTTGCTCATCACGCCGTTTCCGTAGCTTGAGGGGGGTCGACGGGCACGGTCATTGTGCCGCACGCGCGCGCGTATCCACCGTTCGCTGGACATAAGGAGGTACGCACGGCCGTCCCGGAACGTTCGCTTCTGCGGGACGTTCGGTCGCGTGACAGCACAGAAATGGCCGGACGAATCCGCGTGCGCCGAGTTGACGGCGCACGCGGTAGAAGGCGGGTGGCAGGGCCTCAGCCCAGCCGCGCCTCCAGTTCCGCCACGATCTCGTTCACCCCGACGGCCTCCTGCTCCCCGGACTCCATGTCCTTGAGCTGGACGACGCCCTCGGAGAGGTCGCGCTCGCCGGCGACGATGGTGTACCGCGCTCCGCTCCGGTTCGCGCTCTTCATCGCCCCCTTGAGGCCCTTCCCGCCGTACGAGAAGTCCGCCGCGACCCCGACCTTGCGCAGCTCGGTGACCACCCCGAAGAGCAACCGCCGGGCCTCTTCGCCGAGCGGCACCGCGAACACGCTGGTGGATGCGGGCAGTTGGAGCTCGACACCCTCCGCCTCCAGGGCAAGGACCGTACGGTCGACGCCCAACGCCCAGCCGACCGATGGCAGCGCGGGCCCGCCGATCATCTCGGAGAGGCCGTCGTAACGGCCGCCGCCGCCCACCGCGGACTGCGAGCCCAGACCGTCGTGCACGAACTCGAAGGTCGTCCGCGTGTAGTAGTCCAGGCCACGCACCAGCTTCGGATCGTCCTCGAAGGAGACTCCGGCGGCCGTGATCAGCTCACGGACCTCTTCGTGGTACGCCTTGCACGCGTCGCAGAGGTAGTCACGGAGCAGCGGGGCGCCCACCAGCTGCTTCTGGACCGCGTCGCGCTTGTCGTCGAGCACCCGGAGGGGGTTGATCTCGGCGCGGCGGAGGGTGTCCTCGTCCAGGTCCAAGCCCCGCAGGAAGTCCTGCAGGGCGGCCCGGTAGACGGGGCGGCACTCCTTGTCGCCCAGGCTGTTGAGCAGGATACGGAAGTTGCGCAGGCCCAGCGAGCGGTACGCCTGGTCGGCCAGGATGATCAACTCGGCGTCCAGCGCCGGGTCTTCGGCCCCGATCGCCTCGGCGCCGACCTGGGAGAAGTGGCGGTAGCGGCCTGCTTGAGGCTGCTCGTAGCGGTAGTACGAGCCCGAGTACCAAAGTTTGACCGGGAGGTTGCCCTGCCGGTGGAGGTTCGCCTCCAGCGCGGCGCGGAGCACGGACGCGGTGCCCTCGGGCCGAAGCGCGAGCTTGTCGCCGCCCTTGGTCTCGAAGGCGTACATCTCCTTGGTCACGATGTCCGTGGACTCGCCGACGCCTCGCGCGAACAACTCGACGTTCTCGAAGCCGGGCGTCTCGATATAGCCGTAGCCGGAGTTGCGCAGCGGCACGGCGATCGCCTCGCGCACCGCGAGGAACTTCGCGGAACGGGGCGGGATGAGGTCGTACGTGCCCTTGGGGGCCTGAAAGGTGCTCACGGGAAGTCTCTCGTCACATTCCTCGTCGGGGAGGGGTGCTCGAACCCTCTCCCAGGCCGGCCGCCACCTGCCGCAGATACGGATTGGTGGCGCGCTCCTGGCCGATGGTCGTCTGGGGGCCGTGACCGGACAGCACCACGGTCGAGTCGTCGAGCGGCAGGCACACGCGGGCCAGCGAGTCGAGCATCTCGGTCATGTCACCGCCGGGCAGGTCGGTGCGTCCGATGGAGCCGGCGAACAGCAGGTCTCCCGAGAAGAAGATCGGCGGGATGTCCGCCGCCTCGGGCAGCCCGAAGGTCACCGACCCCTTCGTATGGCCCGGCGCATGCGCGACGGACAGCTCCAGACCGGCCAGCTCCAGCTTCGCGCCGTCGGTCAGCTCCTTGACGTCATCCGGCTCCCCCACGGTCAGCTCGCCCATGAGCGGCATCCCGATGGAACGGCCGAGACCCATCGACGGGTCCGTCATCATGTACCGGTCCTCGGGGTGGATCCACGCCGGTACACCGTGCGCGCCGCACACCGGGACGACCGAGGCCACGTGGTCGATGTGGCCGTGTGTGAGGACGACGGCGACAGGCTTGAGCCGATGCTTCTTCAGCGTTTCC
This sequence comes from Streptomyces yerevanensis, assembly GCF_000716805.1. NCBI lineage: Bacteria > Bacillati > Actinomycetota > Actinomycetes > Kitasatosporales > Streptomycetaceae > Streptomyces > Streptomyces yerevanensis. The sequence continues at coordinate 66,154 of NZ_JNWJ01000035.1, read as the reverse complement.
TCGACTCCCTCGGCGGCCTGGTGGCCCGGGTCGATGATCACGCACTCCTCGCCTGCGGCGGGGGCGACCAGATAACAGTTGGTGCCCCAGGCCCCGGCGGGGAACCCGGCAATGAGCACGATCGTCCTTCGGTATGTCGTACAGGGGCGGTTGGCTGTGGGCCAGAGCCTACCGGCGCTGCCGGAACCACAGCGAACCCATATACGGTACGGGGCACACGCAGGCGGTCGGCTCACAAGACGCACGCGTCCCACCTGACGTACGAGACGCATGAGGAGAGAACCCGGTGGTCAGCCAGGAACAGCGGCGGCGTCAGCTCGCCCGGGAGAAGTTCTTGCGGCAGCAGCAGCGGCGTACGGCCGCGCGGCGCAAGGCACGTGTCCGCAACGCCTCCATCGCGTCGGCGCTCAGTGTGATCCTGGTGCTGGTCGTGGTCGCGACCACGACGGATGCCCTCAAGGGCGACGACACGAAGGACAACGCGAACGCGGAGGTGACCCCGAGCGCCTCCCCCAGCAAGGCGCCGGACCCCTGCGAGAAGCCCGCCGCGGGCAAGGTGAAGCCGCTCAGCTACAAGAAGGAGCCGGCTATGACCATCGACAAGTCGGCGGACTACACGATGAAGCTTGAGACGACCTGCGGCACGATGGACATCAAGATGCCGGCCTCGAAGGCCCCGCGTACGGTGAACTCGTTCAACTTCCTGGTGGGCAAGGGCTATCTGGACCACACCAAGTGCCATCGGCTCGTCCCCGAGGGCATCTACGTGCTCCAGTGCGGAGACCCCAAGGGTGACGGCACGGGCGGTCCCGGTTACACCATTCCGGACGAGAACCTGAAGGACGAGCGCCTGAAGGGGAACGTGTATCCGGCAGGCACGGTGGCCATGGCCAACCAGTACAACGCGCAGACGAAGAAGGGCCGCGACTCCGGTGGCAGCCAGTTCTTCCTCGTGTACCAGGACAGCCAGCTGCCGCCCGACTACACACCGTTCGGAACGATCTCCAAGGAGGGCATGAAGGTCCTGAAGAAGATCTCGGACGCCGGCGCCCAGCCCGTGGACCCCACGACCGGCAACACCGCACCGAATGCGACGGTCGTGATCAACAAGGCGACCGTGACGAAATCCTGATCGCCAGGTGCGGAATTTCGGTCGCGCGGTATGCGGACAGCCGCCCCGCCGGTCGCCTATGTTGGCCGTGACGAAACTGTGGACGATGCCGGGGGTACAGCCACCCTACGCAGGCATCATGTGGAGGAGGCGCTGTGAGCAGCGACCCGTGGGGCCGCGTCGACGAGACGGGCACCGTGTACGTGCGTACGGCCGATGGCGAGCAGGTCGTCGGTTCCTGGCAGGCCGGCTCTCCTGACGAGGCACTGGCCTACTTCGAGCGCAAGTACGAGGGCCTGGTTGTGGAGATCGGCCTCCTCGAGCGACGAGTGAAGACCACCGACCTGTCGGCGAAGGACGCCATGGCGGCCATCGACCATATCCGGGAGCAGGTCGACGCCCATCACGTGGTCGGTGACCTGGACGCGTTGCGGACCCGGCTGGACAAGCTGGTCAAGACGGTCGAGGCGCGCCGCGAGGAGCGCAAGGCCCAGCGGGCGAAGCAGTCCGACGAGGCGCGGCATGCCAAGGAGGCCTTGGTCACCGAGGCGGAGCAGCTGGCGCAGTCCGACCAGTGGCGGGCAGCCGGTGAGCGGCTGCGGGCCCTGGTGGACACCTGGAAGGGGCTGCCGCGGCTCGACCGCAAGTCGGACGACGAGCTGTGGCACCGCTTCTCGCACGCCCGCTCGGCGTTCTCCAAGCGTCGCAAGGCGCACTTCGCGCAGCTGGACGCGCAGCGCGAGGAGGCCCGTAAGACCAAGGAGCGGCTGGTCGCCGAGGCCGAGGCCCTTTCGGGGTCGACCGACTGGGGTCCGACGGCCGCGCGCTACCGCGAGCTGATGTCCGAGTGGAAGGCCGCGGGCCGCGCCCAGCGCGAGCACGAGGACGACCTGTGGAACCGCTTCCGCGGCGCCCAGGACGTCTTCTTCGCGGCCCGCAGCTCGGTCTTCGCCGAGCGGGACGCGGAGCAGGCGGAGAACCTCAAGCTCAAGGAGGAGCTGGCCCAGGAGGCCGAGAAGATCCTCCCGGTGACGGATCTGAAGGCCGCCCGCGCCGCCTTCCGCGCCATCAACGAGCGCTGGGAGGCCATCGGCCATGTGCCGCGCGACGCCCGCCCGAAGGTCGAGGGCCGGATGCACGCGGTGGAGCGGGCCATCCAGGAGTCCGAGGAGACGGAGTGGCGCCGGACGAACCCGGAGGCACGCGCGCGTGCCGAGGGTCTGACCGGTCAGCTCCAGGCCGCCGTGGACAAGCTCCAGGGCCAGATCGAAGCGGCACGCGCCGCGGGCAACAACGCCAAGGCCGACAAGCTCCAGAGGGAGCTCGAAGGCCGTCAGGCGCTGCTGGACCAGGCGCTGAAGGGGCTGCAGGAGTTCGGCGGCTGAGTTTATCCCGCAGTTTTCCAGCTACTACGTAGAAGGGGCTTCCGTGCGCAACGTACGGAAGCCCCTTCTACGTAGTAGCAGCGCAGCGGTCGTTACGGCCTGCGCGCCGACGTCACCCGGTACACGTCGTACACGCCCTCGACTCCCCTGACCGCCTTCAGGACGTGGCCCAGGTGCTTGGGGTCGCCCATCTCGAACGTGAAGCGGGAGGTGGCGACGCGGTCGCGGGAGGTCTGGACGGCCGCGGAGAGGATGTTGACGTGCTGGTCCGAGAGGACGCGCGTGACGTCCGAGAGGAGGCGTGAGCGGTCCAGGGCCTCGACCTGGATGGCGACCAGGAACACCGAGGACTGGGTGGGCGCCCACTCGACCTCGAGGATGCGCTCGGGCTCGCGGGACAGGGAGTCGACGTTGACGCAGTCGGTGCGGTGAACCGATACACCACTGCCGCGCGTGACGAAGCCCATGATGGGGTCGCCGGGGACGGGCGTACAGCATCGGGCCAGCTTGACCCACACATCGTCGACACCCTTGACCACGACGCCCGGGTCGGCGCTGGAGCGGCGTTTGCGGCTGCGCCCGCGCGCGGGCGGCACACTCTCGTCGATCTCCTCGGTGGCGGCCTCCTCGCCGCCGAGCGCCTGGACCAGCTTCTGCACGACGTTCTGCGCGGACACATGGCTCTCGCCGATCGCCGCGTACAGAGCGGAGATGTCGGGGTAGCGCATCTCATGGGCGAGCGTGACCAGGGAGTCGCCGGTGAGGATGCGCTGGATCGGCAGGTTCTGCTTGCGCATGGCGCGGACGATGGCGTCCTTGCCGTGCTCGATGGCCTCGTCGCGGCGCTCCTTGGAGAACCAGGCGCGGATCTTGTTGCGGGCCCGCGGTGACTTCACGAAGCCGAGCCAGTCGCGGGAGGGGCCCGCACCGGCCGCCTTGGAGGTGAAGACCTCCACCAAGTCGCCGTTGTCCAGGGTCGATTCGAGCGGTACGAGGCGGCCGTTGACCCGCGCCCCGATGGTCCGGTGGCCGACCTCCGTGTGGACCGCGTACGCGAAGTCCACGGGTGTCGCCCCCGCCGGAAGCGCTATGACGTCGCCCTTCGGCGTGAAGACGAAGACCTCGTTGCGGGACAGGTCGAAGCGCAGGGACTCCAGGAACTCGCTGGGGTCCTCGGTCTCCTTCTGCCAGTCGAGCAGCTGGCGCAGCCACGCCATGTCGTTGACGCCGTCCTTGTCCCTGCTCAGGGCCTTGGGCGCGTCCGTGCGCACCTTGGAGGTGCCGGCGGAGGGCTCCTGCTTGTACTTCCAGTGCGCGGCGATGCCGTACTCGGCGCGGCGGTGCATGTCGAACGTACGGATCTGGAGTTCGACGGGCTTGCCGTTCGGACCGATCACCGTCGTGTGCAGCGACTGGTACATGTTGAACTTGGGCATCGCGATGTAGTCCTTGAACCGGCCGGGGACCGGGTTCCATCGCGCGTGCACGGTGCCGAGGGCGGCGTAACAGTCCCTGACGGTGTCGACGAGGACGCGGATGCCCACCAGGTCGTAGATCTCCGCGAAGTCACGGCCGCGGACGATCATCTTCTGGTAGACGCTGTAGTAGTGCTTCGGGCGCCCGGTGACGGTCGCCTTGATGCGGGCGGCGCGCAGGTCGGACTGGACCTCGTCGGTCACTATGGCGAGGTACTCGTCGCGCTTGGGGGCGCGCTCGGCGACGAGGCGGACGATCTCGTCGTACATCTTGGGGTAGAGGATCGCGAAGGCGAGGTCCTCCAGCTCCCACTTGATGGTGTTCATGCCCAGGCGGTGGGCGAGCGGCGCGTAGATCTCGAGAGTCTCGCGCGCTTTCTTCTCCTGCTTCTCGCGCTTGAGGTAGCGCATGGTGCGCATGTTGTGCAGGCGGTCGGCGAGCTTGATGACCAGGACGCGGGGGTCCTTGGCCATGGCGACGACCATCTTGCGTACGGTCTCGGCCTGGGCCGCCTCGCCGAACTTGACCTTGTCCAGCTTGGTGACGCCGTCGACGAGGAGAGCGACCTGGTCGCCGAAGTCGCGGCGCAGCTGCTCAAGGCCGTACTCGGTGTCCTCGACGGTGTCGTGCAGGAGGCCGGCCATCAGCGTGGCCGGGTCCATGCCGAGCTCGGCGAGGATGGTGGTGACGGCGAGCGGGTGTGTGATGTACGGGTCGCCGCTCTTGCGCTTCTGACCGCGGTGCCAGCGCTCGGCGACCTGGTAGGCCTTCTCGACCTGGCGGAGCGTGGAGGTCTCGATCTTCGGGTCGTTGCTGCGCACTATCCGCAGCAGGGGCTCCAGGACCGGGTTGTACGGGTTGGAGCGCTGGACGCCGAGGCGGGCCAGACGGGCGCGTACGCGATTGGAGGAGCCGCCGGAGCGGGCGGGCTGGCCGGACGCGGGGCGCACCGCGGGAGCGGTCGAGGGCGCGGGTGCGGGCTTGGGTCGCTCGCGCTCGGGAGGAGCCGGCTGAGGGCGCGACTGCTCGGCCGCTTTGCCGCTGGAGGCGGGCTGGGCATGCGCGACCGGCCCGCCGGTGTCGCTGTTCGCGTTCTTCGCGGGCGCGGCCGCGGTGCCCGTCATCGAGTCGGGCTTGGCGGCTGGGGGTGCCCCCAGGTGTTCAGCCCTGGGAGTCAGTGGCTGGGCCTCGTCTGCCAAGAGGGCTCCTCGTGCGCGATCCGGGTCCCCCGGTCAGGCTCCGGAGATCCCATGGTAGCGATCCCGGGCTCCGGACTCGCCTTCGCCCGGTGAGACGGCCTTGTACAGGAGAAACACGGGAGGCGGGCACCGGATTCCTCCGGGCCCGCCTCCGCGGTGTCCTACGAGTGTCCCAGGCCTTGCGTACACCTTGCCTCAGGGTGGGCCCAGGCGTCGCTCGTACCGTCGCTCAGACCGTGAGGAGCGCCTCCAACGGGGCGCCCGCGAGCGCCGGTTCCAGCCTGCCCCGGCCACCGAGGAAGCCGAGCTCCATGAGGACGGCCACGCCGGCCACCTCGGCGCCGGCCCGGCGGATCAGCTGGAGCGAGGCCTCGGCGGTGCCGCCGGTGGCGAGGACGTCGTCGACGACCATGACGCGGTCGCCCGCGGCCAGGTCCTCGGCGTGCACCTCGATCTCGGCCGAGCCGTACTCCAGCTCGTACGCCTGGCTGAGCGTCGCCCCGGGGAGCTTGCCGGCCTTGCGGACGGGGATGAAGCCGAGCCCGGCGCGGACCGCTACGGGGGCGCCGAGGATGAAGCCACGGGCCTCCAGGCCGACGATCTTCGTGGCGCCGCTGCGGACGCTGATCTCGGCGAGCGCGTCGGTGAGTGCCGTGAACGCCGCCGGGTCGGCCAGGAGCGGGGTGATGTCCTTGAACATCACGCCCGGCTCCGGATAGTCGGCCACGTCCCGGATCCGGCTGAGGAGCAGCTCCGAGATGTCCGTCAGCTCGCTCATCGGCGCTTCCCGGAAGGTCGGCCGCGGCCCCGGTTGCGGGACGACGGCTGGGACCGCTGGCTGCGCGGCGGCCCGACGACCGCGGGAGTCGCGTCCTCCGGCTCCTCGTCATACGGCTCGTCGACGGCCTCGGCCTCCTGGGGCTCGCTCTGCGAGGCGGCCGAGGCGCGCTTGGCGAGTACGCGCTTTTTGAGCGCCTTCATCTGCGGCTCACGCTCCTTGAGGTCGGCGACGAGCGGCGTGGCGATGAAGATCGAGGAGTACGCACCGGCCGCGAGGCCCACGAACAGCGACAGCGAGATGTCGTTGAGCATGCCCGCGCCGAGTACGCCGCCGCCGATGAACAGCAGTCCGGCGACCGGGAGCAGCGCGACCACCGTGGTGTTGATCGAGCGCACCAGGGTGCTGTTGATCGAGCGGTTGGCGACCTCGCTGTAGGTCCAGCGGGTCTGTTTGGTGAGCTCCTTCGTCTGTTCCTTGAGGCTGTCGAAGACAACGACTGTGTCGTACAGCGAATAACCGAGGATCGTCAGCAGACCGATCACGGTGCCTGGTGTGACTTCGAAGCCGACGAGGGCGTAGATGCCGACCGTGATGGTGATGTCGTGGATGAGGGCGACAAACGCTGCGAGCGCCATGCGCCACTCGAAGGCGATCGCCAGATAGATCACCACCAGGACCAGGAAGATCCCCAGGCCTTGCCAGGCCTTGTTGGCGATCTGGTCACCCCAGCTGGGTCCGACGAGTTCGGCGCTGATCCTCTCCGGGTCGAGGTTCATGTCCTGGGCGAGCTCAGACTTGACCTGGTCGGACGTGTTCGTGTCCAAACCGGCGACCTGGATGCGCAGCCCGCCGCTGCCGAGGCCCTGCACGATCGCGTCGTGGCCGGCTGCCTCCTCCGCGTAATCCTCGGCCTGCGATGCCGAGACGCTGGTCTTCGGAGTGGTGAAGACGGCGCCGCCCTCGAACTCGATGCCCATGTTCAAGCCGCGTACCGCCAGGCCGACGATGGCCGTGATGGTGATCAGGATCGAGACGCCGTACCAGAACATGCGCTTGCCGACGAAGTCGTAACCGACCTCACCGCGGTAGAGACGGGCGCCGAGGTTGCCGAGCTTCGACATCTCACGCCTCCTTCGGGTCGACGGGAGCGGATACGCGGCGGGAGCGGCGCAGCGGTGGCTTGGCGCCGAGGCGCTTCGGGTCCAGGCCGGACCAGCTGTGACCGTTCGCGAAGAACTTCTTGCGGGCGAGGATCGTCATCAGCGGCTTGGTGAAGAAGAAGACCACGACCACGTCCAGGACGGTGGTCAGACCCAGCGTGAACGCGAAGCCCTGGACCTTGCCGACGGTGACGATGAAGAGCACCGCGGCGGCGAGGAACGACACGAAGTCGGACACCAGGATGGTGCGCCGGGCGCGTGGCCAGCCCCGTTCGACGGCGGGCCGCAGCGTACGGCCCTCGCGGACTTCGTCACGGATGCGTTCGAAGAACACGATGAACGAGTCCGCCGTGATGCCGATCGCGACGATCGCACCGCAGACCGCGGGCAGGTTCAGCGCGAAGCCGATGGCCGGGCCGAGCAGCGACATGATCACATACGTCATGACCGCCGAGACCAGCAGTGAGGCGATGGCGATCAGGGACAGACCGCGGTAGTAGAGCAGCAGGTAGATGATGACCAGGGCGAGGCCGATGGCGCCGGCGATCAGACCGGCCTCCAGCTGGTCGCCGCCGAGCGCGGCGTCGACCGTGGTGACGCTCGCCTCCTTGAAGGTGATCGGGAGGGCGCCGTAGGACAGGACGTTCGCCAGGTCCTCGGCGGACTGCTGGGTGAAGCCACCGGAGATCTGGGCGGATCCGCCGGTGATCGCCGAGTTGACCGACGGAGCCGAGACGATCTCGCCGTCGAGCACGATGGCGAACTGGTTCTGCGGCGGTGCCTGGCCGACCAGCCTGCCGGTGACCGCGGCGAACTGATCCGAACCCTTGTCGTCGAACTTCATCTGGACGATCCAGCCCTCGCCGGTCGTCGTCGCGAACACGGCGCTGGCGTCCTCGACCCGCTCGCCGTTCACGGCGACCGGGCCGAGCGCGTACTTGTACTGCGAATCCGGATCGCAGGCGACGATGGTTTCGGAGTCCTCGGCCTGGGCGGCCTTCTCGCTCGCCGCCGCACGGCCCTTCGCCGTGGAACAGTTCAGCGCGTCCAGCTGCTTCTGCACATCGGCGGCAGCGGCCTCGCCGGAGGGGTCGGCCGGCGGGGAGGCGCTGTCGCTGGGCGTCGCGGAGGGCGTCGGGTCCGCCTTCTTCGCGCCGTCCTTCGCGGCGAGGCCCTCCGTCACGGCACGACCCTGGGTGGTGGCGGTGGCGGAGGGGGTCGGCGAGGGAGACTTCCCGGAGGCCGAAGGCGACGCGGAGTTCCCGGAGGGGCTGGGCGACGGGGAAGCGCCGGGGTCCGTCGCACTGCCCGTCGGCGCCCCGGTCAGAACCGGACGGAAGTAGAGCTTGGCGGTGGTACCGACCTGCTCCCGGGCCTGCGCCGAGTTCGTGCCCTTGGGGATGTTGACGATGATGTTCTTGTCGCCCTGGGTCTGGACCTCCGCCTCGGAGACGCCCAGGCCGTTGACGCGACGCTCCATGATGCCGACCGCGGTCTTCATGTTGGTCGGGTTGATCGCGTTCTTCTGACCTGGCTCGTTCTGTGCCTCGAGCGTGATGCTCGTGCCGCCGGCGAGGTCGATACCGAGGCGCGGCGTCGTGTGCCCGGAGGCGAACATGCCACCGGTGAGCGCCACGATCGCGATCAGCATCAGGGCCAGAGTGCGACCCGGCCTCCCCTGGGCGCTCTGCTTTCGGCCCTTCTTAGGTGCTGCCACCTTGTCGTTCTCCCTCGTTGTCCGCCCGGCGACGGGGCACCTGCGCGGACGGCCAATAAATGGTGTCGAGATTCCGCGCGAAACAACATGACCCGGGGACCGCGGTGCGCGAGCGGCGCATTCCGCGGTCCCCGGTCATGACTACTTCGCGTCGGACTCGCCGTCGGACTTCTTCAGCTCTGCGTCATCAGCCTTTTTCGGCTCCTCGTCGGCGGTCTCTTCGGCCGCTTCCTTCTTGCCGAGGTCGATGGGCTGGTCGTCGGAAGAGTCGGCGGGCTCGTCGGTCTCGGTGAGGGAGGAGGCGTCGTCCGGGACGACGGCTTCGTCGGTCTTCAGGTCGTGCTCGATGCCGTGGACGATGCGGTTGTACTCGTCGTCGCTGAGGACGGCACCGATGGCGTTCTTGGCGAAGAGCAGGTCGACGCCCGGGCCTGCGTCAAGGAGGACCGTGTCCTCGTTGACCTCCTTCACCGTCGCGTACATGCCGCCGATCGTGCGGACGCCGGAGCCCGGCTGCATGTCGTTGCGCATCTGCGCAGCGGCTTGCTGCTTCTTCTTGGCCGACCGGGTCATCAGGAACATGGCCCCGATGAGCACGATGAACGGGAGGAGGGTCACGAGACTCACGGGTCGGAACTTCCTTCATTCGACCGCGATGCTGAGCGGCCTGATGGATGGGGGTATATGTGCGCCGCCGACAAAGGCGGCATCGGCGGAGTCTAAGCGAGTCCGCACTCAAGGAACAACGCCCAGCATTGCACCGTGGTTCCTGGTCCGGCGAGTACACGCCCCCTCACGCCCCGAACAGGTCCTGTTGTCCGTTTCCACCAGCGGAAGGGCCGGGCCGGGTGAGGCCGAAATGCGCCCATGCGGCCGGTGTGGCGACGCGACCGCGAGGAGTGCGGGCCAGCAGTCCCTCGCGTACGAGGAAGGGCTCGGCGACCTCCTCGACCGTCTCGCGCTCCTCCCCCACAGCCACGGCGAGCGTCGACAGGCCGACCGGTCCGCCGCCGAACAGCTTGAGCAGGGCTTCGAGGACGGCGCGGTCGAGGCGATCGAGTCCTCGGTCGTCCACCTCGTACACGGCGAGGGCCGCCTTGGCGATGTCCCGGGTGATGACGCCGTCGGCCTTGACCTGGGCGTAGTCGCGTACACGGCGCAGCAGGCGGTTGGCGATACGGGGCGTGCCCCGGGAACGGCCGGCGATCTCGGCGGCTCCCTCGGCACCGATCTCGACGTCGAGCAGGTGCGCGGAGCGGTGGATGACACGCTCCAGCTCGGCGGGCTCGTAGAACTCCATGTGCGCGGTGAAGCCGAAGCGGTCGCGCAGCGGGGGCGGCAGCAGTCCCGCACGCGTGGTGGCGCCGACCAGCGTGAAGGGCGGAAGTTCGAGCGGGATGGCGGTGGCGCCGGGGCCCTTGCCGACGATGACGTCGACGCGGTAGTCCTCCATCGCCATGTAGAGCATCTCCTCGGCGGGCCGGGACATGCGGTGGATCTCGTCGAGGAAGAGCACCTCGCCCTCCTGGAGGGAGGAGAGGATCGCGGCGAGGTCGCCGGCGTGCTGGATGGCAGGGCCGCTGGTGATGCGGATCGGGGCTTCCATCTCGGCGGCGATGATCATCGAGAGGGTGGTCTTGCCGAGGCCGGGGGCTCCGGAGAGCAGGACGTGGTCGGCGGTGGCGCCACGCGCGCGTGCCGCGCGCAGGACGAGGTCGAGCTGCTCGCGGACCTTCTCCTGGCCGATGAACTCGTCCAGGTCCTTGGGACGCAGAGCGGCCTCGACGGCCTGGTCCTCACGATCGGCGGACGCACCGACGAGACGCTCGGCGGCGCTCTCGTCGGTCGGGTCGTCCCAGTTCATTACGTGTGCCTCGGTCTCGTTGTTCGTACGGGCGGCGTGCCTCTTCGCGGAACTCGCTTGCTAACGCGCTCTGTTGAGGGTCTGCAGAGCGGCCTTGAGCAACTGGCCCACCTGGGGCGCGCCTTCGGACGCCTCCGCCTGGGGCGCGACGGCCGAGACCGCCTCCTCGGCCTCCCGCGTCGCGTACCCGAGTCCGATGAGCGCGGCGTGCAACTGCTCGCGCCAGCCTGCGGAGACGGCCGTGCCGATTGCCGGGCCGCCCGTGCCGAGGGGTTCGCCGAGGCGGTCCTTGAGTTCCAGGAGGAGCTTTTGGGCGCCCTTCTTGCCGATGCCCGGGACAGCCATGAGCGCCTTCTCGTCACCGGTGGAGATCGCTCGGCGCAGGGCGTCGGGACTGTGCACGGCGAGCATCGCCTGGGCCAGCCGCGGGCCGACTCCACTCGCGGTCTGCAGCAGTTCGAAGGTCTGCCGCTCGTCGTCGTCCACGAAGCCGTACAGGGTCAGCGAGTCCTCCCGTACGACGAGAGACGTGGCGAGCTTCGCCTGCTTTCCCAAGCGGAGCCCGGAGAGCGTGCCTGGTGTGCAGTGAACGGAGATGCCGATGCCGCCCACTTCGACCACCGCGGAGTCGGGGGCGAGGGCGGCGACCGGGCCGCTGACGAAGGCGATCATCGGGGGGCCTTTCGGGCGAGTGACTGAGCCTGTTGCCGGGCCAGTTGAGCCCGGGCCTGGGCCTCGCGGGCCTGGGCGTGAGCCTGTTGGAGGCGGTTGGTGGCCGGGGCGCGCCAGATGTGGCAGATAGCGAGCGCGAGGGCGTCGGCGGCGTCGGCGGGCTTCGGGGGTGCGTCGAGCCGGAGCAGCCGCGTGACCATGGCGCCGACCTGGGCCTTGCCGGCCCGGCCGCTGCCGGTCACGGCCGCCTTGACCTCGCTGGGTGTGTGCAGGGCGACGGGCAGTCCGCGGCGGGACGCGCAGAGCATGGCGACGGCGCTGGCCTGGGCGGTGCCCATGACCGTACGTACGTTGTGCTGGCTGAACACCCGCTCCACAGCGACGTATTCGGGCCGGTGCTCGTCGATCCACTCCTCGATGCCCTGCTCGATGGCGACGAGACGGTGGCCGACATCGGCGTCCGAGGGCGTCCGTACGACCCCGACGCCGAGCATCGTCAAGGGGCGCCCGGCGACGCCTTCGACGACACCGATGCCGCATCGGGTCAGCCCCGGGTCCACACCCAGTACCCGCATCGAGCCCCACTCCTCCTTGCGGCTAAACCGCCGCCGCTCTCGCGTACCTGGTTGAGCACCATCGGGGTTCCTCAATTGATGGTTGCGGTCCGTGGATGGCGATCTTTGATTGACGCCAGGCTAACCGCTGCCACCGACAACGGCGGCGGGCCGGCAGGGGGCATGTCCCCTGCCGGCCCGCCGAAAACCGCGGCAGCGCTACGCGCTGGCCTTCTCCATGACCTCGTCGCTCACGTCGAAGTTGGCGAAGACGTTCTGCACGTCGTCGCTGTCCTCCAAGGCGTCGATCAGCTTGAAGATCTTCTTGGCGCCTTCCTCGTCCAGCTCGACCTGCATGGTCGGGACGAAGTTGGCCTCGGCGGAGTCGTAGTCGATGCCGGCGTCCTGGAGGGCGGTGCGGACCGCGACCAGGTCGGTGGCCTCGCTGAGCACCTCGAAGGACTCGCCCAGGTCGTTGACCTCCTCGGCGCCCGCCTCGAGTACGGCACCCAGGACGTCGTCCTCGGACAGCTCGCCCTTGGGGACGATGACGACGCCCTTGCGGTTGAAGAGGTACGAGACGGAGCCCGGGTCGGCCATCGAGCCGCCGTTACGGGTCATGGCGACGCGTACGTCGGAGGCGGCGCGGTTGCGGTTGTCGGTGAGGCACTCGATGAGCACCGCGACACCGTTCGGCCCGTAACCCTCGTACATGATGGTCTCGTAGTCGGCGCCACCGGCCTCGAGACCACCACCGCGCTTGATCGCGGAATCGATGTTCTTGTTCGGGACCGACGACTTCTTCGCCTTCTGCACGGCGTCGTACAGCGTCGGGTTGCCGTCCAGGTCCACGCCGCCCATGCGGGCCGCGACCTCGATGTTCTTGATCAGCTTCGCGAAGAGCTTGCCGCGCTTGGCGTCGATCACGGCCTTCTTGTGCTTCGTCGTGGCCCATTTAGAGTGGCCGGACATCTGCCTGTCTCCTTCGCGTAACCCATCTCTGTCCGAACGCCAGAGATCCTACAAGGACTCCGCTGCACGGTCCGCGCGCACCATGTCGACAAACAAACCGTGCACGCGGTGGTCGCCGGTCAGTTCCGGGTGGAACGACGTGGCGAGCGCGTTGCCCTGGCGTACGGCGACGATGTGGCCGTCGTGCTCGGCGAGCACCTCGGTCTCGGCGCCGACGGACTCGACCCAGGGGGCGCGGATGAAAACGCCCTCTACAGGATCGCCCTCAACGCCCTTCACGTCGACGGCCGCTTCAAAGGATTCGTTCTGCCGTCCGAAGGCGTTGCGGCGCACGATCATGTCGATGCCGCCGATGGTCTCCTGGCCCGAGCGCGGATCGAGGATCTTGTCGGCGAGCATGATCATGCCGGCGCAGGTTCCGTAGACGGGCATTCCGGCCCGCACGCGCGCGCGGAGGGGCTCCATCACCCCGAAGAGGACGGCCAGCTTGGAGATGGTGGTGGACTCGCCGCCGGGGATGACAAGGCCGTCGACCTCGGCGAGTTCCTCGGGGCGCCGCACCGCCCTGGCCTCGGCATCGGCCGCGGACAAGGCGATGAGGTGCTCCCGTACGTCGCCCTGGAGGGCCAGGACTCCTATGACGGGTGCTTCGGTCATGGGTGCTTACCAGCCGCGGTTCGCGTAGCGCTCGGCCTCGGGGAGGGTGTCGCAGTTGATGCCGACCATGGCCTCGCCCAGGTTGCGGGAGGCATCCGCGATGATCTTGGGGTCGTCGTAGAAGGTGGTGGCCTTCACGATGGCGGCGGCGCGCTTGGCCGGGTCGCCCGACTTGAAGATGCCGGAGCCGACGAAGACGCCCTCGGCGCCGAGCTGGCGCATGAGCGCGGCGTCGGCGGGGGTGGCCACACCGCCGGCCGAGAACAGCACCACCGGGAGCTTGCCGAGTTCGGCGACCTCCTTGACGAGCTCGTACGGGGCGCGGAGGTCCTTGGCGGCGGCGTACAGCTCGTTGTTGTCGTAGCCCTTGAGGCGGGCGATCTCGTTCTTGATCTGACGCAGGTGGCGGACGGCCTCGACGACGTTGCCGGTGCCGGCTTCGCCCTTGGAGCGGATCATGGCCGCGCCCTCGGCTATGCGGCGCAGGGCCTCGCCCAGGTTGGTGGCGCCGCAGACGAACGGCGTGGTGAAGGCCCACTTGTCGGAGTGGTTGACCTCGTCGGCCGGGGTGAGGACCTCGGACTCGTCGATGTAGTCGACGCCGAGGGACTGCAGGACCTGGGCCTCCACGAAGTGGCCGATCCGCGACTTCGCCATCACCGGGATGGACACGGCCTCGATGATGCCCTCGATCATGTCCGGGTCGGACATGCGGGCCACGCCGCCGTCCTTGCGGATGTCCGCCGGGACCCGCTCCAGAGCCATGACGGCGACGGCTCCCGCGTCCTCGGCGATCTTCGCCTGCTCAGGCGTGACGACATCCATGATCACGCCGCCCTTGAGCTGCTCGGCCATTCCGCGCTTCACGCGCGCGGTGCCGGTTTCGGGGGCCTGGGCGGAGTTGGAGAGCGTGCTCGACACGGGTTGACCTCACTCAGTGAAAGAGGGTTTCTGCAAACACCGAGGAAACGCGAGGGGACCAGGCCACAGCAAGGGCCAATGGGGAGCCGGTGGCATGTTTTTCGGCTCCCGCTGCCCTTACCTCGATCGATTACCCCGACCGATCCACCAACGCCGCCGGCGGCTCGTCGTCCATTTCGAAGGCCAGAGGGAACGGCGCATGGCCGGCCAGCCGGAACCAGCGGACCTTGCGGTGGCGGCGCAGGGCGCGGGCGGCGCGTACGGAGTCGTTGTGGAAGCGGCGGGCCATCGGCACCCGGCGGACCGCCTGGGCGAGTTCGCCGGCGGCCGCCTCGCCGCCGGGGGCCTCGCGCACCGCCTCGACCTGCTGTGCCTCCCCGAAGACGGCCCGCAGGGCCTGGCTGAGGTCGCTCTCGGCGACCTCCCGCTGCTCCTCCTCGGCCTGCCGAGCCGCGTGCGCCGCTTCGTAGAGCACGATCGAGGCGGCCGGATCGAGCACTCCGGAAGTGGCCAGTTCCTGTGCGACCGACGCACGCCGCAGGAGTTGCGCGTCGAGGGCGGCACGGGCGGCGTCGATCCGGGCGTGCAGCCGGTCGAGTCGGCCCGCGGTCCAGCTCAAGTAGAGGCCGATCGCCACAAGGGCGACCACGATCCAGATCAGGGTGGAGGTCACGGGCGCACAGGCTACCGCCCAGTTGATTGTGCGCCGGAGGGGCGCTACAGCCGGCGCCGAGGGTGTGGGCGGGAAACGTCCCACGTCCCTGACGGCTGTCTGCGCGCCGATCTCGGCGTCGAACACCGGACCGGACGCGCAGCTCCTCCTCGGCCGCCAGAGACATCGTGGCGCCCTCCTGCGGCACCTCCCGCAGGTTGGGGCCGTTCCCTCTCAGTCCCGCGCCAACCCGAACCGCGCCCGCAACCCGCTGCGTTCGTCGGCGGCGACCGCGGCGGCCCCGTCCGTGACCGTCTCGTACACGGAGAGGATGTCCGCCCCGACCGTCGACCAGTCGAAGCGCCGTACATGCGCGCTGCCCCGCTTACGCAACTCCGCGCGGCGCCCGGGGTCAGCGAGCAGCCGTACCGCGGAGGCCGCCAGCGCGTCCGCGTCCTCGTTGGCGAACAGCTCGCCCGCCGCACCCTGGTCGAGGACCTGCGCGAAGGCGTCGAGGTCGGAGGCGAGCACGGGCGCGCCCGCCGACATGGCCTCGACGAGGATGATCCCGAAGCTCTCGCCGCCGGTGTTGGGGGCGACGTACAGGTCGACGCTGCGCAGGAACCGCGCCTTGTCCTCGTCGCTGATCATGCCGAGGAACTCGACACGGGCACGCAGCTCCTTGGGCAGCGACTCGACGGCCTCCTTCTCGTCACCGCGACCGGCCACCAGGAGACGCGTCCCCGGCCGTTCGGCGAGGATCTTCGGGAGGGCCTTCATGAGGACCGGCAGGCCCTTGCGGGGCTCGTCGATGCGGCCGATGAAGCCGATCGTCTCCCCCTGCCACTCGGCCTTGGGCTCGGCCTTCTTGAAGAAACCGACGTCGACGCCGTTCGGGATGACGACCGCGTCGCCGCCCAGGTGCTCGACGAGCGTGCGCCGCGCGTACTCGCTCACGGCGATTCGCGCGCTGATCTTCTCGAGGGCCGCCTGGAGGATCGAGTACGCGGCGACCATCGCCCGGGAGCGCGGGTTGGACGTGTGGAAGGTCGCGACGATGGGGCCCTGTGCGGCCCAGCAGGCCAGCAGGCCGAGCGACGGCGAGGCCGGCTCATGGATGTGGATCACGTCGAACGTGCCGTCGTGCAGCCAGCGCCGCACCCGCGCGGCCGACAGGAACCCGAAGTTGAGCCGGGCCACCGAACCGTTGTACGGCACCGGAACCGCGCGGCCCGCCGACACGACGTACGGCGGCAGGGGGGTCTCGTCGTCCGCAGGAGCGAGTACGGACACCTCGTGCCCGAGGCGGATGAGGTGCTCGGCCAGATCACGGATGTGGAACTGGACGCCGCCGGGGACGTCCCAGGAGTACGGGCAGACGATGCCGATCCTCACGGGCGCTCCCCGTCGGACGGCTCGGGGCGGGGTTCCAGGTCAGCGAGCCACAAGCGCTGGAGCATGTGCCAGTCCTCCGGATGTTCGGCGATACCCGTGGCGAAGGCGTCGGCCAGCGCCTGCGTCATGACAGACGTCTTCTCAGTCCGGGTACCTGTCTCGGGGACATCAACCGGAGGATGCACACGGCCCCGCATCACGGGCGAGCCGTCGAACCAGAGCGTCACCGGCAGCAGCAGGGCGCCCGTCTGCTGGGCGAGCAGCGCCGGGCCCGCGGGCATCCGTGTCGGCTCGCCGAAGAACTTCACCTCGACTCCGGAGGCGGACAGATCGCGGTCCGCGACCAGGCAGACCAGGCCGCCGTCGCGCAGCCGGCGGGCCAGCGTGCCGAACACGGACGCGTCGTGCGCGAGCACCTCCATGCCGAGGCCCTCGCGATAGGCGACGAAGCGGTCGTACAGCGTCTCCGGCTTGAGCCGCTCGGCGACCGTGGTGAAGGGTGTCTCCAGCTTGGTGGTGACCCAGGCGCCGGCGAGGTCCCAGTTGCCCAGGTGCGGGAGCGCGAGGATGACGCCCTTGCCAGATGCGAGCCCGTCGGTCAGATAGTGCAGGTCCTTGCCGGTGAAGCCGCTCTTGATGCGCTCACTGCTCCAGGCGGGCAGCCGGAAGGACTCCATCCAGTAGCGCAGATACGAGCGCATGCCCGCCCTGGAGAGCTCGGCGAGCCGCTCGGGGGTCGCGTCGGGCACCACGCGCGCGTAGTTGGATTCCAGCCGGCGTACGCCCTTGCCGCGCAGCTTCCAGGTGATGTCGGCGATGGTCCTGCCGAGCCGTACGGCGACGGGCTCGGGGAGCTTCTTGACGGTGCTCCAGCACAGGGCGTACGCGCCGTCCATCAGCCGTTCACGCAGACCGCTCACGATGTGGCCTCGCTGCTCCGTGAGCCGGCCTGTGGGGCGCTCTCCGGACCCGGGTCCCGGCCGTTGTCCTTGCCGCTGTCCCGGCCCTCCTGCCGGTCGCCTTCCTGGCCGGGCGCGGCATCCGCCTCCGCGGCCTCCTTGCGCACCGTGACAACCCGCTGGATCAGCGTGACGACGCTGCCGACGGCGACGATCCACAGGGCGATGGGCAGCAGTACGTGAATGCCGGGTACCCCGAAGGTCTCGAAGCCCGCAAGACCGGCCGCGACCAGCGAGATCACCAGGCGCTCGGCCCGCTCGACGAGGCCGTTGACGGCGACGGGCAGGCCGATCGACTCACCACGGGCCTTCGTGTACGAGACCACCTGGCCGCTGGCCAGGCAGAAGATCGAGACGGCGCACAGGACGTTGTCGTCGCCGCTGCCCGCGTACCAGAGCGCGAAGCCACCGAAGATCGCGCTGTCGGCGACACGGTCGAGGGTCGAGTCCAGGAAGGCGCCCCAGCGGCTGGAGCGGCCCATCTGGCGGGCCATGTTGCCGTCGACGAGGTCCGAGAAGACGAATAGCGTGATGACGATCGTGCCCCAGAAGAACTCGCCCCTGGGGAAGAAGACCAGCGCGCCCGCGACCACTCCCGCCGTGCCCAGGAGTGTGACCGTGTCGGGGCTGACGCCGCGGCGGATCAAAAACGCGGCGAACGGTGTGAGAACACGCGTGAAGAAAGCACGCGCGTACTTGTTCAGCATGGCCTTCCCGAGGGTCGGTGTGGCCGCGCGGCCCCTGTTGGCCACCGGCTGGCCCATCGTAGCCACGCGCGCGCGTGGGCGACGGGGCCAGGTCGGCCCGCACCCGCCACCGCGCCGCTCGCGGCCACGCGCGCATAGCTGCGGACGGGACCCGGAGCGCACGATCGCGTCCGTTGTATGGACGTGCCGTGACCTGAGTGGAAAGCTCGAAAGGACCGCGGGCGTCACCGGAGCCGCCAACCGCACGCGGCACGCGGGTCCGCATGTCCGCGCCCACACATGACCTCACCGTGCACGGGAGGCAAGGCCATGGGCGACAAGGCGAACGCACACCCCGGAGCCGCCGGCAGGGCTACGGCGGCCGACCACCCCGCGTCCGTACGGAATGTGGTGCTGGTCGGCCACTCCGGATCGGGCAAGACGACTCTGGTGGAAGCTCTCGCGCTGACAGCGGGAGCGGTGAACAGGGCGGGCCGCGTGGAGGACGGCGGCACCGTCTCCGACTACGACGAGATCGAGCACCGGCAGCAACGGTCGGTGCAGCTCTCCCTGGTGCCCGTCGAATGGGGCGGGTGCAAGATCAATGTTCTGGACACTCCCGGATACGCCGACTTCGTCGGGGAGCTGAGGGCCGGTCTGCGAGCGGCGGACGCGGCCCTTTTCGTCGTCTCGGCCTCGGACGGGGTGGACGGCTCGACCCGCATGGTGTGGGAGGAGTGCGCGGCGGTCGGTATGCCGCGGGCCATCGTGATCACCCACCTCGAAGCGGCCAGAGCCGATTTCGACGAGATGACGCGGACCTGCGCGGGGGCCTTCGGCGCCGACGACCCGGACGCCGTACTGCCCCTGTACCTGCCGCTCCACGGAGCGCCGGCCCCCGACGGGCACGCGCCCGTGACGGGTCTGATCGGGCTGCTCTCGCAGAAGCTGTTCGACTACTCCTCCGGAGAGCGCAAGGAGTCCGAACCGGGCCCCGACCAGCTGCCGCTCATCGATGAGGCCCGCAACAGGCTGATCGAGGGCATCATCTCCGAGAGCGAGGACGAGACCCTCATGGACCGCTATCTCGGCGGCGAGGAGATCGACGTCAAGACGCTCGTACAGGACCTGGAGCGGGCCGTGGCGCGCGGGGTCTTCTTCCCGGTGCTGGCCGCCGCGCCCGCGGCCGAGGGCGCCCGTCAGGGCCTGGGCACGGTCGAGCTGCTGGAGCTCATCACCGGCGGCTTCCCGACCCCACTGGAGCCTGCGGCTCCCACGGTCACCACTCCGGACGGCAAACCGCGCGAGATCAAGGCCTGCGACCCGAACGGGCCGCTGGTCGCCGAGGTCGTGAAGACGGCGAGCGACCCCTATGTGGGCCGGATCTCCCTCGTACGCGTCTTCTCGGGCACCCTTCGGCCCGACCAGACGGTGCACGTCTCCGGGCACGGGCTCGCCGATCGCGGGCACGAGGACCACGACGTGGACGAGCGCGTCGGCGCCCTGTCCGCGCCGTTCGGCAAGCAGCAGCGCACCCTCTCGCACGCCATCGCGGGCGACATGGCGTGTGTGGCCAAGCTGAACCGCGCCGAGACCGGCGACACGCTCTCGGCCAAGGACGACCCGCTGCTCATGGAGCCGTGGGAGATGCCCGACCCGCTGCTGCCGCTGGCCATCCACGCGCACAGCAAGGCGGACGAGGACAAGCTCTCGCAGGGCCTGAGCCGACTGGTCGCCGAGGACCCCACGATGCGCCTGGAACAGAACCAGGACACCCACCAGGTGGTTCTGTGGTGCCTGGGCGAGGCCCACGCGGACGTCGCCCTGGAACGGCTCCGCAACCGGTACGGCGTCCAGGTCGACGTCGTACCGCACAAGGTCTCCCTACGGGAGACGTTCGCCGCCAAGTCGGCCGGGCGCGGCCGTCATGTGAAGCAGTCCGGCGGGCACGGTCAGTACGCGATCTGCGAGATCGAGGTCGAGCCGCTGCCCGGCGGCTCCGGCATCGAGTTCGTCGACAAGGTCGTCGGGGGCGCCGTGCCGAGGCAGTTCATCCCCTCCGTCGAGAAGGGCGTGCGCGCCCAGGCCGCCAAGGGTGTGGCCGCGGGATACCCGCTCATCGACGTACGGGTGACGCTGCTCGACGGCAAGGCGCACTCGGTGGACTCCTCGGACGCCGCGTTCCAGACCGCCGGCGCGCTCGCCCTGCGCGAGGCCGCCGCCGACGCGAAGATCCATCTCCTGGAGCCGGTCGCCGAAGTGTCGGTCCTGGTCGGCGACGACTACGTGGGCGCCGTGATGAGCGATCTGTCGGGGCGGCGAGGCCGAGTCGTCGGCACCGAGCAGGCGGGCGGCGGGCGGACGCTCGTACGGGCCGAGGTCCCCGAGATCGAGATCGACCGGTACGCGGTCGACTTGCGCTCCCTCTCGCACGGCACCGCACGGTTCAGCCGGCGTTACGCGCGCCATGAGCCGATGCCCGCACACATTGCGGAGAAGATCCGCGAACAGGCCCAGGACTCCCCCTAGTTGATCTCCCGTAGGGTCGGCGGACAGCTTGGGCTGTCCGCCGACGATTGTCGGTCCTGGCGGCTACTCTGAGAACCTGATCAAGACGACGACCTGATCAACAGGTGTGCGGAGTACGGAAGTCGGGAAAAGCCGCAGCAGCGGAGCAAGGCGGCGATGGGGGCGGTCAGTGGCGGACGACGGATTCGATTTCAGGCCCGGGGCACAGATTCCGCTCCAGGGTGCCGCGGGACAGACGGCGGCGACGTTCGCCCTGGCCTCGGCGGCGTATCGCGACGGCCCCGTCGACAAGATCCTCGAAGCCAACAGCGAATGGCACAAGTCAACTGTCAAGCCGGGCCTCAAGTGGGCGACGATCTTCAAGCCGAACCTGGGCGAGGCGTTCGCGCGGGCCGTGCAACTGAGGATGCTGGGCGGTGCGCGCAAGCCGCTCATCCAGTCGTTCGGCACGGAGCCGCAGGTCGTCGTCGAGCACTGCCTGGCGGCGAACCGCATCCGCAAGGAGCGTGACAGCTGGCTCACCGCCGTGATGGTGCTGACCGGTCTGATCTTCCTGCCCGGTCTGCTCGTCTGGCTACTGGTCTTCCAGATCCGCCGGACGATCGACAAGACCACCGACAAGCGTGCCTCCGCCCTCGCCACCGCCCTCCTGGTCGGCGTGGCCGCCCTCGCCGTGATCTTCCTGATCCGGATGCCGTTCACCGGCTTCTGGGCCTGGTACGCGCGCGCGGCGGTCGTCGCACCCGTCCTCGGCTGGTTCTGGGCGAGGCAGATCTGCGAGCGTACGGCGAAGGACATGCGCGAGCGCTGGGGCAGTCTGCTGGCCGGCGGCGGCATCGGCGCCAAGATCCCCGAGGCGGTGCCCGGCAGTCCAGGTGAGACCGCGGCCGAGCGGCTGCGCCAGGGGCTGGCCCGGCTCACCGCCGAGCAGCAGTCCAACTCCGTGTTCTACGCCGGGCCCAAGGGCATACTCGGCATGGGTACGCGCTGGGGCAGCTGGCATCTCGCCGAGGATCTGGTCCCCGCCGACGCCAACAAGGAGATCCACCCCTTCCGCAGCTGGGACGTCATACGCTCGATCCAGGACCAGTTGCGCATGCTGGAGCGCGGGCCGCTCAACACCGGTGGTTTTCCCAAGCCTTCGATACGGCACTGGGTGGTCACGCCGATCGGTGAGGGCGCCAAGGAGGTGTCCCGGCCGGGGGGTACGGACGTGGACGCGTACCAGATCAAGAACCACGCCATCCAGGACATCTGCAACAAGCAGCAGTTCGGCAGCGGTGACCGGCACTACCTCGGGGTCCAATGGACGCTCTGGGACGGCCAGTTGATCATCACGATGCTGATCACCGTGACCGTGCTGCACGAGACCTTGCGGATCGAGGTCACCGGTCATGCCCTGGGGCCCGTGCACTCCCTGTTCACCTCGAAGCCCGAGGCCAAGACGAAGGAAGTCGCCAAGACGGTCAAGTTCTGGGAGACGACGGAGCGGAAGCTGCCGCTGGTCGAGACGGACGAGGTGGTACGGCTCGCGGTGCGCGCCCCCTTCACCTGGTATCCGCCGATCCTCGACTGGCTGGGTGGCAAGCTGATCCTCCCCGAGCCCTTCGGCCTGCGCCACGCCTGGGCCGCCAAGCCCTGGCGCCACCGCTTCATGGCCGACGACGCCCTGCGCGCCGCGACACCCGTCCTACGCGTGGTCCACGCCGCGGCCATCCGCGTCCTCGACGAGAACGGCGTGAACACCGAAAAGTTCGGCACCCGCTCGGCGTTCCTGAGCACCCAGGTCCAGGACGCGGCCCCGAGCAAAGCAGATGTGTACGACGCGTAGGCGTCCAGCGGTGTACCGCGCCCCGTAAGGGGCGCGGGGCTGTGGCATATGCGGCTCCGCCGCGGGGCGCGATCAGCCACGGCGGACCCGCAGCATCCGCACCTCCCCTACGCCCGGCCGGCTAGGCCCCCGTAGGCCACGCCTCCGCAAGCATCTTCCGCGTATCCGCAAGGAGTTGAGGCAGGATCCTGGTGTGCCCGACGACCGGCATGAAGTTCGTGTCGCCGCCCCAGCGAGGCACGACATGCTGGTGGAGGTGAGCGGCGATACCCGCGCCCGCGACACCACCCTGGTTCATGCCGATGTTGAACCCGTGCGCCCCGGACGCGGCGCGCAGAGCGGCCATCGCCTGCTTCGTCAGCTCGGCGAGCTCCGCGGTCTCCTCAGCGGTCAGCTCGGTGTAGTCCGCGACGTGACGGTAGGGCACGACCATCAGGTGGCCGCCGTTGTACGGGTACAGGTTGAGCACCGCGTAGACCTGCTCCCCCCGCTTGATGACGAGCCCGTCCTCATCGGACTTGGCCGGGATCGAGCAGAACGGGCAGCCGTCGTCGGCACCCGGGCCGCTGGGCTTGTTCTCGCCCTGGATGTACGCCATCCGATGGGGCGTCCACAAGCGCTGGAACGCGTCCTGCGTCCCCACCCCGATCTGCTGCTCCGGCTCACTCGTCATGTGGTGCAGCATATGGCTTCACACACCATGCACGGCAAAGGCCCCCGGGGAAAACCCGGGGGCCAGAACCTCGCTACGGCAGGGCCGGAATCACACCTGGACCCGGCGCTCCACCACATCCACGAGCTTCGCCAGTGCCTCATCCCGCGGAATGCCGTTCTCCTGTGAACCGTCGCGATACCGGAACGACACGGTCCCCGCGTTCATGTCGTCGTCGCCGACAATGATCATGAACGGAACCTTCAGCTTCTGCTGCGTACGGATTTTCTTCTGCATCCGGTCCGAGGAGGCGTCCACCTCGACCCGCAGCCCCTTCTTCTTCGCCTCGGCGGCGAACTCCTGGAGGTACGGCACATGCGCGTCCCCCACCGGAATCCCCACCGCCTGCACCGGAGCCAGCCACGCCGGGAACGCCCCCGCGTAGTGCTCAAGGAGCACCGCGAAGAACCGCTCGATAGACCCGAAGAGCGCCCGGTGGATCATGACGGGCCGCTGCTTGGAGCCGTCGGGCCCGGTGTACTCCAGCTCGAAGCGCTCCGGCAGGTTGAAGTCGAGCTGGATCGTCGACATCTGCCAGGTGCGGCCGATGGCATCGCGCGCCTGGACGGAGATCTTCGGCCCGTAGAAGGCGGCGCCGCCCGGGTCCGGGACCAGCGGGAGGCCCTGCTTCTCGGCCACCTGCCGCAGCGTCTCGGTGGCTTCCTCCCACGCCTCGTCCGAGCCGACGAACTTGGTCTCGTCCTTGGTCGACAGCTCCAGGTAGAAGTCGGTCAGGCCGTAGTCGCGCAGCAGGTTCAGCACGAAGGTCAGCGTCTTGTCGAGCTCGTCGGCCATCTGCTCGCGCGTGCAGTAGATGTGCGCGTCGTCCTGGGTGAAGCCGCGCGCCCGGGTCAGACCGTGCACGACGCCCGACTTCTCGTACCGGTACACCGTCCCGAACTCGAAGAGCCTGAGCGGCAGTTCACGATACGAACGTCCGCGCGCGTCGAAGATCAGGTTGTGCATCGGGCAGTTCATGGGCTTCAGGTAGTAGTCCACGCCCTCGTCGAGCTGCATGGGTGGGTACATACCGTCCGCGTACCAGTCCAGGTGCCCCGAGGTCTCGAAGAGCTTCCCCTTGGTGGCGTGCGGGGTGTAGACGAACTCGTACCCCTCTTCCTCATGGCGCCGCCGCGAGTAGTCCTCCATGACCCGGCGGATGACACCACCCTTGGGGTGGAAAACGGCCAGGCCCGACCCGATCTGCTCAGGGATCGAGAACAGATCCAGCTCGTTGCCCAGCTTGCGGTGGTCGCGCTTCTCTGCCTCGGCAAGGAACTCGAGGTGCGCCTTCAGCTCGTCCTTGGACGGCCAGGCGGTGCCGTAGATGCGCTGAAGCTGCTTGTTCTTCTCGCTGCCGCGCCAATACGCCGAAGCGTTGCGCATCAGCTTGAACGCCGGGATGTTCCGGGTGGTCGGCAGGTGCGGACCCCGGCAGAGGTCCTTCCAGCACAGGTCGCCGGTCTTGGCGTCGATGTTGTCGTAGATCGTCAGCTCGCCGGCGCCCACCTCGACGTCCGCGCCGTCGTCCGAAGAAGCCGAGCCCTTCAGCCCGATGAGCTCCAGCTTGTACGGCTCCGAGGCCAGCTCCGCGCGCGCGGCCTCGTCGGTCACCACACGCCGCGAGAAGCGCTGACCGCGCTTCTGGATCTCCTGCATCTTCTTCTCGACGGCCTTGAGGTCCTCGGGCGTGAACGGCTTCTCCACGTCGAAGTCGTAGTAGAAGCCGTCCTTGACCGGCGGGCCGATGCCCAGCTTGGCCTCGGGGAAGAGCTCCTGCACGGCCTGCGCCATGACGTGCGCGGTGGAGTGCCGCAGGATGTTCAGACCGTCCTCGGAGGAGATCTCGACGCTTTCGACGGTCTCGCCGTCCTTCACCTCGTACGCGAGGTCCTTCAGCTCGCCTGCCACACGCGCGGCGACGATGGTGCGCTCTCCGGCGAAGAGTTCGGCGGCCGTAGTGCCCGTCGTCACCACGCGCTCTTCCCGCTCGGAATCGCGTTGGATGATCACACGGACGTCTGACACCGGTCTCTCCTGACTGAAGGGTGAGTGCGGGCGCAACCGCGCGCGCAGACAGGAATCGTACCGAGGCCGGGGCACCCACCGCGAAACCGTCCCGTCTCAGTCCCCGCCACACGCCTCTTCAAAGAAAGCCGTGATCTCCGCGGTCTCCTGCAACGACTTCATCAACCGGTCCCGCTCCGCGTCGTCCACCTGCACGGGCGCGACCCCGGACGCCCCGGTCAGCCGCCGGAAGCCGCCCCGGCTCTCCAGCCGCCCGTGCACCCGCACCGGCAGCCCCACCAGGTGGGCATGGCCCGCGATCCGGTATGCCTCCTCGTCGAGCGTCATCCGTACGTGCGGGACCTCCGCGCCCGCGATGACCCGCAGCCGTACGGTGCCGTCACCGCTCGGTGCCGACCTGCGCATCCGCACCACCGTGCCCGTGATCCGCACCGCCACGGACGGCTCCTCGCGCAGATAGCGGGCGCCGGCCTCGCGCAGCACGGGCAGGTCGCCGGGGGAGAACTCGACGGGTTCGGCGGGAGTCGCGCAGCCCTCGGGGACTCCGGCGGCGGGCGCCCACTCGACGGCGATCCGGGCGCCCTCGGTGCCCTTCACGAGGGCCACGAGAGCCTCCGTGAGCTCATAGCTGACGCCCGCCTCGACGGCACCGTCGAAGGCGTCCATGCCGCCGGTGGCGCGCTGGTAGTCGATGGCCTCGCGAGCCGCGTACACCGCCTGGTGGAGCCGGACTGCGAGCGGCCGGCCGGTGGCGACGGGCACGAAGGCGGTGAGCTGACGGCCGCCCGGCGCGGCCCCGACGAGCACGTTCTCCAGGGACGCGGCGGCGGGCCTGCGGTGCCGGGCGCCGTAATAGCCCGCACGCGCGCGTGCCGCGAGGGCGCCCGCCAGGAGCATGTGGCGGGCGGCCTTGCGCAGCTGCTCCTCCACGGTCCACGCCGCGGCGCCCACGGGCCCGGTGGGCACGTCGCGCCACCAGCGGATCTCGTCGCTGGGCACAGCGAGGCCGACCAGCACGTCGCGCGCGGAGGGCGAGCCACTGCGCGCAAGGGCGACGAGGGCCTCGCCGAGGAGGTCCTCGCTGTCGGGGAAGGCCCGGCTCTCCGGCACGAGCAGGCTGGTGCCGGCGCCGCCGGGCCCGGGTGGGGTCCAGCGGCCGTACCGTCCGGCGACTCCGCCGCGGCGCTGCCAGCCGTGCCGGTGCAGCAGCGCGCTGAGGACGGCGGGGTCGACCTGGTCGGGCCTGGGCGGCTGGTCCCACTGGGCCGGTGCCTCCACCGGGTGGGGCCTCACCGGTCGTACGGGCTCGTCGGTCGGGCGGTGCGTCACGGTCTGCCTCCGGTTCCGACCCGCGTCATGATCTCGCAGAGTGCCCGGTCGTCGAAGATGCGCGAGGTCGGTATCCGCACGGTGGTCCTGCGCCGGCCGGTTATCCGATGGCCTGCGAGGTTGATCCAGTAGCAGCAGTGCCGCAGGTCGAGCCGGTCGTGGCTGGCGCGCAGCCAGTCGTCCTGGGACCTGGGCACGAGCATCACGACCAGGATCTTGTGCACCGAGACCGGACTGCGGGCGAGCTTCTCCAGGTGGGCGTTGTCGAGCGTGAAGGAGAAGGCCGTGCCCGGGGGGTTCGGCGGGATCTGGTACGTGCACTTGAGCTGCACCTTGATGGTGACTTCGTCGTCGACCGTGTGCCCGGGGGCGCTGTGGCTGACGTGCCAGTCGATACCGTTGTCCGGAAAGGGCTGGGACAGGGAACAGCCCGCGGCTGCCGCGACCGCGTGCAGATAGCCGACCTGCAGTGTCTCCATGCAGGCGGTGGTGGCGAGTGTGCCGCGATGCGGTGGTGTCCGCTGAGGCAGCAGCCCGCCCTGTTCGGGCTGCGCGATGGCCATCTCCAACAGCCTTCCGAAACCGGTGAATCCCCGCGACGGGCCGCTGAACTGCAAAGACCCGTATCTCTGTTGTCTCCTCCCGGCGTACGGCGCAAACAGTGCGGGTATCACCGAATCGGGCAGAGGGCGGCGCGGACGGTGCGTCAACTGCCGAGGGTGAATGAGGAGTTGCGTGCGTATGACGTGCTGGTACGAGGGGCCACTTGCCGCGTTCGACACCGAGACGACGGGTGTGGACGTGGAGACCGACCGGATCGTGTCGGCCGCCGTCGTCGTCCAGGACGCTCCCGGAGGCCAACCGCGGGTGAGCCGCTGGCTGGTCAATCCGGGCGTTCCGGTGCCCGAAGCGGCAACGGCGGTACACGGTCTGACGGAGGATCACCTGCAGCGCAACGGCCGTTGGCCGTCGCCGGTGATGGACGAGATAGTCAGAGAGCTGGCCGAGCAGAGCGCGGCGGGACGCCCGCTCGTGGTGATGAACGCGCCGTTCGATCTGACGCTGCTCGACCGGGAGTTGCGCCGGCATCGGGCGTCGTCGCTGGACCACTGGTTCGAGACCGTGCCCCTGCGCGTGCTCGATCCACGGGTCCTCGACAAACACCTGGACCGCTACCGCAAGGGCCGCCGCACGCTGACCGACCTGTGCGCGCACTACGGCGTGGAGCTGACGGGCGCCCATGACGCGGCGGCCGACGCGCTGGCCGCGATGAATGTCGTACGGGCGGTGGGACGGCGTTTCGCGGCCCGCCTGGAGCGGCTGTCGTCGGCCGAACTGCACACGCTGCAGGCGGTGTGGCACGCGGCGCAGGCCCGCGGCCTGGAGGCGTGGTTCGCGCGCAGCGGCACGGAGGAGGCGGTCGACCCGGCGTGGCCGCTGCGTCCGGAGCTCCCTGCGGCGGCGTAAGCCCAGGAGAAGCGCCCTGGCCCTGACATGCGAAAAACCGGTCCGTCTTGGACGGACCGGCTGTCTCCGGGTGGGCGATACTGGGTTCGAACCAGTGACCTCTTCGGTGTGAACGAAGCGCTCTCCCACTGAGCTAATCGCCCGGGAACGCACTGAACCATACAGGTCGAGCGGGGTTCTCATCAAACCTGTTGATGATTCCCGCCCAGGTACGCGGCCAGCCCGCGCCGTCCCGCGCGCATCATCAGCGCGTGGTTGGCGCGGAACGCCGGCCGCCCCGGCACGGCGAGTCGCCGCAGCAGGGGCTTGGTCACGTGGACCTCCTGGTCGTAGCGGGCGCACGTGCCGGGATCGTCGGAGGTGAGCGTCCAGCGTGCCCAGCCGTCCACGTCGCCCGTCATCGCGATCTCCAGGACCCCGGCCGCCCGGTCGCGGCGCACCTCCCGCGCGGTGAACACCAGGTCGTACGGGAGCAGCGAGCGGATGCGGATGGTCCCGCTGCGGTCGTCGATCCGCGTCACCTCACGCACCTGCGGCCACCACCGGGGGTAGTTCTCGGCGTCGGCCAGCACGTCGTACACGTCGTCGGCCGGGGCACCGAGTACCCACAGACTGCGGAAGCGGTAGTACGTCCAGTCCATGGCCCGAGTCTGCCCACTCCCCCAGTGGTTGCCTCCCGCACTCGCCGGTCGTTGCGCGCGGCGAGTGCGGGAGGAGCTGGGAAGGTTGCGTCAGGCGACCGTCATGACGGGATCTTGTCGCCGACCAGCGCCAGGTTCTGGATCGCCGCAAGGCCGTACAGCGCCGTCGCGTTGGTGGACACCCACGCCGCCTCGCTGCCGGGCACCAGGGCGGTCGGGCCCTCGATCTTCTTCGTGGACCAGTCCGTGGACTCCTTGTAGTCCCAGGGGTCGGCGCTGCTGTAGAACTGCCGCCACGCACGCGCGGCCAGCTTGTCGTCCTTCAACTGCACGGCGGCGTAAGCGTCTTGGCGTGAGTGGCCCTGGAAGAGCAGCAGGTTGCCGAAGTTGGAGCCGTAGCGGGCGGCCTGTTCCGCCTTGGTGGCGTTGAAGTAGCGGCAGTAGTCGAGCCACGCCTCCTTGAACTTCGGCATGTCGATCTGGTCGATGAGCTCGGCGTTCAGCTCGACCAGACCGAACATCGCCGACAGGTGCGAGACGCTGACCTTGGCCTCCTTGTCCACGGCGAACTTGCCGGTGTCCAGGTCGTACAGCGCGTTGCCCTGGACGAAGCCGTTGGGCTGGGCGGCGATGGTCTCCATCGTGGACAGAACCCTGGCCTTGGCCTTCTCCCACTTGGGGCCGCGCCGTTCCCACTCGGTGAGCCAGGCGGAGACGAGTCCGCTCCAGTCCGTGCCGAAACCGATCGACAGCGCGTTCCGGTCGGGCGTGTACGGCTCGGTGCGGATCTTACGGATGGGGTCGAGGACGAGGAACGTCTCGTCGGAGTCGACATTGGCGTGCATGAGGTCGCCGACGCGTTCGTCCGCGGTGAGGAAGTAGTAGTAGCGACGGTAGGTGGTGTTGGCGATGCGCTGCTGCTTGGCGCTGTCGGCGTAGTGCTGGACGCCGTGGCGGGTGCCGAGGCCCGCCCATTTGCCGAGGTGGTAGACGTCGACCTCGCCGGTGTGGCGGGTCATGGCCTCGGCGAAGCGGAAGATGTCGGCGCGGCCGGAGCGCATGTACGCGAACCAGAGCCACAGGTCGGGCGAGAGTTCGGAGTTGTCCCAGGCGTAGCCGCCGACGTCGTAGCACCACTGGTGGCGGCTGGGGTCATAGCTGTGCATGATGTCGCCGTAGTCCCAGAAGCCGTACCAACGGCGCATCTCCACCTGGTCCTTGTAGTAGGTGAAGAGGAAGTCGAGGTGGTCCTCGATCTTCGCCTTGGCGGCGGTGGAGCGGTCCGGCTCGGCGAACAGCTTGCCGAAGACGCCTGCTTTGATGAGCTGTTTGGGCGGGGCGGCGAGCTGCGGCGGAGTGCGTACGGCCTCGACCTGCTTGGCCATTGCCTCTGCGCTGGGTGTGGACTCGTGGGCCCAGAAAAGGAGTTCGCTGGTGCGGGCGATGCCGTAGGGCGTGCCGAAGCCGGGCTCGTAGTCCTCGTAGGTGATGTTGAGGCCTTCGAGCTGTTCGGGGTACGTGTCCTGGCCCATGCCGTCGTGGTAGAAGCGCAGGTCCATGGGCTGCGCCTCGGGCGACCAGAGCCAGAGCGTGACCTCGGCCTCGTCGGTCTGGGCATCGCGGATGTCGAGCTGGGCGGGGAACTTCTCCCAGAAGTCCCTGAGGCCGAAGGCGAATCCACCGCTCGCGCCACCGACGTACCCGAAGCCGCTCGCCCGACGGCCGCCGCCTGCAGGGATCCAGCCGTGGCCCTTCTTGGTGCGCTTGCGGACGCCGAAGCCGTCGGCCGAGAGCTGCGAGAGGGTGTAGTCACCCCACTCGGGGATGTATTGCAGCCGGGTGGTCACCCGCTGGTCCCAGGTGGACGGGTCGGGCAGCTTCTTGCCCTCGAACTGGGCCGTCCGCACGGCCGCCCCCGGGTCGCGCCGCAGCCCTGTGATGCCCTTGACCGCCTCGCGCAGCAGACCGGTGCCCTCGCCGCCGATGCGGATGTGCCGGTCGTACGCGGCGTCCCTCATCGGCACCTTGAAGCGCACACCGATGCCGCGGATGAAGTCGCCGCTCGCCTTGCCGGGCTCCTGCTTCCCGTCGAACGTGATCGTGTGCACCATGCGGAACGACTCGGCACCCGCGTAGAAGTAGAGCCGGACCGAGAACGGCAGCCAACTCCGGCCACCCTTACGGTGCTTGCCGTCGATGCGGACTACGGCACGTACCGGCCCGTCCTGCTCGACCTCCACCTCGCCGATGACGCTCTCGAACCGCTCGTACTTCTCCGCGCCCTGGTCGCCGTCCTCGATCTCGGGCTGGCGCAGCAGTACGAGCCGGCCGTCCTTGGCGATCTCGGTGGAGCCGCGGGTGACGGACTTGACGAGCGTGGAGCCGCTCTTGCCGATCTTCGCGGTGATGACACCGGTCGATATGTCGATGGTGCCGCCGCTCTTGTCGACGGTGACCTTCTTCTCGGGCGCCGCGGGCGCACCGGCGGCGAGCGTCAGCTTCCCGGCACCGACTCCGGTTCCGACCGCGTGCGCGGTCCACTTCAGCGAGCCGTCCGGCCAGTAGCCGATGGGCCAGGACTGGACCGGCATCTCCTTGCCGTCGGCGTCCTTCAGCGCGAACGTC
Source organism: Streptomyces yerevanensis (assembly GCF_000716805.1). Taxonomy (NCBI): domain Bacteria; kingdom Bacillati; phylum Actinomycetota; class Actinomycetes; order Kitasatosporales; family Streptomycetaceae; genus Streptomyces; species Streptomyces yerevanensis. The sequence continues at coordinate 34,831 of NZ_JNWJ01000035.1, read as the reverse complement.
TGGTCCTTCTCGTACGCGCCCTTCGGCCAGGGCACGCCCACGGTGGAGCCGGGGGCGGCGCCGAGGCCGCCCTCCTCGAGCCAGTCCAGGGTCACCGGGTCGGCGTCGCCCGGCTCGGCTCTGGGCGCGGCCTGCGCGTCTTGTGTGCCCAAGGCCCAGCTGAACTGGGCGGCGGCGCCGGCGACTGCTGCGGCCTTGAGGAGGGACCTGCGGGGGATGGGAGCCATCGAAATCAGCCTTTCCTTTCCGTGCGGGGAAGTCAGGGGCATGACAGAGAGAGGTACGACGCCGGGGCGCCGACCTTGTTCGAGTTGCGGCCGCTCAGTGGCGTCGGCCGCGCGCCTCCACGGCGAGAGCCGCCGCCGCGACGGCCCCCAGGACGGGGACCGCCAGCGGCGCGACGAACCAGGCGGAGCAGGCCACCACGACCAGTCCGCCGACGAGCAGGAAGGACCCGGCAGGGTCGAGGACAGTACGGCGTCCGGCGGCCCCGAGCAGCACCCGCCACGACGCCCCGGGCTCCCAGACCGCCGCCGCACGCATTCCGGCGACGGCCAGTCCGATCAGGGCGAACATCCCGACGGCGCCGACGAACGGCCCGCCGGGGATCCCGGCCCGTACGGCCTGCACATCTACCCAGACCGCGACGGCCGCGCCCCAGCCGGCGACGCCGACGACCCACCCGCGGTGCACGGCCGCCCGGAAGTCGGCGACGAACTCCCGCCAGCCGCCGCCCTGATGCTCCGTACGCCGCCGCAGATGCCGCGCCCCGGCGGCGAACGCGGCCGGGTAGGTGACCAGGGGCAGCGAGGCCACCGCAATCCATACGCCCGTCAGCAGGCACTCGGCGAAGAGCGCGAACCGCTCGGCGAAGACGGACTCCCGCGGCGTACCGCGTGTCTTGGCAGATGCCTGGCTCATCCTGCGCACCTCAGCCCTTCAGACCCGACGTCGCCATACCGTCGATCAAGTAGCGCTGGAAGGCCATGAAGAAGGCGAGCACCGGCAGGAGGGCGACGAGCGACATGGCGATCATGCCGCCGTAGTTCGCAAGGCCTTCCTGGTCGACGAACATCTTCAGGCCGAGCGAGACCGTGTACTTGTCGGGCTCGTTGAGGTAGATCAACGGGCCCATGAAGTCGTTCCAGGAGTTGATGAAAGTGAAGATCGCGCTGGTGATCAGCGCCGGGCGGCACAGCGGGAGCACGATCGACCAGTAGATGCGCAGGTGGCCGCAGCCGTCGAGGCGGGCCGCCTCGTCGAGTTCCTTGGGCAGGTTGCGCATGAACTGCACCATCAGGAAGACGAAGAACGCCTCGATGGCGAGGTACTTGCCCAGCAGGAGCGGCGTGTACGTGTTGATCATGTTCATGTTGCGGAACAGCACGTACTGCGGGATGAGCAGCACGTGGTACGGCAGCAGGAGTGTGCCGATCATCAGCGTGAACATCAGGTTGCGGCCCGCGAACTTGATCTTCGCGAAGGCGTACGCGGTCAGCGAGCACGAGATCACGATCCCGATCACCGAACCGACCGCGAGGAAAAGCGAGTTGAGGAAGAACGTGGAGATCGAGATGTCCGCGATGCCCTCGGTGAGGCCGGTGTAGTTGGAGATGATCGGGGAGCTGGGGAAGAGGTCCAGGCTGCCGACGATGTCTTCGCTCTTCTTGAAGGATCCGCCGATGACCCAGATCACCGGGTAGAGGATGACGGCGAGGATCGCCAGGGACCCGATGTGCCAGGCGAGCGAACCGGGCAGCCTGCGCCGGAAGTTGCCCGCCTTCGTCGACTGCCCCTGAGCCGGCGTGATCTCTGTGACCTGCGCGCTCATGAGGCGCCCTCCTCGTAGTGCACCCAGCGCTTCTGGGACCAGAACAGCACCGCCGTCACCAGGGCGACCGCGACCAGCAGCATCCAGGCCATGGCGGAGGCCAGGCCCATCCGGCTGTTCTCGAAGCCCTGGACGTAGAGGTAGCAGGTGTAGACCATCGAACCGTCCGCGGGACCACAGGCGTTGCCTCCGGCTCCGCCGCCGACGATGTACGCCGAGCTGAAGATCTGGAAGGAGTGGATGGTCTCCAGAAGGACGTTGAAGAAGAGGACCGGGGAAATCATCGGCAGCGTGATGTTCCAGAACCGCCGCAGCTTGCCCGCTCCGTCGACCTCGGCCGCTTCGTACAACTCCTGCGGGACCTGCTTGAGGCCGGCCAGGAAGATGACCATGGGGGCGCCGAACTGCCAGACGGTGAGCGCCACCAGGCTGTAGATGATCATGTCTGGGTCGCCGGTCCAGCCGCCGACGTTCACGCCGAAGATCTTCTGCGTACGGTCGACGATGGCGTCGTCCGAGAAGATCGCCTTCCAGACGATGGCGATGGAGACGCTCGCCCCGATCAGCGACGGAGCGTAGAAGGCGGCCCGGTAGAAGGCCTGTCCGCGCCGCTTCTGGGCGAGGAGCAGGGCCACACCGAGGGCGATGAGCAGCTTGAGCGGCGTACCGACGATGACGTACCAGATCGTCACCTGCACCGAGTGACGCCAGCGCGGGTCGCCGAACATCTCGGAGAAGTTGTCGAGGCCGATCCACTTGGGCGAGTCGAACAGGTTGTAGTCGGTGAACGCGAAATAGAGCGAGGCGACCATCGGGCCCGCTGTGAGCAGCAGGAATCCGGCGATCCAGGGGGACATGAAGAGATAGCCGGCCAGGTTCTCCCGGCGGCCCCGCCGCTTGAGTTCGGCGGGGCGCGGGGATTTCACCGGACCGTGCCGCGGCTCGGAGTCCTTGGACAGGCCCTCCATCGCAGGGGCGTGTGTCACGGTGGTTCCCATCAGCTGCTGAGAGCCGTCTTCGACTCGGTGAAGAACTGCTTGACGGCGTCGTCCACCGACCGCTTGCCCAGGCCGAGTTCCTCACCGAGGCGCAGGAACGCTGCCTCGCAGACGTCCGCGCCGCTCGGGTGCGGGGTGATGGGCTCCAGGACGCCCGCCGCGACGAGGGACTCCTCGTAGGCGGCTATCTCCTTGTTGACCGGGTCGGTCGGCTTGAAGGCGTCGTACTGGGCCTGCGTCGCGGGCACACCTCGGTCGTAGCCCATGATCTTGGCGACCTCCGGGTCGTGCACCATGAAGTCGATGAACTGGGCGACTTCCTTGGGGTGCTGGGTGCGCTTGGAGGCGCTGAGCATGAGAGAGCCGAGGTACTGGCCGGTCTTCTTGCCGTCCGTGGTCGGGATGGGCGCCAGGCCGTATTCGCTCTTGCCCTCGGAGGTGTAGCGGACGGTGAAGTTGTCCCAGGTGAACTCACCGCCCGAGAGCTCGGCGGCGACCGCCGACTTGGGCTTGATCTGGGCGATCTTCTTCTGGTTGGCGTAGATGCCGTCGTCGACTGCCTTCTTGGCCTTGGTCCACCATTCCTTCAGGTCAGCTTCCGTGAACCCGAGCCCGTCCTCCGTGAAGAACGCCTTCCCGTTCTGGCGGAGGTAGAGGTCGTAGAGGTACATGACGTTGTACGGGCCGGTGTCACCGGCACGCCCCGCCTTGTCGCGGATCTTCTTCATCGCCGCGTCGAAGTCGTCCCAGGTCCAGCCCTGCTCCGGCTTCACGCCGGCCTTGGTGTAGACGGGCTTGTCGATGACCAGGGCCATCGAGTTGGAGCCGACCGGAACACCGAGCAGCTTGCCGTCGATCTCGCCGAACTTCTCCAGGCCGGCGCGGAAACCGTCCATGGAGAGGTTGCCCGCCTTGACCTGCTCGCTGAGATCGAGCAGCACATTCTTCGCGTCGTATTTGCGTAGGAATCCGATGGCGTTCTGGAAGACATCGGGCGGATTGCCGCCGGAAGCCTGGGTATTGAACTTCTTCCAGAAGTCCGGGTAAACCTGGAAGTCCGTTTTCACCTTGATCTTCGGGTACTTCTTTTCGAAGAGCTTGACGGTCTCATTGATCCGCTTGGCTCGGTCTTCAGCGCCCCACCACGCGTAACGGATCGTCACCGTCCCGTCCCCGGCGCCGCTGCCGTCCCCGCAGGCGGTCGCCGTCGCCCCCAGCCCCAGCGCGGCCACTGAGGCTCCCCCCGCCTTAAGGATCGTTCGCCTCTCAACTTTTCTGTCCTGCTGCATGGTTGAGCCTCCCCGCGACGTTGCGTCCGCCCCATGAATCGTTTCAAGTAAGCGCTTGCTGGCACAAGTTACGGAGGCCCTCCGGGCGCGTCAATGACTCGGACAGGAATTGATGTGGACGGGGTCGCTCGCGCGACGGCACGAACGGGGGTGGTGGGGCTGGAGTGTTGGACGACTGTGCAGGTGGGGTGGGTGAGGTCGACCGGTCGAACGGTGGGCGGCTTGCCGAAGTTGGGGAGGGTGAGGAGGGAAGTCAGAGGCGGGGTGGGGAGTTGACGGATGATCGGGAAGCGAGGCGGGGATCGAGAATGGACGCGAAGAGGCGTAGCGAGTCGGCTCCATGACTCGCGGGCGATGGGACCAGGTCCGGGCCGAAGGCCGACGGCGGGGGGCGGGGCGGGCGCAACGGGCAGGGCAGGGGGCCGTACAAGACGGTCGCGGGCCGAGGCGCCGACCGGGGCAGCACGACAGGTCCCCGGTGGCAACGGCGGGGGGCGCGAGCCGAGACGTGGGCTCCGCGCGACGGAAGGCATGGCGCACGTCCAGGATGGGAGCCGTAGGCCCTGGTCAGGCGCCCGCGATCAGCCCCGAACCGTAAGCCTTCACAACTTTCCGCCGCCTCGGCCGACATCGGGGACGTACGACCTGGCCTGTGGCTGCTGGAAGCCCCGGCTCATCCAAGAGATCCCCAGAAGTGCGTACGCAGGTAGCGGAGCCCTCCGCCGCCTCCGCCCGGTGCGGCCTCGCGCCGGTGGACCTTCTGGGGCGCCAGGCGAACTGAAGCGCTCACCTCAACGGACCCCATGGGGGTGCGGGTGGTGCGGGTGGCGAAGCCCCCGCCTCGCGCGGCGAAGCCGCGTAAAAACGACGAGGGCGACCCGGTCCGCACCTTTCGCGGACATGGGTCGCCCTCGCACTCGTGGGCGATACTGGGATCGAACCAGTGACCTCTTCGGTGTGAACGAAGCGCTCTCCCGCTGAGCTAATCGCCCGGACGTAGGAAAACATTACCCCATGTCAGGGGATGCTTCCGACCGCCCGCCGAGCACGCGGAGCCCCGCTACTCCTTGATCTTCCACGGCATCACGAAGCCGAACCGATAGAGGTAGATCCCGGCCAGCACCCCGACGATCACCAGACCGATCGTCGTCAGGATGATGTTGCGTCTGCGCACCTTGGGATCGAGCGCCCGCTGCGTCGCTTCGGTGACCTTGCGCTTCGTCCAGCGGAGCACCAGCTGCGCCCAGACGAACTCGGTGGCCCAGATCGCCATGCCGCCGAAGATCACCAGCCAGCCCGGCCCGGGCAGCGGCAGCATGATCACGCCGGCCACCACGACCGCGAGGCCCACCACGAACACGCCCACCTGCCAGCTCAGGTGCAGCATGCGTCGCGCCTTGATGAATTCCGGCGCACGCGACCCGAGCGGCGACTCGCCCTTCGTCTCATCGGCCGCCACGACGGCCTCCCCCGTTTCGTCACTCCCCGTATTCATACGGCCGAACCCTACCGGACACAAACCAGTCGCTGAAATGGTCGTAGTCGACGAACGCACACTCGGCCGGATGAGCTACCTAAAGACACTCAAAACACTCAGAGGGGTTTACAACGGCACCGTAGGTGGCATGTCGATTTCGCCGACGTGCGAATCCCCGAGCGCACACTGAGCGAAAGGCCCTGGCGCTTATGAACACCACGGTCAGCTGCGAGCTGCACCTGCGCCTCGTTGTGTCGAGCGAGTCCTCACTGCCCGTTCCCGCAGGACTGCGGTATGACACGGCCGATCCCTACGCCGTGCACGCCACCTTCCACACCGGAGCCGAGGAAACCGTCGAGTGGGTGTTCGCCCGCGATCTCCTCGCCGAAGGACTGCACCGGCCCACCGGCACGGGCGACGTCCGTGTCTGGCCGTCCCGCAGTCACGGTCAGGGCGTCGTGTGCATCGCCCTGAGCTCCCCGGAAGGGGAAGCTCTGCTCGAGGCCCCGGCGCGGGCCCTGGAGTCGTTCCTGAAGCGAACGGACGCCGCCGTCCCCCCGGGCACGGAGCACCGCCATTTCGATCTCGACACGGAGCTCTCGCACATCCTGGCCGAAAGCTAGGACGAGGCCCCGCACAAGCCGCCCGGCGCCGTCCACTCGGGGAGACGGCACGAGCTCGGACAGCCCATACGGTATACACAGGCGCCGTCGTCGCGGATTCCGCGGAGGCGGCGTCGACGTGCGTACTTCCAGGCATGGACGAACGCATGCGTACCGCCGGGCACGAACAAACGCGTTCGTACCCCACAGTGCGACCCAACGCCTGCGTGCCCCGGGCACGGCCAAACGTACGCTCGACACCAGGACACGTACCGGCTCTGCCCATCCGGCCGCTCGGCGTGGATGGCGCCGAGTCCCCTGTGTCACGGAGCCGCTAGCATCGGCCAGCATCGGCGGGCGCCCGCCCGACCCCAGGCCAGGGAGCGAAACGTGCTGATCACCCACGACACCCGGTGCGCCCTCGACATCGTGGTCGATCTGGTGAACACCGCACCGGAGGACGACACGGCGGACGGGCTCGCGAGTGTCTCGGATCTGGACGAGTTCGTACGCAAGCACGACATCAGCGATGTCGGGTCACTGTCCGAGCTCGATCTCTCGGCGGTACGCAAGATCCGCGGCCGGTTCTGCGGGATCTTCGCGGCACCCGATGCCCGGGCCGCCGCCGTGCTGATCAACGAGCTGGTCGCCGCGGCCGGCACCACGCCACGGCTCACCGACCACGACGGCTACGACTGGCATGTGCACTACTTCGCACCCGGTGCGTCCGTCGCGGATCATCTCGCCGCCGACTGCGGGATGGCGTTGGCGTTCTTCGTGGTGGCCGGTGAACAGGACAGGCTGCGACGCTGCGAGGCGCCCGACTGCCGGCATGCCTTTGTGGACCTCTCCCGCAACCGCTCCCGCCGCTACTGCGACAGCCGGACCTGCGGAAACCGTCTGCATGTGGCCGCCTACCGGGCGCGACGCAAGGAGGCGGCGGGCTGACGGAGTCCTCGGCGGGTGGCGCCAGGGACTCCGCATACGGCTCAGAGCAGCAGCAGATCGTGCAGCGAAGCCATGAGCAGCAGACAGCCGATCACCGCAAGGAAGATCATCAGCGGTGGCTGGGAAAGTGCGAAGAGACAACCTCGCCGCTCCCCTTCGGGCGCGGCGCTGTCGCTCTGTGTTGTGTCCAGCATCTCGCGGGCGATGATGACGCAGCCGAGAGCCTCGACGCGATCAACACGCCCGAAATATGGGGGAGTTAGCTGAAATCCGTGATGTGACGGTCCAGTATCTGGGATAGACCGCTCAGACGCGGATTCCGGCATGCATCCCGGGCTCCATCCCTCCGCGCACCGCCCGGCTCACTGTGTCGTTTCAGAGCGGCATATGCCCTGCTCCCGGCGTCATACGCGCGTCATATGCCGTGCTTCTTCAGGATGGCTTCGATGTCGCTGAAGTCGTCCCCTGGCTCGGCGGCACGGGGCTTGGCCTTGGTCTTGGACTCGGGACGGGTCGCCGGACTCTTCGCCGGGCCCAGCGAGGGCGCCGAGGCCGTGGGGGCCACCGCCTCGCGCTGCGCGGCCCGGGCCGCCCTGCGTTCCTTGCGGGTCCCGCCGCCGCGCCGCTCAACGGCCCGCGTGGTCGTGAACAGCAGCCACGCGGCGCCGAGCACGCCGAAGCCCGCCCAGGCCACCGGGCTGAAGGCGGTGTCGGCCGCCCATTCCACGGCCCCGGTCATCACCAGGCCAAGGGGCACCAACGAGTACGCGACCAGGCGAGCCGCCGCGAGGAAACGCTTGCGATACGCGGTGACCGCGGCGATACCCAGGCCTGCCGCGGAGACGGCGGAACAGACGGTCTCGGCAATCATCCGGTCCTCCAGGGCAGGACTCGCTCGGGCAGGGTCGCTTCGTCCCTTCCATCCTGCACCGCACCGTGCCCGCTATGCCATGGTCCGGGCAGACCTCAGGGACATCTCCGGGTCGGGTCCTCCTCAGGGCCCGGTTCCTCTGTACCCCTGTAGGTACCCGTTTCCGTACCCTCGTCGTTCCGTACCCTCGAAGGTCCCCGTTCGGGCCTCCTCGGCCACGGTTTGGGCCTCCTCGGCCACGGCTGGGAGACTGGTGCACATGAGCGACTCCTCCCCCGCGCACCCCGCCGTCCCCGTCCTGGACGTCTGGTGCGAACTCCAGTGCCCCGACTGCCGTAGCGCCCTCGACGACCTACGCGCGCTGCGCGCCCGCTACGGCGACCGGCTGGATCTGCGGCTGCGGCACTTCCCGCTGGAGAAGCACAAGCACGCGTTCGCAGCCGCGCAGGCTGCCGAGGAGGCCGCGGAACAGGGCCAGGCCTGGCCGTACGTCGAGGCGGTGCTGGGCCGCATCGAGGAGCTGAACCGTAAGGGAGAACCCTTCCTGGTCGAGGTGGCCCGTGAACTCGGTCTGGACGCCGAAGAGTTCGACACCGCCCTGATCGACGGCCGGCACATCCTGATCGTCGACGCCGACCAGGCCGAGGGCAAGGCCATCGGCGTGACCGGCACGCCGACGTACGTCATCGACGGCGAGCGCCTCGACGGCGGCAAGAGCCAGGAGGGGCTGCGCGAGCGCATCGAGGAGATCGTGGACCGGCTGCTGGTCGAGCGGGAGGCCTGAGCTCCGAAGAGACCTGCTCCCGTCGGCAGCTTCGAGGCCCGGCCCTCCACAAGACCCTGCCGTCCCCGCAGCAGGTTCTCGGCTGCCCCCTACAGCAGGTTCTTGTAGAGGTGGTGGGTGATCGTCTGGTAGCCGAGTGACTCGTAGAGCCGCTCGGCCGGGGTGTTCCCGGCGAAGACGTTCAGGCGGATGCCGGTGCGTCCGGCGGCGATCGCCTGCGCCTCCGCCAGGAGCATCAGCGAACGGCCGTGTCCTCGGCCCCGGCACCGCTCGTCGGCCTCGACGTCGTAGACGAACCCCCAGCCGTCGCGCGACCCCAGCCACAGCATGCCGACCGGGGTCCCCTCGTGTTCCAGGACGCTGAACTCCATGCCCTCGCTGTCGAGCCCGTCCGGCAGTGAAGTGGCGTGGTCCCGCTCGGACTTGGCGCGGGCCTCGGATTCGGGCACGCCTCGGGCGATCCAGTCCTGGACGTAGTCCTCCTTGGCCCGCTCCATCCAGGGCTCGAACTCGGCCTCCGTCATGGGGCGCCCCCGACTGCCGGCGGGCAGTTCTGGCGCGGTGCCGTCGAGCCGCTTCTCCATGTTGCGGTTGCGCAGCACGTAACCGAGGGCCGTGGCCAGCCGCAGGGCGGCCTCCGCCTCGGCGGGCACCGACGCCTCGATCCGCGTACAGCCCCAGCCGCGCGCCACCTCCTCCGCGGCGAGCGCGGCCACAGTGCCCCGTCCGCGTCCACGGTCCGGCTCCTCGATCTCCAGCTCACGGATCTGGGCGACGGACGGCCCGAAGATGTGGTGGGTCACAAGGTGTATCGCGCCCACGGGACGGCTGTTCACGCACACTCTGTAGTGGCGTGACAGCGCCCCGTTGGCGTCGCGCTGAAGCGGCTCGGTCGGCCGCAGGGTGGTGGTCATCAGGGGTGTTGTACCCGCCCGCCCGTCTCCCACCACCGCCCTCAACCGAGGGCCCTGCGGGCCCGCCCCTTTGCCTGCGGGCCCACGTCATCCAGTTAACGGGTCATCCAGTTAGCGGGCGCCGGTCCCCGTCACGGATCGAGGTCGTCGCCCGCCCGCTCGTCGAAGATCCGCATGGCCTTGGCGGTCACCGACCCGGGCGCGCCCGGGAGTTCGCGCGCGTCGACCCGGTGCACGGCCTGTACGTCGCGCAGGGTCGAGGTCAGGAAGATCTCCTCCGCCCGCTCCAGAACGTCCAGTGGCAGATCGGTCTCCTTGGCGCCGGTCCACTCGACGGTGAGCGCGCGCGTGATGCCCGCGAGGCAGCCGGAGGCGATCGGAGGTGTGTGAATCTCGCCGTCGAGGACCACGAAGACATTGGACCCGGTGCCCTCGCACAGCCGACCCACGGTGTTCGCGAACAGCGCCTCGGTCGCGCCCTGTTCGCGAGCGCGGGCGAGGGCGACGACATTCTCGGCGTACGACGTGGTCTTGAGGCCCGTGAGTGCGCCGCGCTCGTTGCGTGTCCACGGCACGGTGATCACGGCGGTGGAGTCGGCGCGCCGGCTGGTCTCGCCCAGGGCGACGACGAGGGTCGGCCCGTGCTCGCCGCGGTCGGAACCGAGCGGGGAGATGCCCCCGGTGTACGTGATCCGCAGGCGGCCCAGCGGCATCGGGTTGGCGTCCAGGACGGCGGCACAGGCCCGGCGTACCTCGTCGAGGTCGGGCTCGGGCAGCCCGAGGCCGTGCGCCGAGCGGGCGAGCCGGTCGAGATGGCGGGTGAGCGCGAACGGCCGGCCGTCGACCGCCTTGACGGTCTCGAAGACGCCGTCGCCCACGGTCAGTCCGTGGTCGAGGACCGAGACACGGGCCGACTCGATGTCCCGCAGCCCACCGTCGAGCCAGAGCTTCACGTGAAGATCCCTCCGCTTGCGTCGTACGCCCCTGTGTACGCCCCCGACGCTACAGCCAGCAGTCGGGCGGCTTTCAGTTCCGTCTCACGCCACTCGAGCTCGGGGTCGGACCCCCAGGTGATACCCGCGCCGGAGCCGAAGCGCAGCACTGCCGCGTCGTTGGCGGATCGGTCCAGCCAAAACGTACGGATACCGACGGCCAGTTCCCCGGTCCCCCGGTCGGCGTCCACCCAGCCGATGCCGCCGCAGTACGGGCCGCGGGGCGCCGTCTCCAGGGCCTTGATGATCCGCAGGGCGCTGGACTTGGGGGCGCCGGTGACGGAGCCGGGCGGAAACGTCGCCTCCAGCAGCTCCGGCCAGCCCGCACCCTCGCGCAACTCGCCGCGCACGGTCGAGACGAGGTGGACGAGACCCGGATGCTTCTCCATGACGCACAGGTCGGGCACGGTCACCGAGCCGGTGGCACAGACCCGCCCGATGTCGTTGCGGACCAGGTCCACGATCATGACGTTCTCGGCGTAGTCCTTCTCCAGGAGATCGGCCTCGGTGCGTCCGGTGCCCTTGATCGGGCCCGACTCGACGATCCGCCCCTCTCGGCGCAGAAAGAGTTCGGGGGACGCGGTGGCTGTTTCGACGCCGTGGTCGCGAAGGCGGATCGTTCCGGCATACGGCGCCGGGTTGCCGCGGGCGAGCAGCGCGGTGAGCGCGTCCACGTCGGCGTCCGGGGCGATGGGCGCGGACAGCACCCGGCAGAGGTTCGCCTGGTAGACCTCGCCGGCCGCTATGTGCTCGCGGATGCGGCGTACGCCCGCCATGTACGCGGCGCGGTCGAGCGACGACGTCCAGTTGTCCACGACGGGCCCCCGCCACTCCCCCGGCACCGGCGCGGGCACCGGCTCATGGCGTACGTCACGGAAGCGGGCGCACACCAGGCGCCCCTCGAAGTCTGCCGAGACGGCCCAGAAGCCACTTGAGTCCAGCGCCGCGGGGTCGCTCGTGACGTCGATGAGTCCGGTCGCGACGAGAGGGCCGAAGCGGGCGAGAGCTGGGAGGTCGTGCACAGGTGCGAGTCTATGGCGGGCGCCGAGCGGGTGCCCCGGCCGTGTCGTCCGGCGGGCACACCGCAGCACGCTGCACAAACGCGTTTTTGTACTGGCCCCGGAATCCGCTAGAGTTCAACACGTCACCGAACCGCGCGAGCGGAGCGGAACAGACAAGCGGACGTAGCTCAGTTGGTAGAGCGCAACCTTGCCAAGGTTGAGGTCGCCAGTTCGAACCTGGTCGTCCGCTCGCAGGAAGTGGGGATCTTCCCGAACCCCACGCCCCTGGTGGAGTGGCCGAGAGGCGAGGCAACGGCCTGCAAAGCCGTCTACACGGGTTCAAATCCCGTCTCCACCTCCAAGGACGATTAGCTCAGCGGGAGAGCGCTTCCCTGACACGGAAGAGGTCACTGGTTCAATCCCAGTATCGTCCACACAGGCCAGAGGCCGTTTCCCGATACGGGAGACGGCCTCTGGCGCGTAGCGAGTGACTATCTGCGTGACTACCGATGAGTGGATCTTCAGGCTCCGATCAGTCCGCCGTGTCCCCCACGCGCCCCTTGGACTCCTGGTCATTGATCGACGCCCAGGGAGTGGCCCTGGTGAAGACATGGTCCAACGCAGTCAGGTAACCCGCAGTAAGCGGCGCAGGACCGATGCGACGTAGGTGGAGGACAGGGGAAAGCGCAGGAGCGAGCCCATCCACCAGGGTCGTGACCAACAGGTCGTCATCGGCTCGGAATAGGTCAGCTCGGAGTTCGGGGTGAGCCACAACCCTGACGCCGACGTCGTCGACCAGCGACGGGAAGGCGTCCTCCACCGTGGCCAGACGGCTTGGGTGGGGAGCGGGCACGGCCCCCGAGGTTCTCCTACGCGCTGTCAGCGCTCCCACTGCCCCAACGCGCCACCGTCGCACGAGAGATGCTCGTGAGTTCGGCGATGCGCCTATACGGCACGCCTGCCCGGACGGCCTCAACAACCAAGGGGCGCAGGGCGGTGTCCACGGTCTCCAACTCCGCTACGAGGTGAAGACGTTGCTTCCCAGGCTCGATGAGACGCCGTACTGCATCGGCGCGGGCATCTTCAGGAGTGGTGGCAGCAGAAGGCCCTGAGATCGTCACCTGTGGACGTCGTTGAGCGGTCTTCGTGCGGCTCCGATTTCGCCGTGTGGACATGGCTCCATAGTCCTGCGGCGTCTCATGTGAGACAAACCGTCTTTCAAGATTCGCATATGACACTTCGAGACAAACGACTAAGCCGCTGGTGAGAGGCTCGCAACATGCCCCAAGGACCTCAGAGCGGCATGAGAAGCCGCTAGCGCGGTCAAATTTTCTCTACTTAATCAAGACCCGCGCACGGCGCGGGCGCGCGCCGCCTTGTTGGCGGGGCCGCCGCTCTGTCTTCGCCAGCGGCGGCCCCGCCCGGCGGCGCGCTACGGGCTGCGGGCGGACAAGGGAAGACCCGCTGTGGCTGGGGCGGTCGGCTCCGCGACTTTAGCCAGCCACTTTGGCGCGAGCCTCGAAGATCATGGCCCCAACGTCGTGCTTTAACGGGCAGGTCCACAGACTGCCCGACGCGCCGGAAGCTTACGGGGCCATGATCACTCGCGCCAAAGCAGCTCCCGGCCAAAGTCGCTCCGCCGACCGCTACGTCGTGTGCAACACTCCTCGGGGTTGCTGGGTTGAACTCGACTCCCGAACCGGTATGGCTCATCGCGATGTGCGTGATCACCGCCTCCACCATCTGTCCGTCGTTCGATCTTTCGAAGCGACTCCAGGAGGGCAAGGTGATCATCATGAACCTTTGGGCTCGGTGTAAGGGCCGGACGGCGGCCGCTGCGTCGGTGTGGATGCTCTCCACGTGGAACATCTTCACCGCCGCAGAGTCGGGTTGAGCGCAGCAACTCATCAGATCGACATGGCAGCGGGCAATTCGAGCCCGTCACAGCCCGCGTCAGCGCCGATGCACTGAGCGGGCGCGACGAGCAGGACGGGACGCCGCAGCACCTGGTTACTATCTCGGCATGCCCCACATGGGAATCCCTGAATCCGTCGTTGACCTGCTACCGGGTGCACTCCTGATGTTCGCCTTGGTCGTGCTCATCAGGGAACTGAGCCGTGATGCTGTCGTCCGGAGCATCAGGAAGCCGTGGCTCTTCTCTGCAGTGGCGGCGATCATCCTCGCTAAGTTGCTCCGGCCCTAACGATGGTTGCTGTACAGCAGTGAAGTACAGCAACCACGGCGACCACGGCCAACCAGCCAGCGATCTCAGGAACCCGCTCGACCACCACAGCGACCTTCAGCGACCGTCGCGCCCATGGTTGGCATCGAGGGGGCAAACAGCAGGGCGAGATTCCACCGACCTCAGTCCAGACCTGCCGCAGTGAGTGACTAACCGCGCCGACTGAGTGACTAACTGCGTGACAACCGGCGCGCACAGCGGCGAACGTCCACGGACGTCAACGGATTTGCGGTGCAGGCCAGAGGCGTGCCAATATCTCCTCACCGGCCCGGACAGGCCGCCCGCGCGATTAGCTCAGCGGGAGAGCGCTTCCCTGACACGGAAGAGGTCACTGGTTCAATCCCAGTATCGCGCACCAGCCGAAGCCCCGGCCGTCTCGTACGGCCGGGGCTTCGTCATGCGGGGTACTCCTCGGACGTGGTCAGGAGGAGAAGAGCATGTGGCCGAAGCTCTTCTGCCGTTTGTGGCCGTAGTGACCGCCATGGCCACCGTGCGGGGCGCCCCATGCGGGCGCGGGCGCGGCGGGGTAGGCCTGCGGGGCCGCCGGAGCGGCCGGGGGCGGCGGCGCGGGCTGCTGCCACTGGGACTCCAGGCGGGTCAGCGACTCCAGCTCGCCGTAGTCGAGAAAGATCCCGCGGCAGCCGCTGCACTGCTCGATCTGGACGCCATTGCGGTTGTACGTGTGCATCGGCGCACGGCACTTCGGACACTGCATGGTCGGCTCAACTCCTCGCCGGTCGGTACTGCTTCGCCAGGACAGACACTGCCCGGCTTCGGTCGGTTGCACCCTACGTCGGGAAACCTGGCGCCAACTCCGGCGGGTGTGCGGACATTCGGTCACAGGCGTCGATCACCGCCACCTCCACCTCGTCGAGCGCACGGTCGGCCGTCATCGCCTTCGCGATCGCTTGGGCCCCCGTCTGGACGGTGAGGGCGCGGGCCGGGACGTCCAGAGCGGGCCAGGGATCGGTGTCCGTGGGGACCGCGGGGCCCTCAGCCTTCTGGTACGCCGTCAAGAAGCGGATCCACTCGTCAGGTGGGAGCAGGCCGCAGGCGAACCAGGCGGCGGGGCGGGCCAGATCCCACGCGGGGTCGCCCCGGCCGAGGTCGTCGATGTCGATCAGCAGCCAGGCACCGCCCGGGTCGTGGACAAGCTGGCCCAGGTGGAGGTCACCGTGGCACAGCGTGCGGGTATCCGGCATCGAGGCTTCGTCCCGCGCCCAGGCGGGGAGGACGGACCAGGCTCGCAGGACCGGAGCGGCTGCCGGGTGAGGGCCGGCCGCATGGAGGCGGGCGATGGCGCGAGCCGCCTTCGCCGGGCCACGCATCGGCGGCAGGCCGGACGGGAGTACGGTTTCGGGCGTCCGGTGGAGGCGGGCGAGGAGGGTGGCGGCTTCCTCCCAGGGGGCGGCTTCAGGGGTTTCGGGGTCCACGGGGGTGCCGTACGGCCAGAACGTGACCAGGCGGCCGTGCAGTTCGGCGGCACCCGGGCTGAGCGGCGCCAGAAGGACGCCGTCGAGGGCCCGGTGCGCGGCGACGGCCATACGTGCCGCGAGCTCGCCGGGATCGGTGCCGGGGGCGTGCGCCTTCGCCACGGTGTCCGCATGCCGGACGACGGTGCCGTCGGGCCGATCGGCCAGTACGGAGGACGCCTCGGTGCCGCAGGCGCAGACACCCGCACCCGGGTGCACCGCGGCGCGTACCTTCGCGGCGAGAGTGGGCAGCACCTCTACAGTCACTCGGATCCCCCTGAGGTCGTACGTCGCCGGCTCAACCCCGCAAGCCCGGGGCAACCCTGTGAGCGTACGCAGCCAGCAAACAGGCCTCGAACCGCAACCATCAATTGAGCAACCACAACGGCGAGCAACCAGGTCCGCGAGAGCGGCGCCGGTTTAGGCGCACAAAAACGCCCGCGCAGCTCCCCAGCTGCGCGGGCATTTGTGCCGTCCGCCGCACCCCCGTCCCCACGGGGTTTCATGGCCGGATGTCCCCGCCCGGACCGCTCTTCCGGGCCTGGGGCGCCGCTCAGCGCCCCAGCATCACGCCCACGGACGACGCTTGTGTGACCACTGCTTCCCAGCCGCCGAAAACGACCACGAGCAGGGTCGCCAGGGGAAGGACCATGGCCGTCGCCACCAAGGGGTGGCGCTGGCCGGACCGGCGGGTACCGAACGTGGCGCTGTGCGCCCTGCGTCCCCGCGTGCGGATCATCGTCCGCGGTGCCGTGTCCGCCATGGTCCCTCTCCTGACCTTCTGTTGATGAAGCTCTGGCTGTTGTTGGATCTCCTGCTGTCTGGCAGCGGCGGGTGTCTGACCTCGGGGGACGAGTGCTGCACCCGCCGCTTGACTTCAAATCTAGGTGGGCGAGGCCCATGGGGCGTCATGCCGTCGTACCGATTGCCGGGCCTCCCGGAGGATGACCGACGACCTGCGGAGTACTCCCCTGGGTGGAGACGAGGTCCTAGGTCTCGGGGTCTTCCCGGAGGGGACGTCCGGTCTGCCCTGTCTGTTCCGAGCTGTCCTCCCTGGGCACGGGCTGTTCGACCAGGGCCAGCACCCTGTTCGCCATGAACCGGGCCGTGCGGACCACCCCTCCGCTGCGAGTGACTTCGCTCACTTCCACGACTCCTCTGCGGACCGCCGTCTCCACCCGGCGCCCCGCGCGGCTCGCCACCACCTCGTATGTGCGCGTCGTGTCCCCGGCGTCCACGACTATCTCCACTCGATCACCCTTCACGGGCCCAATCCCCCTTCTGCGACCGATGGTTGGGGATCCCGGCAGCCCAAAGCCGCTGTATTCGCCCGTCCCCTGACCATCTTTCAAGTTTCGCACCCGGCACTGACAATCGGCCGGGCCGCGAGGGCGCGGCCTCTGCGCGCACCCGGCCACGGAAACGTAAGCTGTGCCACGTCAAACGGACCGGGCAGCGGGGATGGACATGGCGATGATGCGCCTGAGGCGCGAGGACCCGCGTGCCGTCGGCTCGTTCAAGATCCACCGACGGCTCGGCGCGGGTGGGATGGGCGTTGTCTATCTGGGCTCCGACCGGCGTGGCCAGCGAGTCGCGCTGAAGGTGATCCGGCCGGATCTGGCGGAGGACCAGGAGTTCCGGTCGCGGTTCGCGCGCGAGGTGTCGGCGGCGCGGCGGATCCGGGGCGGGTGTACCGCCCGGCTCGTCGCCGCGGATCTGGAAGCGGACCGTCCGTGGTTCGCGACGCAGTACGTTCCCGGGCCCTCGCTGCACGACAAGGTCGCCGAGGAGGGGCCGCTCTCCGCGGCCGAGGTCGCGGCCGTCGGCGCCGCCCTCTCCGAGGGGCTCGTCGCCGTGCACGAGGCCGGTGTCGTGCACCGGGACCTCAAGCCGTCGAACATCCTGCTGTCCCCGAAGGGGCCACGCATCATCGACTTCGGTATCGCCTGGGCGACGGGTGCGAGCACGCTCACGCACGTCGGTACGGCGGTGGGGTCGCCCGGCTTCCTCGCGCCCGAGCAGGTGCGGGGTGCCACCGTCACACCGGCCACGGATGTGTTCGCGCTCGGCGCCACGCTGGCGTACGCGGCGACCACCGACTCGCCCTTCGGGCACGGCAGTTCCGAAGTGATGCTCTACAGGGTGGTGCACGAGGAGCCGCAGCTGAAGGGCGTGCCGGACGCGCTGGCCCCTCTCGTACGGGCCTGTCTGGCGAAGGATCCGGAGGAGCGGCCGAGCACGCTTCAACTGTCGTTGCGGCTCAAGGAGATCGCGTCCCGCGAGGCGCAGGGGCTGAGTGCCGCCCGGCCGCCCGCGCCGCGCGTGAGCGAGGCCGACCGGCCGACGGGGAGGCTCACCGAGAACCACCCGGACCAGCGCACCCAGCGGCGTACGCAGGGCACTCCCCCGCCGCCGCGGAGCGGTACGCCGCCACGGAACAGCACGCCGTCGCGGAACGGGGCGCGACCGGTGCCGTCGCGGGGCAACTCGACGCGCTCCGGCTCCGGCGGCCGGCCTGCGGCGCCGCGCAGTGGTGCCGGGCGTCCGGGGCCGCGGAACACCGGGTCCGGGCGGCGGCCCGCCAATCCGCGGTTGCTGCGGCAGCGGCTCTTCGTGTTCGTCGTGGTGACGCTGTTGGTGGCGCTCGGGATCGCGGCGGCGCAAGGGTGCCAGGGACCGGAGCGCGGGCTCGGCGGTGAGCAGCGGCAACTGAAGCCCGTACAGGCGGAATTCAAACCGCTGGACGGGCAGCTGATGTCCGAGCGGTACGAGTCGACGATCGAGACGGAGCCTCAGGGCTGAGGGCGCCCCGTCGCGACCGCGTAGAAGGCCACCGCTGCCGCTGCTCCCACGTTCAGCGAGTCCACCCCGTGGGCCATCGGGATGCGGACCCATTCGTCCGCGGCCACCAGGGCCTGGGTGGACAGGCCGTCGCCCTCCGCGCCCAGCATCAGGGCGACCCGTTCCATCCGGTGCGGGGCCACCTCGTCGAGGCTCTTGGCCTTCTCGTCCGGAGTGAGCGCGAGGAGGGCGAAACCCGCCTCGCGGACCGTCTCCAGGCCCTTGGGCCAGGTGTCGAGACGCGCGTACGGGACGGAGAAGACGGCGCCCATGGAGACCTTCACGCTGCGGCGGTAGAGCGGGTCCGCGCAGTCCGGTGAGAGGAGGACCGCGTCCATGCCGAGGGCGGCGGCGGAGCGGAAGATCGCGCCGATGTTGGTGTGGTCGTTGACCGACTCCATGACGACCACCCTGCGGGCCGTCTGAAGCAGATCGTCGGGGGTCGGCAGCGGTTTGCGCTGCATGGAGGCGAGGGCGCCGCGGTGCACGTGGTAGCCGGTGACCTGCTCGGCGAGCTCGGGGCTCACCGCGTACACCGGGGCCGGGAGTTCGTCGATGACGTCGCGCATGACGTCGACCCACTTGGCGGAGAGCAGCATCGAGCGCATCTCGTAACCGGCGTCCTTGGCACGTCTGATGACCTTCTCGCCCTCGGCGATGAACAGGCCCTCGGCGGGCTCGCGCTTGCGGCGCAGCTCGACGTCGGTCAGGCCCGTGTAGTCGCGCAGGCGCGGGTCGTCGGGTTCCTCAACGGTGATGAGATCGGCCACAGGGTGATACTGCCTTGTCCTGGGTGCGGTGCCAACGGCTCGGACAGGGTTGGGTTACCCCGGGTTACGCGGAGGTGTCCGGGCCTACGTTCACCACGTCGCCGATGACGATGACCGCCGGGGGCTTCACGTCCTGGGCGCTGACGGTCTCGGCCACCGTTTCGAGGGTCGCGTCGACCCGGCGCTGGGCGGCCGTCGTGCCCTCCTGGACGAGGGCCACGGGAGTGTCGGCCGGCTTGCCGTTGTCGATCAGCGTGCGCGCGATGGCGCCGATCTTGTCGACGCCCATCAGGACGACCAGGGTGCCTCGGAGCTTGGCCAGGGCCGGCCAGTCGACCAGGGAGCGCTCGTCGTCGGGGGCGACATGACCGCTGACGACCGTGAACTCGTGGGCCACCCCCCGGTGCGTGACCGGGATGCCCGCGGCGCCCGGGACCGAGATCGAGCTTGAGATGCCGGGAACGACCGTACAGGCGATGCCCGCCTCGGCCAGCGCCTGGGCCTCCTCCATGCCGCGGCCGAAGACGAAGGGGTCGCCACCCTTGAGACGGACCACGGACTTGCCCTGTTTCGCGTGCTCGATGAGCGCGTTGTTGATGGCTTCCTGGGCCATGAAACGGCCGTACGGGATCTTCGCCGCGTCGATCACCTCGACGTGCGGCGGGAGTTCGGCGAGCAGGTCGCGGGGGCCCAGACGGTCCGCGATCACCACGTCCGCCTCGGCGAGGAGGCGACGGCCGCGGACCGTGATCAGGTCCGGGTCGCCGGGGCCGCCGCCGACCAGGGCGACTCCGGTGGTGCGGGTGCGGTGATGCGGGGCTACGAGAGTGCCGTCGCGGAGGCCCTCGACCACCGCGTCGCGGATGGCTGCGGTGTGGCGGGGGTCGCGGCCCCGGGCGTTCGTGGTGAGGACGGCTACGGTGACGCCTTCGCTGTGGCCCGTCGCGGGGGTCCAGGCTGTGGCCGCGTCCGCGTCGTCGGAGCGTACGCACCAGACGCGGTGGGCTTCTGCCTCGGCCGAGGCCCTTGTGTTCGCTGCCGTGTCGCCGGTGGCGATCAGGGCGTACCAGGCCTGGGCCAGGTCGCCCTCCTCGTAGGGACGCCTCTCCCAGGTGAGTTCGCCTGCGTCTGCCATTGCCTCTACGGAGGGGGTGGCTGTCGGGGATACGAGGTGAATGTCCGCGCCTGCTGCGATCAGGGCCGGGAGGCGGCGCTGGGCCACCTGGCCGCCGCCGAGGACTACTACTCGGCGGCCGGTGAGGCGGAGGCCTACGGGGTAGGCGGGGTGTTCGGCCATGGAGGTGCGGCTCCCTCATGCGGCGGTGCGGGGGCGGGGCACTGCGGCTCTGGAGCGCCCCTGACATGCGGATTTTAAGGTGCGGGGTGGTGGGTGGCTGGGGTGGGAGGGGTTCTTTCCCCAGGCCCGCCCCTTCCCGGAACCGGGGGGCGGGTGGGCAACGTTGTGGGGTGCGGGCCGTCGTTGGCCTGTGCCCACCCGTTCCGCCCTGCGGAACGACTGCCCACAGACCAACGACTCCGGAGTCTGGTTCGCTTACTTTTCGGTTACCCCTGCTGAGTCGAACGTTGCCACCTCGTGCATTGCCCTTGCTGCGCTCTGGACCATGGGGAGGGCCAGGAGGGCGCCGGTGCCCTCGCCGAGGCGGAGGTCCAGGTCCACCAGGGGACGCAGGCCCAGTTTGTTCAGGGCCGCCACGTGGCCCGGTTCGGCGCTGCGGTGGCCCGCGATGCAGGCTGCCAGGACCTCGGGGGCGATGGCGCGGGCCACCAGGGCGGCGGCGCCGGCGCTTACGCCGTCCAGGATCACCGGCGTACGCAGGGACGCGCCGCCGAGCAACAGGCCGACCATCGCGGCGTGTTCGAGGCCACCGACCGCGGCGAGGACGCCGACGGGGTCGGACGGGTCCGGCTGGTGGAGTTGGATGGCGCGGCGTACGACCTCGGTCTTGCGGGCCAGCGTCTCGTCGTTGATGCCGGTGCCGCGGCCGGTCACCTCTGAGGGGTCGGTGTCCGTGAAGACGGCGATCAGGGCGGCGGAGGCGGTCGTGTTCGCGATGCCCATCTCGCCGGTGATCAGGGCTTTGTTCCCCGCGGCCACCAGGTCGCGGGCCGTGTCGATGCCCACCTCGATCGCCTGCTTGACCTCCTCGCGGGTCAGCGCGGGGCCGGTCGTCATGTCGGCGGTGCCGGCCCGGACCTTGCGCGGCAGCAGGCCCGGGGTCGCGGGCAGGTCGGAGGCGACTCCCACGTCGACGACGCAGACCTCGGTACCGACCTGGCTGGCGAAGGCGTTGACGACCGCTCCCCCGCCCAGGATGTTGGCCACCATCTGGCCGGTGACCTCCTGCGGCCACGGGGTGACGCCCTGGGCGTGCACGCCGTGGTCGCCCGCGAAGATCGCGACGGCGGCCGGTTCCGGGATCGGGGGCGGGCACATCCGGGACAGGCCACTCAGCTGCGCGGAGATGATCTCCAGCATGCCGAGCGCGCCTGCGGGCTTTGTCATGCGCTTCTGGCGCTCCCATGCCTCGCCGAGCGCCTTCGCGTCCAGCGGGCGGATGTTGGAGACGGTCTCGGCGAGCAGGTCGTGCGGCTCCTCGCCGGGCAGGGCACGGCGGCCGTACGTCTCCTCGTGGACGACCCAGGACAGCGGGCGGCGCTTGGACCAGCCGGCCTGCAGCAGCTCCGGCTCCTCCGGGAATTCGTCCACGTAGCCCACGCAGAGGTACGCCACGACCTCCAGGTGCTCGGGCAGGCCGAGGGTGCGGACCATCTCGCGCTCGTCGAAGAAGCTGACCCAGCCGACGCCGAGGCCCTCGGCACGGGCGGCCAGCCACAGGTTCTCGACCGCGAGCGCGGAGGAGTACGGGGCCATCTGCGGCTGTGTGTGGCGGCCCAGGGTGTGACGGCCGCCGCGGGTCGGGTCGGCGGTGACGACGATGTTCACCGGGGTGTCGAGGATGGCCTCGATCTTCAGTTCCTTGAACTGCTTCGCGCGGCCCTTGGGCAGCGACTTCGCGTACGCGTCGCGCTGGCGCATGGCCAGTTCGTGCATCGTGCGCCGGGTGTCGGCGGAGCGGATGACGACGAAGTCCCAGGGCTGGGAGTGACCGACGGACGGCGCGGTGTGCGCCGCCTCCAGCACGCGGAGCAGTACCTCGTGCGGGATGGGATCACCGCGGAAGCCGTTGCGGATGTCGCGGCGTTCGCGCATGACGCGCAGGACGGCCTCGCGCTCGGCGTCGTCGTAGCCAGGGGCGGCGGGGGTGGTGGACTCGCGTACCTTCATGACGTGGGCCGTGCTCTCTGCCTGCTCGGCTCGCTCGGCCTGATCGGCGGCGGCACGGGTGTCCAGGTCCTCCGCCTGCTGGGCCGCTACGGGCTGCTGCTGTGCCGGGTCCTCAGCGTCCTCGGCGTCCTCAACGGTGGGCTCCGGTACGGGAGTTGCCTCGGGCTCGGCGGCGACCGGTTCAGTCTGTTCGACCTCGCGGGGAGCCGGGAACGTGACGACGGGGTGCTCAGGGTCCGTAGGTTCAGCGGCCTCCGCGGCGGCGGGCGCGGGCTCCTCCTCGGCGGCCGGTGCCTCCTCCGCGGGGTGCTCCGCCTCTGCGGGGTGCTCCGCCTCCGGGAGGGGTTCCGACTCCGGAAGGGGCGGGATGGTCATGGCATGCGGGGGTGTCGGGGCGAGGTGGGGCGTCGTCGGGACGGTGCCTTCGACGGGCACGAACTGGCCGAGAGATTGGTCGGGTTGGGCCTGCTCGGGGGCTTGCGCGTGTACTGCGGCGTCGGCGAGCGCGGCTTGCTGCGGCTCGGCGGGGGCCGGGGCATGGGCCTGGGCGTCGAATTGTCCCGATGCCTCCGCGTGTTCCGCGAACTGCGCGGCTTCCTCGGTGGCCACGGGCTGCGCCGCCTCGTCCGCGCCGGTGACCGAGGCCTGCGGCTCGGCTTCCGTGAACTGCTCGGCGTGGTCCTGGAGTTGCGGTTCAGCGGCGTGCGGAGGCAGCTGGGGCTCGGGCGCCTGCGGGAAGTGCGAGACCGCCGGGACGGGCTGGAAGTGCGCGGCTTCCGCGTGTTGGGGCGTGTGCGCCGCCTGCGCGGGAGCCTCAAGGTGTACGGGTTCCTCGTGCTGTGCGGGTTCCTCGTACTGTCCCGATTCCCCTTGCTGTGCGGGGTGTTCCGTTGCCCCGGGCACGTCATCCGAGACGTAGGCAGCCTCCGGGGGTGCGGCCTGCGGGATCTGCTCGGCTTCCGGGTTGCGCGGAGCCGAAGCCGCGAACTCCTGTGCGGCGTCCGGGATTTCAGCGGGACCCTGGACCTCGGGAACTGGTACGGACTCCGTCACCGGCACGTCGGCGGAAGCCTCCACGGCCTCGGAACCGTGGCCGACATCGGAACCCTGGGCGGCATCAGGACCAGAAGCCCCCTCACCGACCGCCTCCTCCACGACCTGCGGAGCCCCGACCTCCTGGCCGACCTGAGGAACCTCACCGACCCCCACACCCTCGGAGCCCTGCCCCGGCCCCGCTCCGTCGCCCTCCTCGACACCCCGGACGACCGTTTCTGCGGCGCCCCCCTCAAGGCCCGCCTGACCCCGGGCCCCCCAAGGTGCCGCCCCCTGCAACGCGATCTCGTCGCGCGGAACGTCGAGGTACTCGGGACCCATCGTGGGCGGACCGGACTGCCGTACGGCCACAGGGCCGGCCGGACCCCGGTCGGCCAGCGAACGCACCGGGCTCCCGGCGCTGTCCGGTGTCGGCGGACCGAGGTGCAGCGGACGGCGGGCCGCGGGCGCCTGCCGTGCAGGCTCGGGAGCGGACACAGATGCGGGCTCGGGAGCAGGCTCGGGCTCTGGCAGCCGAACGCCTCCCAGATCGACCGATCCGCTGTCCCGGCCCGACATCTCATGCGGCCCGGGCTCATGCACGACCTCGGGGACGGGAGCCGGTGGCGGCGGAGAGACCTCGTTGCCCCAGGCGCCCTGGGCGCCCGGCAGCAGCAACAGGTCTTCGTGGTCCTCGGCGGGGGTCTCGGAGAGGTAGGGGTACGCACCCGGCGCCTGGGCGCCCGGCTGCTCCACCATGCCTGCGCTCTCCGGCAGTCCCTCGCCCGGGATCTGGCCGGTGTCGGTCATGCGTACCCCTCGCCCATCGGTTTGTGCTCTACGACCTGCTCGTCCGGAGCGGCACACCGACCGCTCGCAGTGAAGAACGAGCATGCGTGCCAGGCGGCACGAACGACAGTCGACAAAGCCATTGACAAGCATTGTCGCGGTCTGTCGTCCACCGCGGCAGGGTGATCCCGCCACGGCCCGCTGTGGACTGCGCCACGTTGCGCGCCCTCCGGGTGCGCCGTACCACGCGCACCCCAAAACGGGGCCGTTTTCCGGACATTGACCGACGAAATTTCGGACAAGCCGACGCAGTACAACGATCGGTCAGCCTACCGCGAGCGGTACGACACCAGGATCACGGGGCGCTGTCGGGCAGGCCCGCCCGTCGCCCGACCACCACCCCTCAACGAGATTCCCCCAGTGCTCAACGCCTGGGGGTACCCCCATCGCGCCGCCCCAGTTCTCCTGAGAGCAGGAACGCGACGCTCCGTTCCTTCTCCGTCCAGGCGCGGGTGTCCAGTTCGACGGACTGCAGAAGCGCGCACTCGACCTGATAGCCGTGCTCCGTCAGGTCCCTGCCGATGAGTTCGGCCGCGTCGCGTGTCGCGGCGTGCGTGACGATCCGCTGGGGGCGCCGATCGGCGACGGCGGAGACCACCGCGGCACCCCCACCCCCGACGCGTACGACATCGGGTTCGGGCAGGTTCTCCAGGATGTGCGGCGCGGTGCCGTGCACGATCTGGAGCTGTACGCCGAAGCGGCGGGCGGCGTCCATGGCGCGGGCGCAGGCGTTCTGGTCGCGGTCCACGGCGATGACCCCGGCGCCGCAGCGCGCGGCCTCCGTGGCGAAGGCGCCGCTGCCGGAGCCGATGTCCCAGACGAGGTCGCCCACGCGCGGTCCCAGATGGGCGAGTTGAGCGGCGCGCAGCGGCTCGTTCTCGCCCTCGCCGACCGCGCCGCCGTACGTCTCGGCGGGCAGGGCCCAGCCGCGCGGGCCCGCGCCCGGGTCGCGTCCGGCGATCCAGCCGCCGCGCTCGGTCGAGGCGACGGGCCCGCCCAGGACGATGACGACGTTGGGGTCGCGCCAGGTGTGGTCGGCGGCCTTGTCGGAGGTGAGCATCGTGACCTGTTCGCGGTCGGTGCCGAGTTCCTCGCAGATGACGAAGGTGCGGTGCACTCCGTCGAGGAGCAGTCCGAGTTCGGCCGGTCCGGCGCCGGGCGAGGTGAGGACGGCGACCTTGGTGTGGGCACGGCACACGTTCACCGCGCGTCGCAAGGTGCGACGGTGGGCGACGACCACCTGGGCGTCGTCCCAGGGCATTCCGGCACGGGCGAAGGCGGCGGCGACCGAGGAGACCGCGGGCACCACTTCGACCTCGAGGCCGAACTCGGGGGCCCGCAGGGTGCGTACGACTCCGAAGAAGCCCGGGTCGCCGTCGGCGAGGACCACGGCGCTGCCGCGGTGTCCGGCGATACGGCGGGCGGCGAGGGCGACGCTGCCGAGCCGGATGCGTTCGGCGGCCTGAGGCACCTCGGGCAGCGCCAGATGATGGGCCGCGCCGGCCACCAGTGTGGCGGCGCCGAGTGCGGAGCGCGCCACATCGGTCAGCGGCGAGCCGTCCCAGCCGATCACCGTGACCCGGTCGGCCATCGTCGTCAGTCTCCTGAAGTCTTCGCAGGTCGAATGGGGGTTCCCCCGCTCATGGGGGTCCCCCCGCTCGAGCGAAGCCGAGAGTAGGGGGGAGGAGCCGAGAGTGGGGAGGGTGTGCGGAGCCCCGTGAGCGTACCTGGTGACTTGTGGTGATGTGGGCGGGGGGCGCGGCGGCCGCCCCTCCGTTTGGTTCCAGTCAGTTCCAGTCGGAGTACATGAAACCGCTGGAGTCGGCGGACTCCTCGCCGACTCCGTCGAGGTCTTCGGGGAGCAGGCTCCACACGATGTAGTCCGTACGCAGGTCGGCCCAGCCGCCGTCCTCCGTGCGGGTCCTGGCTATACAGGCGCCGCGCAGGACACCCTCGCTGATACAGCCGATCTTCTGGGCGACCTGCTGGGAGGCGGTGTTGTCGGCCGCCGTACGCAGCTCCAGGCGCTCGAACTTCTGGTCGCGCAGCAGCCAGTGGGCGGTGGCGAGTGCGGCCTCCGAGGCGTAGCCCTCGCCGCGTGCCCAGGGCGCGATGATGTACGACATCTCGGTGGCACGTACGTGCCAGTCGGCCTTGCTCAGCTGGATGACGCCGACCAGACGCTGGGTGAGGAACTCGGTGACGGCGAGGTCGAGTCCGCGGCCCGAGGTGCGCTCGGTGGGCGCGTACTCGGTGATCCAGGTGCGGGCGGCGTCCTCGGTGAAGGGCTGCGAGACCGACGTCCAGGCGACGACCTGCTCGTCGTTCATCATCTCCGTGAGGGCGGAAACGTCGTCGTCCTCGAGAGGGCGCAGCACCAACCGCTCCGTGCTGAGGGAGATGTCGGGGAAGGTGTTCGTCATGCGCCGCTCCGTAACCTTCAGGGACCGTCGGGCCTGCTGAACTGCCCAGCATGCAGCATGTGAGCACCGAACTGCACCACGGAGTCGACTCATTGTCGACGAGTCGACTCCGTGAGTGCAGGTGAAGCGGCGTCAGCCGGAGGTGACCGGCAGCACCGACCCCTGGTACTTGTCCTCGATGAACTTCCTCACCTCGGCGGAGGTCAGGAGCTTGGCGAGCTTCCTGACGCGCGGGTCGTCCTCGTTGCCCTCCTTGACGGCGAGGAAGTTGCCGTACGGGTTGTCCTTGGCGGACTCCAGGACGAGGGCGTCCTCGGCGGGCTTGAGATCGGACTCGATGGCGTAGTTGCCGTTGATCACGGCGGCGTCGACGTCGTCGAGGGAGCGCGGGGTCTGGGCCGCCTCCAGCTCCTTGAACTTGAGGTTCTTCGGGTTCTTCGCGATGTCCTTGGGGGTCGCGTCGTTGCCCGCGCCGTCCTTGAGCGTGATGACCCCGTCGGCCGCGAGCAGCTTGAGCGCCCGCGCCTCGTTGACCGTGTCGTTCGGGACTGCGATCGTCGCGCCGCTCTTCAGCTCGTCGGCCTTCTCAACCTTGTCGGAGTAGAGGCCGAGCGGCTCCAGGTGCACCGTGACGGCGGGCACGATGCGGGTGCCGTTCTTCTTGTTGAAGTCGTCGAGGTACGGCTGGTTCTGGAAGTAGTTGGCGGTCACGGACCCGTCCTCGGTCGCCGTGTTGGGCGTGACGTAGTCGGTGAACTCCTTGACCTCCAGGTCGAGGCCCGCGTCCTTCGCCAGGTTGTCCTTGACGTAGGTGAGGATCTCGGCGTGCGGGACCGGGCTGGCGGCGACGACCAGCGGTCCGCTCGCGTCGGAGCCGGAGCCGGAGGCCTCCTCCGAGCCGCAGGCGGTGAGTCCCAGGGTGAGGGCTCCGGCGGCGAGGACGGCGGCGGTGATCTTGGCGGTGTTACGCACGAAAAGTGCCTTTCCTGATGGGTGGAGCGACCCCGCGAAGGGTGGGCGGGGACATCTGCGGGTGGGGTGGGGACGTATGGGAGGGGTCGTACGAGGCGTCAGGCGACCTTGCTGACGTCGGCCGCGGGCGCTTCGGAGGCGGGTGACTCGGTGCCGGTCGCCCCGGAGTTCGCCGGCGCCCTGGCCTTCAGCAGCCGCAGCCGCGGGGCGGCGCCGGACTGTCCGCCGCGGCGGTGCAGCCCACGTGCGGCGTAGTCGCCGACGAACTGGATGAGGGAGATGACCACGGCGAGGATGGCGACCGTGATCCACATCAGTTCGGTCTCGAAGCGCTGGTAGCCGTAGCGGATGGCGATGTCGCCGAGGCCGCCGGCGCCGACCGTGCCGGCCATCGCGGAGTAGCCGATGAGCGCGACGATCGTCGTGGTGGTGCTGGAGATCAGCGACGGCAGCGACTCGGGGACGAGCACCTTGCGGACGACGGTCCAGGTGTTGCCGCCCATCGACTGCACGGCCTCGACGAGCCCGCCGTCCACTTCGCGGACAGCCGTCTCAACGAGCCGGGCGAAGAACGGGATCGCGCCGATCGCGAGCGGCACGATGGCGGCCTCGCGGCCGATGGTGGTGCCGGTGATCGAGCGGGTGAAGCCCATCAGCGCGACCATCAGGATGATGAAGGGCATCGAGCGGGCGACGTTCACGACCTGCCCGATGACCTTGTTCAGCACGGTGTTCTGCAGCAGGCCGCCCTTGTCCGTGAGGACCAGCAGGATGCCCAGCGGCAGACCGCCGACGATGGCGATGGCCGTGGACCAGCCGACCATGTAGAGGGTGTCCCAACAGGCCTGCTCCAGCAGCGGTTGCATTTCGGACCAGGTCACTTGGCACCTTCCTTCATCAGCAGGGGCTCCTTGCCCAGGACGTCGATCCGGAGTCCCTGCTCACGCAGGAAGCCGATCGGCAGGACGTTCTCCTCGTAGCGGCCGGGCAGTTCGATACGCATCCGGCCGACCTGCTTGCCACCGACGGTGTCCATCGCGGCGCCGAGGATCGAGATGTCGATGTTGTAGGTGCGCGAGAGCTGCGAGATGACCGGCTGGGTCGCGGCGTCACCGTGGAAGGTGACGTCGATGACCGTGCGGTCGCCGGCGGAGGCGTCGCCGCTCACCGGGAAGAGCGCGGCGGCCAGTTCGGAGCCGGGGGTGGCGAGCAGTTCGCTGACGGTGCCGGACTCGACGATCTGCCCCTTCTCCATGAGGGCGGCCGAGTCGCAGATGGTCTTGACGACGTCCATCTCGTGCGTGATGAGCAGGACGGTCAGGCCCAGCTGCCGGTTCAGGTCGCGCAGCAGTTGGAGGATGGAGCGGGTGGTCTCGGGGTCGAGGGCACTGGTCGCCTCGTCGGAGAGGAGCACCTTCGGGTCGCCGGCCAGGGCGCGGGCGATGCCGACACGCTGCTTCTGGCCGCCGGAGAGCTGGGCCGGGTAGGCCTTGGCCTTGTCGGAGAGGCCGACCAGGTCGAGCAGTTCGAGCGCCTTGCGGGAGCGTTCCTTCCCTGACGTGCCAAGGATTTCCAGCGGCAGCTCGACGTTGTCCTGGACGGTCCGCGAGGCCAGCAGGTTGAAGTGCTGGAAAACCATGCCGATGTGGCTGCGCGCCTTCCGCAATTCCCTGCCGGCGCGCGGACCGCGCCCGGCCAGGGCCGTGAGGTCCTGCCCGGCGACGGTCACTGTGCCGACTGTGGGGCGCTCCAGGAGGTTGACGCAGCGGATGAGGGAGGACTTGCCGGCACCGGACTGTCCGATGACGCCGTACACCTCGCCTTCGCGGACGTGCAGATCGACGCCGTCCAGGGCGAGGACCTCACGGCCGCGCGAACGATAGACCTTGGTGAGGCCTGATGTCGTGATCACTGGGGTTTTCCGTCACTGTCGTGTGCGGGGCGTGGGTGTGCGCCGGGCACAGGTGCATTCGGTGGGAACGCGGCACGGTTCTCGCGGTGGCGATGAAAGCCGGGCCTCGGAGAACTCCGGGCTTCGGCAGAACTGCGTGCGCGGGGCAGGCTCAGTCGCGTACGAGAAGGTCGTACGGGCAGACGTGAGCGGTCTCGCTTCGGGGCGCGAGGCCCTCAGATGGTGCAGGGGCCTCTAGAAGGCGCACATTCGACACATACAGCGAGCACCGGGCGTCATGGTCGCCTCGGTCGCAAGGATGCGGCTGCTCGTCGTGGTCATGAAAAAAGTGAATCACACGTACGCACGTGACCCGGAACCGCTGTCCGCATCGCGGACAGCGGTGGACACACGTCAGACCCTGGCGGAGATCTCCAGTCCCGCGCCCATGACCAGGGCCGACACGGCAGAGAGGTCCTCGACCACGACGTCCGCGGCCAGCTCGACGGCCTGGTGGGTTGTGGTCAATGCCACGGTGGTCCTCCCGGCGGCAGTTGCACGCCGCCCGCCACGTCCTCGACCTCCGGCTGCTCGATGCGTACGACGGCCTCCGGGGCCCTCCCCCATCGCGGGCAGCAGGTCGGCGGCTGTCTCGGCGGCGGGGCGCCCGTGCAGATCGACCCGGGCGAACTCCTCGGCAGTGGTCCCGTACCCCTCGACCCGCCTGGTCCAGCACCGGTGCACCGACTCAAGGGGCGAAACGAGCGTTCCGTTGCCGAACAGTGGGGCATCGGCTTGGATCTTCATGCCCTCGACCCTGCGGGGCACCCCGGGGGCGGGCGCATCGGGTCTTTTGGCCCGTAATAGGGTCGCGTCATGCTTGATGCCCTGACGGTCGCTACGGCCGTCGCCGCGCTCGTGCTCGCCGCGTGGTGCGGCTGGGCCGCCTATCGCGACCAGCCGACGAAGGACTGGCACTTCATCGGTATGGCGGTGGTGTCACTGCTCGCCCTGGTGCAGATGGTGGTCGGGATCGTCCAGCTGGCGCGCGGCGAGAAGCCGGAACAGGGCACGACGATCTTCGTGGCGTATCTGGTCGGCGCGTTCGCCTGCATCCCGGCGGCGGGCTTCATGTCGCTTGCGGAGCGCACCCGTTGGGGCTCGGTGACGGTCGCGGCCGGCGGTGTGGTGCTCGCCGTGCTTCAGGTGCGGCTCTATGACATCTGGGGAGGCTGAGGTGCCTGTGACCGAGGAGAAGCCCGCGCGGACACGGCTCATCAGCGGTCCGGGCATGCTGCTGGTCTGGCTGTACGGCGTGATGGTCGTCGGCGCCGTCTCGCGCTCCGTCGTGCAGATCGCGACGGAGTTCGACAAGGCGCCGCTCGCCTACTCGCTCTCCGCGGTCGCGGGCCTCGTGTACGGCTTCATCACGTACTCCCTGGTCCGCGGCGGCGAAACGGCCCGCAAGGCGGCGCTGGTGTGCTGCGCCGCCGAGCTCGTGGGCGTACTGACCGTGGGCACCTGGACCCTCGTGGACCCGTCCGCCTTCCCCGACGCCACGGTGTGGTCGGACTACGGCATGGGGTACTTGTTCATCCCCGTACTGCTCCCGGTGACGGCGATGTTCTGGCTGCGCAAGGCGCGTACCGCGGAGCAGAGCTAGGCGGGCTTGCCGAAGTCCGGTGGGGTACCGCGCCCCTTCAGGGGCGCGGGGCTGTTTCGATATGCGGCTCCGCCGCGATGGGGGTCCCCCCCGCTCTGGGGCCCCCAGGCCCTTAAGGCACTGGGGGAGCAGCCGAGAGTGGGGGAGTGACCAGCCACGACAGGCCCGCAGCTTCGAACCGCCCTCCCAGCGGAGCGCTCACGCGCTCGCGACGAACGCGCCCACTTCCACCGGCTTGGCCAGCGTCACCAGCGTGAGCCGCTCGTGGACGTGCCGCCTGGCCACGGCCTCGTAGCCGTGCCTCCGGTACAGCTGGAGGTTGTGCTCGCTGCGGTGCCCGGTGAACAGCTGGAAGCTCTTGACCGCGCCGCCCTCGGAGAGCCTCGCCTCGATGGCGTCGAGCAGCCGTCCGCCCAGGCCGTGCCGCTGCATACGCGGGTGAACGATCAGCTTGTCGATGCGCGCCGTCCCGTCCGCGTCCACGGCGCCGCGCACCGAGGCCACCACCTCGTCGCCGAGCCGGGCCACCAGGACCGTGCCGCTCGCCAGCTCCGCCTTGAGGGAGGCGAGGGACTGGGTGAGGGGCTCAATGCTGTAGTCGCCGTACAGCTCGGCCTCGCTCTGGTAGCAGAGGAACTGCAGTTTGAGGATCTGTTCGGCGTCCTGCTCGGTCGCCCCCGAGATGGTCACGCTCATGCCCATGTGTGCATGCCTCCCGCTCACCTGCTCCGCCGGTTGTCCCTCACTCCTATCCCCGCGCTCACCGGGACGCAACCTCCTCGGTGAGCATTCGACGCAGACATCCCAGACATCTGGAACGTTCCGGACCGAGACTTCCCTGTGAGATACCCAACTCCCCCGCGATCTCCCGGTATGTCAGGTCTTGCGAGGACAAGAGCGCCGCCATCAGACGCGGGCAGCGGCCGGGGAGCCGGCGCACGGCGGAGTGCAGGGCGCGGCGCCGGGCGGCGGTGAGTGCGAGTTGCTCCGGGCCTGGTCCGCTCTCGTCGGCGGGCTCGGTGCCGTACGGCAGCTCGATGCTCGCGGTGCGCCGGCTGCGGCGGGCCTCGGTGCGGACGGCGACGCGCAGCCAGTCGGCGGGGTCGGCGGGCGGGCCGTCCGCGTCGAGGCGCTCCAGGAGCCGCAGCCAGACGGCCTGTTCGAGGTCGCCGGGCTCGGCCCCGGAGGCGTGCGCCTCCGCGGAGGCTTCGGCGGCGAGCAGCGGACTGAGCGCGGCGACCATGCCCGTGGCGGACCTGTGCGTGGCTGCCATATCCGTGGCAGACATGTCATGCGTCATATGCGGCACGACGCGGTCGCTCCGGGAGAGGTTGCCCGGAGCGACCGTTTATCACCCCAACCGGCGCATCGGGGCCCGGCCGTTGACCTCAGCCGTTGACGAAGTCCTCGCGGGCGAGGAGTCCGGTGTCCGGGTTGTCGGTGAAGACGCCGTCGATGCCGGTCTCGAAGTAGACCTGGAAGGCGCCGAAGACATCGCCGTAGGCGTTCGGGTCCGTGCCCTTCCTGAAGTCGGCGGGCAGGAAGGTGTTTTCGTTGCGCATCGTGTACGGGTGCAGGATCAGGCCCGCGTCGTGCGCGTCCTCGACGAGGGTGGTCGGCCTGGTGAGCCTGCCGCTCGCGTCCTTCGGGATGATCAGGTCGAGGGTGGGGCCGAGGCCCTGCGCGTACGAGGCGATCCACTTCAGGCCCTCGGGCTTGACGAGGTCGGCGACGGTGCGCGGGTCGCCTGCCTGGACGAAGTCCCAGGGGCGGCTGTTCGCGGAGGACAGCAGCACGACGAGCGGGTTGTCGACCAGCTTGTTCAGCCGCTGGATGCTGCTGGGTTCGAAGGACTGGAGGAAGACAGGCGCGTTCTTCTTGTGCTTGCCGTACTTGCGCAGCAGCTTGGCGAGCCGCTCCTCAAGACCCAGGCCCAGGCCCCGGAAGTAGGTGGGGTGCTTCGTCTCGACGTGCAGCCACACCTCCTTGCCGCGCTTCTTGCCCTCGCGCTCGGCCCAGCGCAGGACCTCTTCGAAGGTGGGGATGTCCCAGCGGCCGTCGTACAGCGTGTTGTGCGGGCGGTTGCCCGGGATGCGCTCCTTGGCGCGCAGCGTCTTCAGCTCGGCGAGCGTGAAGTCCTCGGTGAACCAGCCAGTGAAGGACACGCCGTCGACGCTCTTCGTCGTCCTGCGGCCGGCGAACTCGGGGTGGTCCGCGACGTCGGTGGTGCCGGTGATGTCGTTCTCGTGGCGGCACACGAGGTGGCCGTCCTTGGTGGGGACGAGGTCCTGCTCGATGACGTGCGCGCCCATGTCGAGGGCCAGCTGGTACGCGCCGAGGGTGTGCTCCGGCCGGTAGCCGCTGGCCCCGCGATGCCCGATGATCGTCGGCACCGGCAGGCTCTTGTAGCCCCCGCCGCCGTGCCGTTCGGCGGCTGTGGCCGTGCCGGGCACCCCGAGGGCCGCTCCGCCCGCGCCCAGCACCGCGGCCCCGAGCAGCGCCCGCCGTCTCGTGCCCCGCCCCTGCTCGTCCGATCCCTGCGTCCCCATGAGCGCTCCTCACGTTGCTGCCCTGCACCTGCCAAACCCGGACGATCGTAGGTGCCCTTGGGTGACGGGTGGGAGACCTGGGACGGAACACGCGGATGATGCTGAGTGTCGTATGCGGTGCGCGAGTTGACGGGACCTGGACGTGACGGATGCGGCATTCCTCACACATCTCATGCAGGTGTCGGGCGTGCAACAGCGCGACACCCAAGGTAAACAAGTAGCGACACTGCGTATCCACTCCGTGAACCCGGTGTGCAACACCCCGGGGGCCGCGAGTATCGTCCTCACCTGCAGAGACTTATCCCTTTTCCTTGACACCGGAGGGCCCGTTGTCCCGCTTCGCGCTCATCAAGGCACTGCTCGGACCGATCATGCGCCTGATGTTCCGCCCACGGGTGGAAGGTGTGGAGCACATCCCTGGCTCAGGACCGGTCATCCTGGCCGGCAACCACCTCACGTTCATCGACTCGATCGTGCTGCCGCTGGTCTGCAACCGTCAGGTCTTCTTCATCGGCAAGGACGAGTACGTCACCGGGAAGGGGCTGAAGGGCCGCCTGATGGCCTGGTTCTTCACCGGTGTCGGCATGATCCCGGTGGACCGGGACGGCGCGAACGGCGGGGTCGCGGCGCTGATGACCGGCCGCCGGGTCCTGGAGGAGGGCCGGATCTTCGGCATCTACCCGGAGGGCACCCGCTCCCCCGACGGCCGCCTCTACCGCGGTCGTACGGGCATCGCGCGCCTGACCCTGATGACCGGCGCCCCGGTCGTCCCGTTCGCGATGATCGGCACCGACAAGCTCCAGCCGGGCGGCGCGGGTATTCCGCGCCCCGGGCGCGTCACGGTTCGCTTCGGCGAGGCGATGGAGTTCTCGCGGTACGAGGGCATGGATCGCGACCGGTACGTGCTGCGTGCCGTCACCGATTCGGTGATGGCGGAGGTCATGCGTCTGTCGGGGCAGGAGTACGTCGACATGTACGCCACCAAAGCCAAAGCGGCGTAAGCGCTCTGGAGCGACTAGGACTTGTCCGGTCGATCATGTGACGACTCCGTTCCCAAGTCGTTGATATGGACATGGGACGGGGTGATCTGACGGATGCCGAGTGGGAACGACT
>NZ_JNWJ01000034.1:0-89123 GCF_000716805.1 Streptomyces yerevanensis | reverse complement strand
CACTCCGGGCCAGATCTGTTCGGCCCTCGGCGTGATCGAGGAACACGCGGCGGGTTGGCCGAGCGCCGTCACGGGTGACGTACGACCCGAAGCGGGGCCCCCGCCGCTCAGCGCGGAGGAGATCCGGGAGCGGATGAGCGGCAATCTGTGCCGCTGCGGCGCGTACGTGGCGATCGTCCAGGCGGTCGCACACGCTGCCCAGGGTGAGCGCGCGGACGCGGCCGCATGAAGGAGTTCGGATACCAGCGCGCGCACGACGTCTTTGGCGCCCTCGCCCTGCTCGACGCCGACCCGGACGCCCGCTTCCTCGGGGGCGGCACCAACCTCGTCGACCTGATGAAGACCGGCGTGGAACGGCCCGGCCGGCTCGTCGACGTACGCGCGTTGCCTCTGGACCGAGTCGAGGTGACCGAAGAGGGGTGCCTGCGCATCGGCGCGACCGTGACCAACAGCGACCTCGCCGTGCACCCCGAAGTCCGCCGCCGCTACCCGGCGTTGACGCACGCGGTGCTGGCCGGTGCCTCCGGGCAGCTGCGCAACATGGCCACGGTCGGCGGGAACCTGCTCCAGCGCACCCGCTGCGGCTACTTCGCCGACGTGACCAGACCCTGCAACAAGCGTGTCCCCGGCAGCGGTTGCCCCGCTATCGAGGGCGAGCACCACAACCACGCGATCCTCGGCGCCTCCGGCCACTGCGTGGCCGCCCACCCCTCGGACATGGGCGTGGCGTTGACGGCCTTCGATGCCGTGGTGTCGTACGAAACGACCGACGGGCCGGGCGAGTTGCCGCTCGCCGAGTTCTATCTGCCGGTGGGTGACACCCCGCACCTGGAGACCGCCCTGCCGCCGGGTGCGCTGATCACCGGCGTCACGCTGCCGCCGACGCCCACAGCTGCCAACTCCCGCTACCGCAAGGTGCGCGAGCGTGCCTCGTACGCGTTCGCCATCGGCTCGGTCGCCGCCGCGCTCGACGTCCGAGGCGGCGTCGTACGCGAGGTGCGCCTGGCCTTCGGCGCGGTCGCGTCCCGGCCGTGGCGCGCCGGGACCGCCGAACGTGTGCTGACCGGTGCGCCTGCCGACGCCGAGACCTTCGCCGCCGCCGCGGACGCCGAACTGGCCGCCGCGAAGCCGCTGCCCCACAACGGATACAAGGTGGCGCTGATGCGCAACCTGGTCGTGGCCGTGCTGACCGAACTCGCCGAGGAGGCCGCCGCCCGATGACCGCAGCAGTGCCAAAGGGTACGAAGGTGCAGGGCGCCGTCGGCGCCGCGCACACCCGTGTGGACGGCCGGGACAAGGTCACCGGAGCCGCCCGCTACGCGGCGGAGATCCCCTTCGCCGAACTCGCCCACGGATGGCTGGTGTTGTCCACCATCGCCCGTGGTCGTGTCCGCTCGCTGGACACCGCCCCGGTCCTTCGGATGCCGGGCGTGCTCACCGTCCTGCACCACGGCAACGCCCCACGCGTCGACAACGACTACATGACCCTGCTGGGCGTCCCACCGGACCCGACCGTGGCCCTCTTCCAGCACGACCTGGTGCCGTACCTGGGCTGGCCGGTGGCCGTGGTCGTCGCCGAGACCTCCGAGCAGGCCAGGGAGGCCGCCGAGGCGCTGGTCGTGCACTACGAGCGTCAACCGCACGATGTCGAATTCTCCGGATCACGTCCGGACACCTACCCCTTGGACACCTACGAGCCGGCGGTGGTGGAGAAGGGCGACCTGGCAGCTCAACTCGCCGCGTCCGCCGTCGTCGTGGACGCCGAGTACACCACGCCGGAGGAGCACCACCACCCGATGGAGCCGCACGCGGCGACGGCCCGCTGGGACGGCGGCCGGCTCGAAGTCGTCGACTCCAACCAGGGCACCGCCAATGTCGCGAGCGAACTCGCCAAGCTGTTCTCACTCGACGAGTCCTCGGTGCGGGTGCGCTCCGAACATGTCGGCGGCGGCTTCGGATCCAAGGAACACGTCCGGGCGCACCAGGTAGCCGCTGCGATGGCCGCGACCGTCCTCCAGCGGCCGGTCCGCGTCATTTTGACGCGCCGTCAGATGTTCTCGCTCGTCGGCTACCGCAGCCCCACCGTGCAGCGGGTCAGGCTCGGCGCCGACGCCGACGGGCGGCTGCGCGCCCTCGAACACCGCTCCCTGAACCTCACCTCGAGCATGCACGACTGGGTCGAGCCGTGCACTCAGGGGGCACGGGTGATGTATGACGCCGACGCCCACCACACCTCGCACCGGGTCGTACGGCTGGACGTGCCGACCCCGACCTGGATGCGCGCCCCGGGCGAGGCACCGGGGTCGTTCGCGCTGGAGTCGGCGCTCGACGAACTCGCCGAGAAGTGCGGCCTGGACCCGATCGAACTGCGCGTACGCAACGAGCCCCAGGTGGGTCCGGTGTCCGGGCTGCCCTTCAGCCCTCGCAGGCTGCTCGCATGCCTCCGGGAGGGCGAGCGCAGGTTCGGCTGGGCGGACCGGGATCCGCGCCCCGGCCTGCGCCGGGACGGGCGCTGGCTGCTGGGCACCGGCATGGCGGCGGCCTCCTTCCCGGCCATGGCCGTGCCCGCGACGGCGGCCGTGACGGCCGAGGCGGACGGCGGCTTCACCGTGCGGGTCAACGCGGCCGACATCGGCACCGGGGCGCGGACCGCGCTCACCCTGATCGCCGCCGACGCGCTGAGGGTGTCTCCCGATCGAGTCCACGTGCGCCTGGGCGACAGTGACTTCGGCCAGGCGGGGCCCGCCGGAGCGTCCATGGGCACCCGTTCCTGGGGATGGGCGGTCACGGCCGCGGCGGGGGAACTGCGGGAGCGGCTGGCTGCGGGTGCTGTCCTCCCGCAGGAGGGGATCACCGTACGGTCGGACACCGCCGAGGCCGTCCGGGCCCTCGCACGCAAGGAACGGCACTCTTTCGGGGCGCAGTTCGCGGAGGTCGCGGTCGACGTCGGCACCGGCGAGGTTCGCGTGCGGCGCATGCTCGGTGTCTTCGCCGCGGGCCGGATCGTCAACCCGCTCACGGCGCGCAATCAGCTCGTCGGCGGGATGACGTGGGCCATCTCCATGGCCCTGCACGAGGAGGCGGTCCGGGACCGGGCCACGGGCGGTCTGGCCGGCGCCGACCTGGCGGGCTACCACTTCGCGGCCAACGCAGACGTCCCGCTCATCGAGGTGGACTGGGTGGACGACCCCGACCCGGACGACCCGATCGGAATCAAAGGCATCGGCGAGATCGGGATCGTGGGCGCGGTGGCGGCGATCGCCAACGCGACGTGGCACGCGACCGGCGTACGCCACCGTCATCTGCCCATCCGGCCCGACCGCGTGCTCCTCGCCGGAGCCCCGGATGCCTGACCTCGCCGAGAACCTGAGCCGCTGGCTGAAGGATGGACGGGACGTCGCCGTCGCAACTGTCGTGGCCGTCGGCGGCAGGGCCCCGTGCCCTCCCGGCGCCGCACTCGCCGTCGACGGGGAGAGCACGGTCATCGGTTCG
This sequence comes from Streptomyces yerevanensis, assembly GCF_000716805.1. Lineage (NCBI taxonomy): Bacteria > Bacillati > Actinomycetota > Actinomycetes > Kitasatosporales > Streptomycetaceae > Streptomyces > Streptomyces yerevanensis. Next base: position 85,631 of record NZ_JNWJ01000034.1, on the reverse strand, counting down.
GTCTCCGGGGGTTGCGTGGAGGGCATGGTGTACGAGCTGTGCCGGTAGGTGCTGGGAGGACGGCCAGGTCGTGCTCCAGCGGTTCGGCCACAGCGACGAGGACGCCTTCGCGGTCGGCCTGACCTGCGGCGGGGTCATCGACGTCCTGGTCACGCCGGTGACCGCGACCTCGCCGGCCCGGCCGGTGCTGTCGGCCGCCGCCCTCGTACGAACCGGCGGCCGTCGCTCGGGTGGTTCGGGCCCGGCCGCATTCGTGGGTCCGGCCGCCCTGGTCGTGCGCCCCGACGGTTCGTACGAGGGCGGGCTCGGCGGTGACGCGGAACTGGACCGGACGGCGGTAGCCGAGGCCCGGCCCTGAAGGGAACGTGTGGAGGGACTCGCACCTCTCGTGCGCGCATCGGCGTGAGCCGTCGAAGACCTCCGGTGGTGAATGCCGGACACATCCACTCCGCCCGGACGCCTCCCACGACAAAAAGCCGGCCCGCCGCCTCTGCGGTGGGCCGGCTTTTTGCGTCGGTAAGTGGGTCAGCCCGCGTTGGGTGTGCCGTCCGAAGTGCCCAGTCGCTGCGACAGCGCACGGGTGGTCTCCAGCAGTGCCTGGGCGATCGGCGACTTGACATCGTCCGGGACGGTCGCCGTCGTGCCGACGACCGCGAGCGTCCCGCTGATCTTGTCGCCCTCGAAGATCGGCGCCGCGATGGTGCGGACCCCGTTGATGGCGGGGGAGTTGACCGACAGTCCGTCCCGCCGGATGGCGTCGAGCTCCTCGGCGAGCTCCGGCGACTTGCGGACCGAGCGCGGCAGCATCGGTACCTGCTCCGGGGGCAGGTAGGTGAGGAAGATCCGTCCCTGCGCCGAGGATGTGAGGTCGAGACGCGAGCCCACCCGGACGCTGATGCGCACCATGTGGGCGGTGTTGTCCGCCGAGCGCACTACGGTCGGCGACTCGCCGTCCCAGACCGACAGCACGATCGTCTCGTCGATGCGCCGGACCAGATCCTCCATGTACGGCTCGGCGGCGGCGACGATCGGCAGGCCGGCCCGCGCGGCCGCGGCGAGCGTGAGCACCTGGGGGCCGAGGGAGTAGAGCGAGGTGCGCTCGTCGTACCGCAGCAGGTTCGCCGCCCGCAGCGCCTTCGTGTAGCGGTGCGCGGTCGCCTTGCTCGCCCCGAGACGCGCGGTGATCTCATTGAGACTCATGTGCGGCTTGCCGACCGTGAACGAGCCGAGGATCAGCGCCGCACGCTGCACCGTCTGGATGGTCGGCGCGGTCGTGTCGGGACCGCCTCGCTCGCCGGTGCCGGGCTGCGCCTTCGTGGCCATGAATTCTTGCTCCTGTCCCGTACTTAGTAAGCTGGCAAGACATTGAATGGAACGTCGTATTGGATAGCGTAACGGCGACGGCCGACTGAATGTGCGGGAAGTGCTGAGGTGCTCCTCCACAGCGAGCTGCGGCGGTGAACGGGAGTCGGGCACTCACGCATCGGAGGAGTGCCCCGGCGTGAGCGAGCGTGCCGGGTCGAGCAGGGCGGCGATGTGGTTGACGGCGAGGGCCGCCTCGCCGAAGCCGATCGAGATGAGGCTGACCTTGCCGTCGTGGTCGGCGATGTCGCCGGCCGCGAAGACTCGCTGTCGGCTCGTGCGCATCGTGCGGTCGACGAGGATGCGCCGACGACGCAGCTCCAGTCCCCACTGCTCGATCGGCCCGAGATCGGCGATGAAGCCGAGCGCGGCGACGACGGACTGGGCGGGCAGGCTGACCCGGTCGCCGTCCGAGTTCGCGGCCACCACCTCCGACACCGCCCCGTCGACCGACCCGTCGCCGGAGATCTTCTCGACCTCGTAGGGCGTCAGGACCCGCACGGAGGACGCGTGCACCTGCTCGACGGTGCGTTCGTGGGCCCGGAACCGCGTACGCCGATGCACGACCGTCACCGACGAGGCGATCGGCTCCAGCGACAGGGCCCAGTCCAGCGCGGAGTCCCCGCCGCCGACCACCACGACGTCCTGTCCGGCGAGCTCGCCCAGCCGCGGCACGAAGTACCGCAGTCCCCGGCCCAGGTAGTCGGAGCCCACCGGGAGCTCGCGGGGGACGAAGTTGCCGATCCCGCCGCAGACGAGCACCGCCCCGGCGGTGATCCGTGCGCCGGCGTCGGTGATGGCGACGATGCCCTCGCCCGCGTCGTCGAGGCGGGTGACCCCGTGCCCGAGCAGGTAGGTCGGGTTCCACCGCCCGGCCTGCTCGGCCAGCCGGTCCACCAGGTCCTGGCCGCGGACGGCGGGGAAGCCGGCCACGTCGTAGACGAGCTTCTCGGGGTACAGCGCGGTGATCTGCCCGCCCACCTCGGGCAGGGCGTCGACGACCGCGACGCTCAGGCCGCGGAAGCCGGCGTAGTACGCGCCGTACAGCCCCGTCGGGCCGGCGCCGATGACGAGCAGGTCGACGGAGACCTCGGGGCCGGCGCCCGTGGCGGTCGGCACGCCGCTCACGCTCCCACCTCGGGGTGGTCGCGGCCGACCCGGCCGACCTTGCGTGCGCCGCCTGGTGACCCGAGCGGTTCGGCGCCGGGGGTTCCGAGAGTTCCGAGGGTGAAGAATTCGGCGTTGATGCGCTGGGCCTGCTGGGCCTCCGCCGGCAGGTCCTCGTGATGGAAGATCGAGATCTGCGGGCAGACGGGTTCGCAGCGTCCGCACTCGACGCATTCGTCGGGCTGGATGTAGAGCATCCGGTCGCCCTCGTAGATGCAGTCGGCCGGGCACTCCTCCATGCATGACTTGTCCATGACGTCGAGACATGCCTCAGTGATGACGTACGGCACGGGCTTCTTGCCCTTCACACGGTCGCACAGAATGCGAGATGGCGTCTTCCAATGTGGAATGGATGATGACGGCGTCGGCCCGAGGTGTCAACCATCAGGCGATTGCTTGACACCGTCGCGCGTGCTAGGGGAAGCTGGTGCGACATACGAGATGGCGTCTCACAACACGCCACTCGGGTCGGGACTTGTGAGAGGCATACGCCGTAATGGGAAGCAACCCCCGGACCGTCCCAGCACCGATGATTGTTGAGGACTGGGACCAGCTCACCTTCCGGGTCAACCGCGAGGCCTACCGCAGCGCGGAGATCTTCACCCGGGAACGCGGCTGGGTATGGACGCACACCTGGCTCTACCTCGGCCACGAGACCGAGATCCCCAACCCCAACGACTTCAAGGTCCGCACCCTCGGCGGCCGGCCGCTGATCTTCTGCCGGGACACCGCCGGCGAGGTGCACGCCTTCCTGAACTCATGCCCGCACCGCGGCACCGTGCTGTGCCGCGAGAGCGAGGGCTCGACCAGGCTCTTCCAGTGCTTCTACCACGCCTGGACATTCCGCAACAACGGTGACCTCGCCGCGATCCCGGACGCCGACGCGTACGAGTCGAGCGACGAGTTCAAGGCGTCCATGGGGCTGCGCGGCGTCCCGCGCCTGGAGATCCACGAGGGATACGTCTTCGTCGCCTTCGACCCCGACGTCCCACCGCTGCTCGAACACCTCGGCGACGCGGCCGACTACATGACGATGATCGAACAGCAGCACGTCGGCGGCATGACCACGCTGCCCGGCACACAGCAGTACAGCGTGCGGGGCAACTGGAAACTCGCCGTCGAGAACGCGATGGACGGCTACCACTTCGCGCCGACCCACAACACGTTCGTGGGCTACCTGCGCGAGAGCGGCTTCGCCGTCACCGACGACAACCAGTACGCGTACAACCTCGGCAACGGCCACGGACTGCTGGTCCTGACCGGGCACGGCGGCCGGATCAGCATGCTCTGGGAACCGCGCTTCGGCGAGGACGAGCGCGAGCGCACCGAGCAGCACCGGGCCGAGATGACGCAGCGGCTGGGGGAGGAGCGGGCGCACTACGTGGCCGACGAGAGCCACATCCTGTTCGTGTTCCCCAACCTGCTGCTGTTCGACATCGAGGGCCTGTCGATCCGGCAACTGGAACCGGTGGCGCCCGACCAGACCGACGTACGCGCCTGGCAGCTGGTCCCGCGCGACGAGGACCCGGCCGCGCGCGCCCTGCGCATGAAGACGGTCGTCAGCTTCGTCGGCCCAGGCGGCCTCGCCACGCCGGACGACATCGAGGCGTACGAGGCGGTCCAGCGCGGCATCCAGGCCACGGCGGGCACCGCGGTGCCCGAGCTGGACTACAGCGACATGTCGCGCGGCATGGCCGACGAGGTCAAGGGCGTACAGGGCAGATCGACCGACGAAGGTGCGATGCGGGGCTTCTGGCGGCACTGGATCGACGCCGTCGGCCTCGATGACGGCCTCGCCGTCCACGGCGAGCGACCGACGTCCTTCCTCGAGGGCAGGGACGTGCGATGACCGCGATCACCAACACCCACTCCGTGCAGTGTCAGGGACGCACCATCACCCGCCCGGAGGTGGAGGACTTCCTCTACGCCGAGGCGGACATCCTCGATCACTGGGACTACGACGGCTGGCTGGCCCTCTTCGAGCCCGGCGCCCGCTACGAGATCCCGACCACCGACTACCGCCCCGGCTGGTCGCCGCACGAGACAGGATCCTTCGTCGACGACGACTGGGACCTGATCCGCGCCCGGGTCAAGCGCCTGAAGTCCCGCAAGGCCCACGCCGAGAACCCGCACTCGCGCACGCACCGGCTGGTGTCCAACGTGCGGCTGTCCCAGCACACGGAGGATTCCCTCCGGGTGGCGGCGTCCTTCGTGGTGCACCGCGCCCGCGACGGACACTTCGACGCCTACGTCGGCTGGTACGAGCATGTGCTGGTGCCGACCGAGGACGGACTGCGTTTCCGCTTGCGGCGCTCGATCCTGGGCCACGAGTCGCTGGCGGCAGGCGCCCGGCTCAGCTTCATCCTCTAGCCGGCGACGGATGGTGACCCGATGATCCGACACACCCTGTCCTTCCGCTTCGCCGACGAGATCGACCAGGCCACACGGGAGTCCGTGCTGGCCGAGCTGCGCACCTTCCCGGACCGGTACCCGGCCATGCGCGGCTTCGTCCTCGGCGAGAACGTCAGCACCCGCGACCGGACCTTCACGCACACCATGGCCGTCGACTTCGACACTCACGACGACCTGCTCGCCTACCTCGGCAGCGAGTCCCACGAGAGATTCGTGCGCACGCGCTGGCGACCGGTCATCGGCCGGCAGGCCATCACCTCGTTCGAGTACGCCGAGCGTCCGTCGCTCGCTGCAGGAAGGACATCCCCAGTGAGCACACGCCCGCACGGCCCGTACGGCATGGAGTACGCCCGGATCGAGGTTCCGGACATGCAGGCCACGATCGACTTCCTCGAATACCACGTCGGGCTGCAGCTGGAGCAGCGTACGGACGAGTACGCCTACCTGCGCGCCGACATCGAGCACCACGCGATCGAGCTGATCAACGCGCCCGAGCGCACCGACGGGTGGACGACCGCGGTCGGCTACAGCGTGGAGAGCGAGGAGGTCCTCGAGCAGCTGCACAAGAGCGTCCTCGACGCCGGCCTCGACGTCCTCGAGCTGCAGGAGCGCCAGCAGGCGCTGTGCGAGAACGGCTTCGCGGTCAAGGACCCCAACGGCCTCATCATCGAGCTGTTCACCGAGTTCCAGGAGTACGCCGAGCCGCCGCACATCGAGATCCGGCCGCTCGACCTGGTGCACCCCTTCATCGCCACCACGAAGTACCAGGAGACGCAGGACTTCTACCAGAACGTCCTGCGGTTCATGCCCTCGGACTACGTCGTCGGCTCGACCACGTTCTACCGCGGCGAGAACCGCTACCACCACAGCCTCGCGGTGCAGAACAACAAGGAGCACTACGTCGCGCACCTGTGCTTCGCGATGAAGAGCCTCGACCACGTCATGCGGATGCGCGCCCGCGCGCTGTACAAGGGCGCGCCGATCGCCTCCGACATCGTCAACCACTCGGCCTCGACGTCGATCGCGTTCTACCTGCACGACCCGCGCTTCGGCCCGCGGTTCGAACTGTGCGACCGGCACCGGGTGTTCACGCCGGAGGAGCACGAGACGCACCGGGCCCGCAGGATGCCGGCCGACCCGCGCAACATCGACGTGTGGCGTCCGGCGTCCGACGACTGGGGACGTTTTTGAGACAGCAGCTGCTGGACGTCCTACAGCTGCTCGACACGACGCCCGCCCCACGCGGGGAGGAGCGGACGGCGGCCCACCGGCTGCGCGCCTGGTGCGCGCACCGGTGGCCGCACGTCGAGTGGCAGGTACTGGAGCGCGGCCCCGCGGGCGGCAGCCTGATCGCCGCGCACGGGGCCGGGCCGCTGCTGTACTCCCACCTCGACACGTCACTGGACGACGGCGGGGCGCACAACCGGCTCGTCACCGGCACCGCAGCGCCGGTCGGTCCGCTGAGCGTGGACGGCGACGTGGTGGCCGGCTTCGGTCTCGGGGTCGCCCGCGGTCCGGTGGCCGCCGCGCTCGTCGCGTTCGCCGAGGCGGGCGCCGGGCGGCTGCTGCTCGCCGGCTCCGGGACGCACCGCCGCTCCGGCGGGATCACCGGCCTGGAGGCCTACGCCGACGCGTACCCGCTGCCGCACTCGGCGATCGTCGCCAAGTGCGGCCCGCCCACGCTGCTGTGGCACGAGCCGGGCGCGCTCTACCTGACCGTCCGGGTGACCGGCCGGTCCGGGGCCGCGATGGCGGCGGAGTCGGCCACGCCGCCCGGGGGAGTCGTCGCCTCGGCCGGCGTCGTCCTGGACGAGCTGGCCCGCTGGCGCACGGCCTACCTGGCCGCCGACCCGCGGGAGGGGCAGACCGGCCGGGCGTGCGGCATCGGCGCGATCAGCGGGGGCTGGCCGGACAAGCCGGACCTGCTGCCGGCCCAGCTGCGGATCGATCTGTACGTCGTCACCGGTGATCTGGTGGAGCCGAAGGTACTGGCGGACGAGCTGGCCGACCGGCTGCGGGAACGGTGTGCGCAGTCGGCGCTCCGGAATTGCGCGGTCGAGGTGGAGGCCGAGCCGGTCGCGGCAGCCGCGGCGACGCCGGCGGACGCCCCCGTGGTGACGGCCGCCCGCGCGGCCTGGCTCGGAGAGTTCGGTACGCAGCCGCCGCCCATCACCGGCTGGACGGGCTCGACCGACGGCGTCGTACTGCGCGCCCGGGGCGTCGACACCGTGCGCCTGGGCCCGCAGGCGAAGCCGGCCGCCGACGATCCACGGCGCGATGCCCTGTCGTTGGGACAGCTGACCGCCTATGCGCGCATCTACCGCCGGCTGTTGACCGAGCTGTCGGCGTAGCGCCGCAGATCCAGGCGCTGCCCGGACCTTTCATTTCACTCAGCGAACAAGCAATCAGCGCAGGGCGCATTCGCCCTGCAGAAAAGTGGGCGGGCGGATGGACAAGGTGGCCGTCTCCGCGGCCGAGGCGGTGGCGGACGTCCTTGACGGGGCGTCCCTCGCCGTCGGCGGCTTCGGGCTCAGCGGAATTCCAGGGGTCCTGATCCAGGCCCTGTACGACACCGGCGTCACGGGACTCGACGTCGTCTCCAACAACTGCGGGGCGGGGGAGTCCGGCCTCGCAGTGCTGCTCGCCGCGGGCCGGATATCCCGGGTCACCGGCAGCTACATCGGCGGCAACAAGGAGTTTGCCCGCCAGTACCTGGGCGGCGAGATCGAACTGGAGCTGATCCCGCAGGGCACCCTCGCCGAGCGGCTGCGCGCCGGGGGCTGCGGCATCCCGGCCTTCTACACCCCGGCCGGGGTCGGCACCCAGGTCGCCGACGGCGGACTCCCCTGGCGCTACGACGGCCAGGGCGGCGTCGCCGTCGCCTCACCGGCCAAGGAAGTCCGCGCGTTCGACGACGTCGAACACGTCCTGGAGCACGGCATCACCACCGACTTCGCCCTGGTGCGGGCGGCGAAGGGCGACCGGCACGGCAACCTCGTGTTCAACAAGTCCGCCCGCAACTTCAACCCCCTCGCCGCCATGGCGGGCCGCATCACGATCGCCGAAGTGGAGGAGCTGGTCGAACCGGGCGAGATCGACCCCGACCAGGTCCACCTGCCGGGCATCTTCGTCCAGCGAGTGGTGGCCCTCAGCGCCGAGCAGACCGCCGACAAGAAGATCGAGAACCTTACGGTGACACCCAGGGAGGTGCGGGTCTGATGGCCTGGACACGGGACGAGATGGCCGCCCGCGCGGCCCGCGAACTGCGCGACGGCGAGTACGTCAACCTCGGCATCGGACTGCCGACGCTGATCCCCAACCACCTGCCCGAGGGCGTCCACGTCGTACTGGAGTCGGAGAACGGCATCCTCGGCACCGGCCGCTTCCCGTACGAGGACGAGGTCGACCCGGACCTGATCAACGCGGGCAAGGAGACCGTCACTGTCCTGCCCGGCGCGGCGTTCTTCGACTCCGCGCTGTCGTTCGGCATGATCCGCGGCGGCCACATCGACGCAGCCGTGCTCGGCGCCATGCAGGTCTCCGAGCGGGGCGACCTCGCCAACTGGGCGATCCCGGGCAAGATGGTGACCGGTATCGGCGGAGCCATGGACCTCGTGCACGGTGCCCGCCGGGTGATCGTCACCATGACCCACACCGCCAAGGACGGCACCCCGAAGATCGTGGAGGAGTGCGACCTGCCGCTCACCGGGAGGGGCTGCGTGGAGCGGATCATCACCGACCTCGGCGTCCTCGACGTCACCGACGACGGCCTGGTCCTCGTCGAGACCGCCCCCGGCATCACCGTCGATGAGATCACCGCGAAAACAGCGGCGAAGGTGCTCGTCCTCTGACAACCTCGCTGCCCACGGAGTGGAGGCCCTTCGCCAACGGCACCGGCAACGGCACCGGCGAGGAGAACCGCGACGTGGCCCGCCCGTATGGCCATGCTTCCGGTCGGCCTGCCGATCGGCAGGCCGGCTTTGCGTTTCCGCCTGGCGGCCGCCGCTCCACGACGGCGGGCCCTCGGTGCCGGCGGGACGCTGCTGCCCGGGTGCGCTCGCGGACGTCTTCGGCATGACAGACGACCGCCGTAGCCAGGGGGTCACCCTGGCTACGGCGGTCGGGAGTTCTCCCCGGCGACACCACGATCGTCATGCGGGCGCGAGCCGCCCGATGCTCAGTGGGGATGGACCGCCGTCACCGCGAGGGAACGGCGTCACACTCCCCAGTCGTCGTTGACGGTGACGGCGTCGGTGATGCGGAACCGGCCGCCGGACACCAGGGGTGTGGTGGGCTCACCCATCACGACGACGTGCTTGCCGAACCGTGGGGCCAGCGGTCGGCCGACGTCGCGCTTGAGCCATAGGCGCAGCAGGTGCCGGCGGCGCTCCGGTTCCGGGTGGTCGATGTAGCTGGTGCGCGAGTGCAGTGCGGCGTAGTTGAGCAGCCACTGCACATCCCCCGGCTGGAAGTCCATGTCGATCGGCAGGCCGGGCTCCTGCGAGATCTCGTCGAAGAGGGTGATGGCCGCGGCCTGGTCGGGCGTCAGTTGGGGGACGCCGGGGTACTCCTGGGCGCTGAAGATCATCGAGTTGCCCGCGTAGGTACTGAAGATGCCGTCGACGTGGCTGATGATCGGCGAGGTGTACGTGAGTTCCGGGGAGTCGGGGTCCTGACGCCGCCAGTCCCAGTGGTAGGTGTCGAAGAGCCGCGGAGCGAGGTCCGGCCGGCGGCGCAGTATCTCGTTGTAGATCGTGGTGCCGCTGACCAGGCTGGAGGCTCCGCCCTCCTTGGCGCCGCGCAGGCACATGAGGGCGACGACGTCGGAGCTGTCCGAGTGGAACGGCAGCCGGTCCCGAATGCGGGAGGGCAGCGCGCCCTCGTCGGACATCGTCTTGTTCGACGTGGCGATCACGTGGTCGAGCAGGTCGCCCCTCTGGTTCTGCCCGATCGGCAGGCCGAGGTGCAGGCCCATGACGAAGAAGATGGCCGCGGCCACGGCGTCGCCGTACTCCTCGGTGCGCAGGCCACGCACCAGGATGAAGCCCCGGCCGGTGTCCATCTGGTGGGCGCACTCGTTGTTGAGGGCGCGACAGGCGTCGAACGGGTAGTCGGCGGCGGTGACGGTGCGCAGGTCGGGGTCGTCGGCGACGAAGCGCCGTCCCAGGCCTTCCAGCTCGGTGCGCTCGGCGTCGCTGAGTACGTAGATCCATTCGGTGGACTTAGCCAGCTCGTCGCCGCGCCAGGCGGACGGCCCGGAGATCGGCTGAAGGCCGACAGTGGTGGTCACGATGATGCACTCCTCGAAAATGTGATGGAACAGCCCGTCGGCGAAGACACGACGAACATTTCAGGGCGGCGGGGGCTCGTCGCGCGGCGACGAACGGCACTCAGAAGGGGGTCTGAGGCTCGCCGACAGCCGTGCCGGGACGCAGCCCCTCCCGGGGCGGGAAGTAGCTGAGCGGCTCGTCGTAGGTCCGGCGGCCGGCGCACGACACGAGCAAGACGCCGATCAGAGCGACTGGCCTCATGCTGGTCCCGTCCTTTCGAGAAGTGTCTCAACCATAGGAGACGTCTGGGCCGTGGTCAATCAGTGTGCGAGACGTCGTCTCGTGATGCAGTACGCCAGGATGAATGGGTGGCACCGTGGAGCTCGCATGGGGCGGTATGGGACCTGACGGCTGCAGCGCCGGCAGATGTGCTGCAGCCGGATCCGTCCGGCATTGGTGTCGTGGACTGGCGGAGCGCGACGTCGTGCGTCTCGATCGCGGCCTGGACCCGCACAGGATGGCCACGATGCCAGTAGCCCCACTCCCAACCCCGTTGGGTGTCCGCCTCGTTGGGGGGCAGGCCCGGCCGGAGAACCACGACGCCATCGTCACTGCCTCGTTGCAGAACGTGACCGATGCCTGCAGCATTTCAACCCCCGGGCTCGAACCTGCGGGAGGTGCAGATCTCCGGAAAGCCGCATCTGCCTGGGATGATGCTCAGTAGAGCTGCGGAGGTCTTCTCCGGCTCAGCGTGCAGCGAGCTGCCATCGGTAGGCTGTGTGTCCCATCCGACCTGCGGAAACACAGAGAGTAGTGGGGCGCCCCTGGCAGGACTCGAACCTGCGGTCAAGCGCCTGGAAGGTGCGCGTCTTGTTGCTCGCTCACCGCCTTGATCTGTGGCCTCCGCTGTCCATGAGGCCTGCGGGTAGCGAACGACGGCCGGTACGGGATGCGAGCCAAACTCGCGGTTGACTTAACGGAGTTTGGCGGACACGAACAGGGGCAACACCAACCGGCATGTGCGGTTGAGCTTCCTGGGGTGAGCAAGATCGTCCTGAGGGCGTCCGTCGACACCTCGCGCGGATTGTAGAACTGAATCCAATTCAAACTCTCGATGGTCGCGTTGTGTCGATGTGGTGACCGCGGCCCGGTGCCTCGGCATCTCGGAGCCGTCAAAGGCAATGACTTGCCCAGGTCGCGTCTCTCGGAATCCCCGCCCATGCGCATGGCTTCTGTCCCGCTTTCCGTCCCCGCTTCCCGAGGAAACCCGTGCGCTAGGACTAGCTGTACTGAGTTCAGTTCTGTAGCGTCCCCGGCGTCGGCAGGGTACGGGACCGTGCCGTGGGAAGGAGAGCCGGAGGATGCGTGCCACTCAGCAGCCCGCCACATCAGGGGCGGAGTCAGCGTCGTACGATCCGCGTACGGTGCGCCGCGCGATGCTCGCCGGGAGCCTGGGCACCCTGATCGAGTACTACGACTTCAGCGTCTATGGCTATCTCGCCGTAGTGATCGCTCCGCAGTTCTTCCCGAGCGACGATCCGGCGGCCTCGCTCCTGGCAGCGCTCGCGGTGTTCGCCACCGGCCTCGTGGTGCGGCCGGTCGGTGGCGTGTTCTTCGGGTGGCTGGGCGACCGATGGGGGCGTCGCAAGGCGCTGGTGTCCTCGGTGGTGTGCATGGGAGTGGCCAGCAGTATCACGGGACTGCTGCCGACCTACAGTCAGATCGGTGTGGCCGCGGCTGTGCTGCTTCTCCTCACCCGGCTGGTGCAGGGCATCTCGACGGGTGGGGAGTCGGTCGGCGCCTACACCTACATCTACGAGTCGGCGCCGCCCCGGCGCAGGGCCTTCCTCGGTGCCGTCACGCCCATCGGCTCCAACCTCGGGTTCATGTTCGCGGCTGCCACGGCCGGGGTGATCTCCGCGCTCGCCACCAAGGACCAGATGGCCGACTGGGGCTGGCGGCTGCCCTTCCTGATGGCCGTGCCGCTCACGCTGTTCTGCCTGTGGGCCCGGCTGCGGATCGAGGACACCCCGGAGTTCGAGGAGGCCGCACGGCGCGCCGACATCCCCACGGCTCCGATCCGGGAGGTCCTGTCCACCCACCGCGCGGCGCTGCTGCAGTCCATCGGCCTGTCCATGGCACAGGGCGGCGCCATCTTCCTCGGCCTGACGTACATCGGCATCCATCTCTCGAACAACCTGGGGTACGACTCCACGCAGGTGCTCTGGCTGAGTGCGGGCGTCGTCCTCGTCACCGTGCTGCTCATGGTGCCGGCCGGCTGGCTCGCCACCCGGTTCGGCTCCCGCCGCATCCTGCTGTGCGGGTTGCTGGGATTCCTGGTGACCGCCTACCCCGCGATGATGCTCATGGGCCGGCACAACCTGGTCCTGGCCGGCCTGGCCTACACGCTTTTCATGCTGAGCAGCGCGTTCGTGCAGGTTCCGGCGGCCAGTCTGTGGCCGCATCTGTTCGAACGCCGGGTCCGCTACACCGGGATGGCGATCGGGTACAACATCGGCACCGTCCTCGCGGGCGGTACGGCTCCGTACATCGCGACCTTCCTGGTCCAGCGGACCGGGAACCTGCTCTCTCCGGCGTTCTTCGTCATGCTGGTCTGCGTGATCGGAATCGGTGCCCTGCTCACCGTCCGCAAGGATGTGTAGGCGCGTCGGGTGCGACCGCCGCTGGACGGCTGCCTCGGCTCACTGCGTAGCTTCAGCGGTTCAGCGTGCGGTCCAGCCTCCGTCGACGTAGAGCTCCGAGCCGGTCATGAAGCCCGCGTCGTCCGAGGCGAGGAACGCCACGGCGCCCGCCACCTCCTCGGTCGTGCCCAGCCGCCCGAGCGGGGTGCCCTCGATCATCGCGGTGAGGCGTGGCGTGCCCTGCCAGAGCTCCCGCGACAGGGGCGTCTCGATGAAACCGGGATGCAGCGAGTTGACCCGTACGCCGCGCCCGCCCCAGTGCAGTGCGGCGTTCTTGGTCATCAGCCGTACGGCGCCCTTGGCGGCGTGGTACGAGAACTGGGCGCCGAAGCCGCCGACGGTACCGAAGATCGAGGCGATGTTGACGATGGAGCCGCCGCCGGAGTGCTCGATGGCCGGACCGCCGTGCTTCATGCCGAGCCACACCCCGGTCTGCGTCACGCCGATCACCCGGTCCCAGGTCTCCCGGGTCTCGGTCTCCACCGTGCCCATCGCGGCGATCCCCGCATTGTTGACCAGCACCGACAGGCTTCCCAGACGGTCGGTCACCTGGGCGACGACCGTCTCCCAGGCCGTCTCGTCGGTGACGTCCAGGCGCAACCCCAGGGCGCCGCCCGGCAGTTCCCCTGCGAGCTTCTCGCACTGGTCCACGTCGAGATCGGTGACCACGACGGTCACACCCTCAGCCGCCAGCCGTCGCGCGATCGCCTCGCCGATGCCTCCGGTGGCACCGGTCACCAGCGCCACCTTTCCCGAGAGCCGGTCTTCCCTCACCACTGCTCACACCCCTTCTCAGGTACGCGGCACATCAGTTGCACGGCACATCGATCGACAGACCGGAGCGCAGCAGCGCGGGCACCGCAGAGCCGACCCGGTCGAAGCCCGGGCCGACGGTGCGCCCGGCGAGATGGCGTGCGTGGATGCCCTCCGCGATGACCGCCAGCTTGAAATACCCGAGGGCCCGGTGGAAGGGCAGCGCCGACACATCGCGGCCGGATCGCGCCGCGTACCGTTCCGCCAGCTCGGGTGCGGAGAGGAAGCCAGGGTTGGCCGCCGGGACGTGCCCTCCGCCGAGCACCGGCTCGCACGCCGGGTCCCAGTAGACGAGGAGCAGGCCGAGGTCGGCGAGCGGATCGCCCAGCGCAGCCATCTCCCAGTCGACGATCGCGGTGATCCGCCCCGGGTCGTCGGCGCTCAGGATGACGTTGTCCAGCCGGTAGTCCCCGTGCAGGACCGCCGACGCGGCGCCGTCACCGTCGTCCCGCACCACGGGCAGTCCGCGTTCCAACTTCCTGTGCAGCGTGTCCAGTTCGGGCAGTTCACGGGTGGCGACCCGGTCCCACTGGCCGCGCCACCGTCGCACCTGCCGCTCCACATAACCGGCCGGGCGCCCGAATCCGCCCAGCCCGATCTCGTACGGATCGACCGCGTGCAGCGCGGCCAGTTGATCGACCAGCGCCTCGGAGCACCGCCTCGCATCGTCGGCGGACAGCCCGGCCGCCCGTTCGACGTCCCGCAGCACTTCGCCGTCGACGAAGGAGACGACGGTGAACGGCGCGCCGATCACCGACTCGTCCGTGCAGGAAAGCACGGTCCGCGGCACGGGAACATCGGTGTCGGCGAGCGCGGCCATGACGCGGTACTCGCGGTCCATGTCGTGCGCGGTGGGCGTGAGCGTGCCCAGCGGCGGCCTGCGCAGCACCCAGCGGTGTGTGCCGTCGGTCACGAGGTACGTCAGATTGGAGCGCCCACCGAGCAGCAGGCGGATGTCCAGAGGGCCGGCCACATGGGGAACCTCGCGCTCCAAGAAGCGCTGCAGTGCGGGCAGGTCCACCCCGGCCACGGTGGCGTCGCCGGTCGCCGTCATCGCACACCCCCTCGCTCCCGTGCGGCCCGGACCGCGCGCTTGGCGATGGCCCAGCGGTGGGTCTCCGACGGCCCGTCATAGACGCGGAACGGCCGGACCTCCCGGTAGAGGGAGGCCAGCGGCGCGTCCTCCGAGATGCCGAGCGCCCCGCAGATCTGGACCGCGCGGTCCACGACCCGGCCCACGGCCTCGGACACGAAGGTCTTCGCGATGGAGGTGTACTGGGCGCCGGGCCTGCCCTGGTCGAGTTCCCAGCAGGCGCGCCAGAGCACCGCCCGGCTCGTCTCGATGTCGATCTCCGAGTCGGCCAACTGCTGCTGCACCATGCCGAGTTCGGCCAGCGGACTGCCGAAGGCCGTACGCGCGGCGGCCCGGTCCAGGGCGATGTCCTGCGCCCGGCGGGCCACTCCGAGCCACCGCATGCAGTGGGTCAGCCGGGCCGGTCCGAGACGCACCTGCGCGTACTCGAATCCCTTGTCGGCCTCGCCGAGCACCGCGTCGTCGGTCACCTCGCAGTCGTCGAAGGCGAGTTCGCTGTGGCCGGCGAACAGGCCCCGGTCCAGGGTTCCGATGTTCCTGAGCACTTTCATGCCCGGGTTGTCGGCGCCGACCAGGAACATGGTCGCCCCGCCCGGATCACCGGGCTCACCGCTGGTGCGGGCCATACAGATGGCGAACGCGGCCCCGTCCGCCCCGCTGATGAACCACTTGCGGCCGTTGATCCGCCAACCGCCCGGGACCCGGACCGCCCGTGTGGCCAGCGCCCGCGGATCGGAGCCGGCGCCGGGGGAGGGCTCGGTCATCGCGAAGCACGACCGCGTCTCACCGGCCGCCAGGGGAGCGAGAAAGCGAGCTTTCTGTTCCTCGGTCGCGACCGCTTCGAGCAGATGCATGTTGCCCTCGTCGGGCGCCGCGCAGTTGAGGGCCAGAGGGCCCAGCAGCGAGTATCCCGCCGCCTCGAAGACGACCGCCTGACCGCGCAGATCCAGACCGAGCCCGCCCCACCGCCGCGGGACATGCGGGGCAAACACCCTCGCCGCTCGGGCCGCTTTCTGCAGATCGCGCCGCAACCACTCGGGGCCCGCGTGCACGTCCCCTTGGCAGTCCTCCTCCGCCGGCAGAACGGTGTCCCGGACGAAGTCGGCGGTCCGCCGCGCGATGTCGTCGACCTGCCGGTCGACATCGAACTCGATGGCCATACGGCCCCTCTCACAGCTTCTCGAAGATGTCGGAGCCCGCTACCGACATGGCCACGAAGACACCCGCCGACGTCACCAGTGTCATGACGAGCGCGATGGCCGCGACCAGCGGATACGAGCCATTGGCCCAGTAGTCGAACAGGATGGTGCCCATGACCTGCGTCGTCGGTGCCCGTACCAGCAGCGACGCGGTGAACTCATGGGTGAGCAGCACGAACATCAGCGCTCCGGCGCCCGCGAGTGTCGGGCGCAGCAACGGCAGCACGATCTCGGTGTTGGTCCGCAGTGCGCCCGCGCCGCTGGTACGCGAGGCCTCCACGTACGTGTCGCCGAGCGCCACCATTCCGGACAGTTGCATCCGGGTGGCGAAGGGCAGCATCAGGGTCACGTAGACGAGGACGATCACCGTTCGGGTGCCGTACAGGATGAACGGCTCGCGGCTGTACGTCAGCAGGAAGCCGGCGCCGAAGACCACTGCGGGAATTCCGAGGGGCATCGCCACGATGAAGTCCACCGCGGCCCGGATGATGCGGAACCGGCGCCCCTTGAGCAGCAGCGAGGCGGCGATGAAGCCGAGCGGCAGTGCGATGGCGACGGAGATGACCGAGGTGGTGAGGCTGTTGACGATCGCGTCGGTGATCCCCGACTCCTGGAACACGCGCCGGAAGTTGTCGAGCGTGAACCCGCTCGGTTCGATCCGTCCGCTCCAGAAGGCGGAGAGCGATACGACGATGAGCGCGCCCAGCGGCAGCGCCAGCGCCACCAGGCCGTAGAGAACGATGCCCGTGACCGCCACCCACGACGGTCGTCCGCCGGACCGGAACGCCTTGCCGCCGTGTGTGACGAAGCGGCTGTGGTCGCCGAGGATCACCTTCTGGAAGAGGACGACGGCGATACCGAAGAGCAGCAGCGGTGAGCCGATCGCGGCGGCCCTGCCGTAGTCGACCGGGCTCTGCGACACGGCGACGTACATGTCCGTGGTGAGCACGTTGACGCCGTTGTTCCTGCCGAGCAGCAGCGGTCCCGTGAACTGGCCGAGTCCAAGGAGCAGGGCCACAAAACCCCCGTACACCAGGACCGGGCGCAGCAGCGGCAGTGTCACCCGGAAGAACACACCGGCCGGCGACGATCCGCTCATCTGTGCCGCCTCGATCAGCTCCGCGTTGATGTTGCCGAAGCCGGCGCTGACGAAGAGGTAGACGAAGGCGGTCAGGCCGAAGCCGGTGATGAGGACGATCCACGGCAGTGTGTAGATGTCGACGGGGCCTTCGTCGAGGTGGTCCCACCAGGGCAGGTTGCGCAGCGCCGCGTTGAGGTAGCCGGGGCGGGGCGAGAACAGGAACGCCCAGCCGGTCACCGCGGCCACGGCCGGGACCACGATGGGCAGGACGGGCAGGACACGCAGCAGCCGCAGGCGGGGTGGCAGGCGGGTCGCCGCCCAGGCCAGGAACGTGCCGAGGACGAGTGCGATGGCCAGCGAACCCAGCGCCATACCGGCCGTCGTGCGCAGCGTCTCGGCCATGTCCGGGTTGTCGAAGGCGGCGCTGTAGCCACGGGCGTCGTCCTCGAAGGCCAGCCGTTGCAGGCCCACCAGCGGAGCGATCACCAGGTAGCCGATGACGGCCAGGAAGGCGAGCGCGCCGAGGCGCGGCAGATGGCGCCGCGCACGGGTCAGTGCCGTCGGGCGAGGCGGAGCCGAGGGCGACGGTGCCGTCGTGGGGGAGGGGGCGGGTACGGCGGGTGCGGCCACGACGTCACGCTCCCACTGCCGCGGCGGGGGCGTGCCCGGCTGTCCGTACCCCGTCGGCGTCGTAGTAGATGGCCGCGTCCTTGGCGAACCACGCGGTCACCTGCTGCCCGCGCGACAGACTCCGGGCCCATGGCTTGCCGGTCAGCGGTGCCCGCGCGTGCAGGCGGCTGCCCGCGATGGTGACGACCACGTCCATGTGACGCCCGCCGAACTGCGCGTCGACGACCTCCGCCGGGAGGCCGACGCTGTGGGTGGGCGGTTTCTCCTCGGCCGGGCAGAGCTGAAGGTCGTCGGGGCGCAGCCGGGCGGCGACCTCGCTGTGCGAGCGGGGCACCGGGAGCTCGTCCACCACCGTCTGGCCGGCCGCGCCCGCCTGGTCGTCGGCGCCCGATGGGGAGGAGAGGGCCCATCCCTCGCCCTGGCGCCGGAGCGGAAGCCGGTTCGACATCCCGATGAACCCGGCGACGTACTCGGTGGCCGGTTCCTCGAAGACTCGCTCCGGCGTGTCCAGTTGCTCGATCCGGCCCGCCTTCATGATCGCCAGGCGGTCGCCGAGTGCCAGCGCCTCGCTCTGGTCGTGGGTGACGAACACGGCGGTGAAGCCCAGTCGTGCGTGCAGCTCGTGCAGCTGGGCGCGCACCTGGTCGCGCAGCCGGGCGTCGAGGTTGCTCAGCGGCTCGTCGAAGAGCACCAGGTCGGGCTGGGCGGCCAGGCCGCGGGCCAGGGCGACCCGCTGCTGCTGGCCGCCGCTGAGCTGCGCCGGATAGCGGTCGAGCAGGGCGGCGCAGTCGACGAGCTCCGCCGCCTCCTCGATCCGCGTCCGCGCCTGCTCACGGGGCACCCGTCTGGTTCGCAGGGGATATCCGATGTTGCGGCGCACTGTCATGTGCGGCCACAGCGCGTACGACTGGAACACCATCCCGATCCGGCGCTTGTTGGGAGGGAGGTTGACCTTCCCTCGTAGATCCAGCACTGTCTGGTCGCCCAGCGAGATGCGTCCCTCGTCGGGCGTCTCCAGACCGGCCAGACAGCGCAGAGTCGTGGTTTTTCCGCAGCCGCTCGGGCCGAGCAGAACGATGAATTCGCCCGGCTCGATCTCCAGCGACAAGTCGTCCACCGCGACAGCCGGCGGCTTGCCGGCGAACCTTTTCGTCAGACCCTCGATGCGCACGTGGGACACGGGGGACTCCTCACATCCAAAGATCGAGTGAGTGGGCACCGTCGTGGGTGCCCACACTGCTGTGCACCGGCACCGGCCGATGCACCCACCGCCCCTACTGGAAGAGGGACTTCCACTTCTTCTGGTACGCGGCCACGGCCTCCGGGGTGAGCTTGGCCGGATCCTGCACCCGCACCTTGTCGTTGGTGATCACTGTGCCGGGAATCTTGGGCAGCACCGAGCCGGCGGACGGCGTGATCAGCTCCTGTCCCTCGGCGGTCACCATGAAGTTGGCGAACAGCTGGCCGGCGTTGGGGTGCGGGGCGCTCTCCAGCACCATTCCGTAGTACCGGGCACCCCACGCGCCGTCCGGCGCCATGCGGTAGTCCACCGGTGCGCCCTTTTTCTTGGCGGGCTCGAGCGCGATCGGCGCTATGAAGCTGCCGGCGGCGATCTCGCCGGACGTCAGGGCCTCACCCATGGGCAGGGAGCTGGGGTAGATACGGGGCTTCTGGGCGGCCAGCTTCTTCACGAAGTCGGCGCCGTACGTCTCCTCCAGCCACAGGTAGAAGTCGACGATGGAGGGCGCCGTCGGCTCGATGACGCCGATCTTTCCGCCTGCGAGCGAGGGGTCGAGCAGGTCCGGGTAGTCGGTCAGCCCTTGGGAGTGGAGCTTGGTGTTCCATCCGAAGGTGAGCACGGCGGAGTTGGTCTCGAAGTAGTTGCCGTCGTGGACGTACTGCTTGGCGTCGTAGTCGCCCTTGCCGGTGAGTTCGGGACCGGTCGGCGCCAGGAACCGCTTGGCCTCGGCCTGCGGCTTCACCCAGGACAGGCTCGCGCTGACGTACATGTCCGCGATGCCCTTGCCGGTGTTGAACTCCGTCTCGACCTTCACCCCGAGGTCACCGTCGACGCCCCGGACGGTCTTGACGTCGATGCCCGGGTATTTGGCCTCGAAGGCCTTTGCGAGGTTGTTGAGGGCGGTCAGATCCTGGGCCGAGTAGACAGTGAGCTGTCCTTCTTTCTTCGCTGCGGCGACCAGCTCGTCGATACCCGCCGAGGCGGGCACGACCTTGGACTCGGCGTTGTTGGCGGTGCCGCCGCCGCACGCGGCGGCCAGCAGTGTGGTGATCGACAGCACGATGAGCAAAGCCCCGCGCCGTCGCGGATCTGATCTCATTCTCGGCTCCCTTAGGTGAACCGGCCCCCGGCCGAACCGGCGCACAACCGAGCGGACTTTGCGCTGGACGGTGGCCGGGTGGCCAAGATTTCGTGGAAATTACCAAACTGAACTCGGTTAGGCAATAGAATGCGCAGCCACGCGACGGAAGCGTTGGCGTGAGGTTCGGGGGAGTCGCACGCCGCGCCTCTGCGAAATCGGTTGCACGCAGTGGTGAGCGGGCGATGGCTGGTCTGTGCGCGGGGTGGGGTGGAGGCGGCCCGGCGCTCGGCCGGGCCGCCTCACAGTGGCAGATGTTGGGCTTATTTCAGTTCAGTTCGGCGGTCAGTACGGTACTGGGCTCGGTACGCTCGGGCGCCCTGCGGACCGGCCTCAGTCGACGGTGTTCTCAAGATGCGTGCCGCCATCGATCCGCACAAGCGTCTTACCGGTGTTGTCGCCTCGCAGTAGCCCCGCCAGTGCCAACGGCGCCTGCGGCAGCCCGTCGACGATCGTTTCGCGGCAGCGGAGCCGGCCATCGCGGAACCATGCGCCTGCTTGCCGTGTCATCTCGGGTAACAAGTGGGTGTGGCCGCTGGCCCGGAAGCCGCGAATCGTCAGGCCCTTCGTCACCGCCAGCATGAGGTTTCCGGGGCCGTGCGGCGGCTCCTGCGCCGCGTACTCCGAGATCATGCCGCAGATCGCGACGCGGCCCGACCTCCGCAGCGCACCGAGGGCGGCCTCGAGATGGTCTCCGCCGACGTTGTCGAAGTACACGTCTATGCCGTCCGGGGCCGCCTCGCGCAGGAGGTCGGGGAGCGCGCCGCGCTTGTAGTTGAACGCGGCGTCCAGGCCAAGCTCCTCCAGGAGGTGGCGCACCTTCTCGTCCGAACCGGCGCTGCCGATGACACGATGCCCGCGGATCTTCGCCATCTGCGCGGCGAGGCTGCCGACGGCGCCGGCCGCCGCGGACACCCACACGACGTCGCCGTCGCGCAGGCCCGCGGCATGGAAGAGGCCGGCGTAGGCGGTGAGTCCATTGGCGCCGAGCGCACCGAGGTAGGTCTGAGGAGGTGCCACGCGTACGTCGAGCTTCGTGAGCGTGCCTACACCGCCGAGCGCCTGCTTCTTCGCCTCCACGACCGCGTAGTCGCGCCAGCCGGAGGCGTGCCACACCGTGTCGCCCGGGGCGAACCCGTCGGCGCGAGACTCGACGACCTCCCCGACGGTCATGATCCCGTCCATCGGCTCCTCGAGAGGGAAAGCCGGAAAGTATCCCGGTGGCGCCGTCTCTCTGAGCCGCAGCCGGAGAGCGGCGTCGACGGATGTCCACGTGTTCCGGACGAGCACCTCGCCCGGCCGCGGTCGCCGTACTGCGACCTCGACGACGCGAAAGTCCGACGCCCGGACCTCGCCGCGGGGATACGCGACCGGCCAGACCTCACGGCCGGTCACTGCCGTGTTTCCCCGGGGCGCGTGACCCGACCCGGCCCGGGTGTACGTCCGGTCATCCATGTCAGCCACGGCGCTCCTGCCCCGATGACGAGCAGGTCGACCCTTTGGTGGTCCGGCATCCGCACTCATCCCTTCAGTGACATACCAGCGGCGATACCAACCTGGCCTAGCCGCCCTACTGGTCCTCCGACGCATGGGCATGCCCGACGTGGCCGATGGTCTGGCCGCCGTCGACGAGGAACTCGCCCCCCGTGGTGTAGGAGGCGTCGTCGCTCGCGAGGAAGAGCACCATGCGGGTGACCTCCTCGGGCTCCCCGATGCGCGGTACCGGCTGACGGGCGAACAGCTCGGGCGAGGCACTCTCACCCATGGGCGTACGGATGACGCCCGGATGCACGGAGTTGATGCGTACGCCGCTGCCCGCCATGTCCAGCGCGGCGGCCTTGGTCATCCCCCGCACCCCCCACTTGCTCGCCACATAGCCGATGCCGTCGGCGAAGCCCATGAGGCCGGCGGCCGAGGAGATGTTGACGACCGCGCCGTGGCCGCGGGCGCGCATGCCGGGGAGGACGGTGTGCATGCCGAGGAAGGCGCCCACCAGGTTGACGTCGAGGATCCGGCGGAAGTGCTCGGGCGACTGCTCCTCCACGCCGCCGAAGTGAATGATCCCCGCGTTGTTGACCAGGACATCCGCCGGGCCGAGGGTGTTCTCGACCGTGCGGACGACGGACTGCCACGCGCCTTCGTCGGTGACGTCGAGGTGGCAGTACTGCGCGTGGGGGAGTTCCTCGGCCAGGGCTTTCCCCTCGTCGTCCAGTAGATCGCAGACGGCGACCCGGGCGCCCTCCGCGGCCAGTCCGCGGGCCTGCGAGGCGCCCATGCCCCGGGCCCCGCCGGTGACGATCGCGACCTTTCCGTCGAAGCGCATCCCGAGCTTCCCTTCGGTTGGGAGTGGTCAGATCTGTGAGGAGTGGTCAGAGGAGGGCAGCGAGCTGCCCTTGCGCCTGGTCAGTCGGGGACGAGCACGGCCCGCCCCCGCACCTGGCCTCGGCGGAGCCGGCCGATGGCCTCCGCTGCGGCGGACAGCGGGAACCGCTCGGTCTCGACGTGGATCGCTCCCGAGCGTGCCAGCGCGACGACCTCGGTGAGTTCGGGGCGGGTTCCCCAGAAGGGCAGGGAGAGCCTGAAGCCCGGCGGGAGAATGCCCGGCTTGGAGACCGTGAGGCGGCCGCCTCCGCTGCCCACGACGGCGAGTTCACCACCCGGGCGCAGGATGCCGGTCGCGAGTTGCAGTGTCTGCCCGTTGCCGACGAAGTCGAGCACGGCGTCCGCTCCCGCGCCACCGGTCTGCCCCCTCAGGACACGGGCGGTGTCCGCCCGCGCCAGCGTCCCGAAGTCCGCTCCCGAGCGGTCCGCGAGAGTCAGGGCGTCTTCCCGGGTGTCGACCGCCAGTACGCGGGTCGCTGTGGTCGCGCGGAGGATCTGCACCGCAAGGTGGCCGAGCCCGCCGATGCCGATGACGGCGGTGGTGGTGCCCTCCCCGAGCGCGTGCCGGAGTCCGGCCACGGCGTGGTAAGACGTCAGGCCCGCGTCGGAGAGCGGAGCCGCCTGATCGGCCGGCAGGTCGTCGATCGGCACCAGATGGCGGGCGGACGGCACGAGCACGTACTCGGCCATGCCGCCGTCCCGGCCGAGTCCCGCCCCGTGCCAGGCGAGGGTGTCGCGCCGGTCGCAGTAGTTGTCCCGGCCCGCGGCGCAACGGTCGCAGGAATCGCAGCCCCACGGTCCGTAGAGCACCACGCGTTGGCCGGTCTCCACTCCGTCGGCGTCCGGTCCCCATGCCGTCACCCGGCCGGCGACCTCGTGGCCGAGCGTGAACGGCAGCCGGTAGGGGAGCGCCCCCGCAGCCGCGTCGATGACGTGCAGGTCGGAGTGGCACAGTCCGGTGGCTTCGACCCGAACCAGCACTTCGGTACCGCGGGGGACGGGTTGCTCGACCTCGGTCGGCTCCGGGGCTTCGCCCCACGCCGTCAGCCGCAGTGCCCTCATCTTCACCGTCCCGGGTCTTGTCAGCCCTGCGGGCGTCACGGTAACAGAGGTGAAGTCAGTTCAATAGATGTGGTTCGATCGCAGTGGTTCATCAGTACGGGGAGCGGATGAGGGAGGCCGGTTTGACGCGCAGGGACGTGCAGACGAACAGGTTCGCCGGCAAGGTTGCGATGGTGACGGGCTCCGGCTCCGGCTCCGGCATGGGGGCGGCGATCGCCCGGCAGCTGGCTGCGGAAGGGGCGCGGGCTGTCGTCCTGGCGGACGTGAACGCCGACGGTGCAGCGGCCGTCGCCAAGGAGCTGCCCGCCGCTCGGGCGGTCGCACTCGACGTGGCGGACGGAGCGGGCGTCGACGCCGCCGTCCAGGACGTACTGCACCGGGACGGACGTCTCGACGTCCTGGTGCACGCGGCCGGGATCGACGACCCCGAGGCCAAACAGCGCATCGCGGACGCGCTGGTCGAGGGGCGACCGGTCGAGATCACCGACTCCCTCGACGACACCTCCTGGCGGCGCGTCATGCGGGTGAACCTGGACGGAACCTTCCATGTGCTGCGCGCCGCGGTGCGGGCCATGCGGCCGTTCGGAGCCGGGGCGATCGTGGTGATCGGCTCGTCGTCGGCCTTCGATACCCCCGCCGGCTATCCCCACTACTCGGCCTCCAAGGCGGGTGTGCACGCACTGAGCCAGGCCGTGGCCAAGGAGGTCATCGCGTCCGGGATCCGCGTGAACGTGGTGGCACCGGGGCCGACGGAGACGGGGATGGCGGCGCGTACGCCCGAGGCGCTGCGTGCCGGATTCGCCGACCCGCGGGTGCGCCCGTACGCGACGCCCGAGGAGATCTCCGACATCGCCCTCTTCCTCGCGAGCGATGCCGCGGCGAACCTGGTCGGCGCGGTGCTGCTCGCCAACGGCGGCCGGTTCACCGCCTGAGCGGGTTCTGGTCCGCTCTGCCTTGCCGAGAGCCGAGAGCCGAGAGCCGAGAGCCGAGAGCCGGGAGCCGAGAGCCGGGAGCCGAAGGCGCCCCAACCAACTCGTGCAGGGGTCTTGCCTGCCTCGAAGGTCGATGTTTATGTTCATGAATTGAGTTCAGTTTGTAGCTCTGCTTGCGGCTCTGGGCTCTCGGCTCAAAGCTCTCCGGCACACGAGCACGATGGAGACCCCCATGCACCGTCGCCACCCCGAGATCGACCCCCAACTGCTGTCCGAAACCGACGAACAGCGGCAACTGCGCATCGTTCTGCGGGACTTCCACACCGAGGCGAGCGGTCCCGAAGACGTGCGCAAGCATCTGGCCACCCCGCGCGGATACGACGAAGTGCTCTGGGCGCGGCTCGCGGGCGAGATCGGGGTCCACGGGCTGGCCGTTCCGGAGGAGTACGGCGGCTCGGGCTTCACGTTCGCCGAACTGGCCGTAGCCCTGGAGGAGTCCGGGCGCGCCCTGTACTGCGCACCGCTGCTCCCCACGGTGGCCCTCGCCGCCCACGCCCTGCTCTACAGCGGCGACCGCACGGCATGCGAACGCTACCTGCCGCGGATCGCCGACGGCACGCTCACGGCGACCGTGGCCGGGTTCGACGCGGGCGAGTCCGGGGTCACCGCCGAGCAGGGTGCCTCGGGCTGGCTGCTGCGCGGCCGGGCGGACTTCGTGCTGGACGGAGCCGGCGCGGATCTGATCCTCGTACGGGCCCAAACCCCCGCCGGGCAGCGGCTGTTCGCCTGTGAGCCCACGCCGGACACCTGTCGGCGGACTCCGCGGCGCGTCCTGGACGAGACGTGTCGTCAGGCGCTGGTGGAATTCCGAGGCGCCCCGGCCACCGCCGTGGGGACGTTGGAGGGCAGCGAAGACACGGTCTCGGCAACCCTCGACACCGGGCGGGCCGCACTGGCGGCCGAACAGGTCGGCGGCAGCGGACACGCGCTGGATGCCACGGTCGAATTCGTCGCACAGCGCCACCAGTTCGGACGCCCCATCGGTTCCTTCCAGGCCGTCAAGCACCGCCTGGCCGACGTGCTCGTCGCGCTGGAGGCGGCACGCTCGGCGTCCGCGTACGCGACTGCCTGTACCGCCATCACCTCGCCGCAGCTTCCGGTGGCTGCCTGCGCCGCCGCCGTGGTCTGCTCCGAGGCCTTCCGCCTGGCCACGGCCGAATACGTCCAACTGCACGGCGGTATCGGCTTCACCTGGGAGCACCCGGCCCATCTGTACGTGCGCCGCGCACGCAGCAGCGAGGTGCTCTTCGGCACGACGGACGAGCACCGGGTCCGACTCGCCGAACTCATCGGTCTGGCCGCCCGCTCCGCCGCCTGAACGGGCCAAGAGGACAGCGAAGAGAGCCGTATGACGCCAACCCCACGCCCCCCACTCGCCCTCGCCGCACCCTTCACACTCGGCGGACTCACCCTCCGCAACCGCCTCGTCGCCACCGCCCACGCCACCGCCGCCGTCACCGACGGGGCTCCCACCGAGACCGACGCGGCCTACTGGCGGCGACTGGCACAGGGCGGCGCCGGCATGGTGATCACCGGAGGCACCGCTGTGGCCCCCGAGTCGACGCTGCCGCGGCGTTATCTGACCGAAGCATGGCGCCCCGAGATCAAGGACGCCGTACGCCGCCGCGCCGAGGCCATCACCGACGGGGGTGCCGCGGCCGTCGCACAGCTCGTCCACCTCGGCCGGGAGACCCTGGGCGCCGGCACCTATTACGCGCCGGTCTCCGCCGCGGCCGCCCGCTCACCCCGCGAGGCGACCTCACCCCACCCGCTGAGCACCGAAGAAGTACGCGGCGTCGTCGACGCCTTCCGGATCTCGGCGGCGAACAGCGTGCAAGCCGGTTTCCACGGCGTGGAATTACACGCAGGCCACGGCTATCTGCTCGCCCAGTTCCTCTCCCGGGCCAACAACACCCGCGACGACGAGTACGGCGACCGCATCGCCCTGCCGGCCCAGGTGATCGACGCCATCCGCACCGAGATCGGCGAACTCCCCATCGGCGTACGGGTGTCGGTGGAGCCTGGCGAGGACTCCGGACTCGGCCTGGACGACCTGATCGAGCTGCTGCCGCGCCTGTGCGCCGCCGCGCCCTTCGCGTACGTCAACATCACCACCGGCGTCCGCAACACCTACGTCCCCGGCATGGCCACCACCAGCCCACCACTGCTGGAGTCCGTGGCCCGGCTCCGCTCGGCCGTCGCTCTGCCGCTCCTGGTCAGCCAGGGCTTCCGGTCGGTCACGGACATCGAGCATGCGCTGGACTCGGGGGCCGATCTGGTGGGCATGGCCCGGCCGTTCATCGCCGACCCCGACTTCGCCCGCAAGGTGAGCGCGGGTGACGAGCGTTCCGTACGCCCCTGCACGGGCTGCAACGAGGGCTGCCGGACCTTCGAGCCCACCGGATCGTGCTCGGTGAACCCCGAACTCGGCCCACCGGGAGCCGCCGGCCGCCCGGCCGTCCCGCTGCTGCTCACCCGGCCGGCCGAGCCGCTGCCGCGCACCCTGCCGGACTCCCGCAGTGGACCTGTCGCAGTCCTGGGAGCGGGCCCCGCCGGCATGGAGTGCGCGATGGCACTCGCCCGATCCGGCGCCGAGGTGACCGTCTTCGACACGGCTCGGCAAGCCGGCGGTCAGGCGCGCCTCGCCTCCCTCGCCCCGCATCGCTCCGGCTGGCAGAAGTTCGTCGACTACCAGCGCGAGCAGCTTGCCGCTCTCGGCGTGCGAGTGCTGCTGGGCACCTTCCCGGGGGCGGACGTCGTGGAGGCGTACACCCAGATCGTGCTCGCCACCGGCGCGGAGGAAGAGCCCGTCCCCGTGCCGGGCGAGCTTCGGACGCTCACCAGTACGGATTTCCTGCGCCGGTACGCGGACGTCGTACCGGAAGCCTCCTGCGTCGCCGTACTCGATGACGGTTTCGGCTGGTGGCAGGGCATCAGTGCGGTGGAGAGCGCGCTGGCGGCCGGCGCACGGGAGGTCACCGTCATCACCCCCGGCACCGGTTTCGCGACGGGCCTGTCGCCTGAGAACCGCACGCAGTTGATGAACCGTCTCACCGGTGCGCCCCTGCGCGTCGTCGCGATGAACACCGTGACCTCGACGACCGCCGACGGCGTGCGCCTGCGCCATGTGCTGGACGGTCAACAGACGCACCTCGCGGCCGACGTCCTGGTCACCGTCGGCGAACGCCGCCCGCGCCGCCCCGACTTCACCCCGGCCGCCCACCAGACCGTCCGCGCGGTCGGCGACTGCGTCGTGCCGCGCCGCATCGCGCACGCCGTCGCGGAGGGACGCGCGGCCGCGGCGGCCGTCGCCACGCGGGCCGCGCAGGGCCTGTGACGATCCGCGCGCGGGCAACGACCGCGTACCGCGCCGATGCCGACACTTCTGACCGCGTGCGCTCGGGGCGATGCTCTGTGACCCACTGCGCGACCGGCCGGCGCCGAGCACATCCCTTCCTCCAGAAGGTTTCCACCGCAGTGTTTCCGCGTTTCACGTTTCCGCAGAGAGGCAGTCACCGCATGGCACACGACTACGACCGCATCCTCATCGGAGGCCGGCTCACCGCCCCCTCCACCGACCGCTTCGCACAGGTCGTCTCGCCCAGCACCGAGGAGGTCATCGGCCAGGTCCCCCTGGCCTCCACGGTGGACATCGACGACGCCGTCGCCGCGGCCCGGCAGGCGTTCGACACCGGCCCCTGGCCGACGTGGACCGTGCACCAGCGCGCCGCTGCCCTGCGCGACCTCGCCGACCGCCTCGACACGCGCGCGGCCGAACTGGGCGGTCTGGCCATCGCCGAGACCGGCAGCCCGCGCGGCTTCGCCGAGGGCTACTTCGCCGTCGCCCCCTCCAACTACTTCCGTTTCTACGCCACCTTGGCCGAGGGATTCGCCTTCGAGGAGGAGCGGGTCAACGGACCGGCCCGCACCCTGGTCGTCCGTGAACCCGTCGGCGTCGTTGTGGCCATCCCGGCCTGGAACGGTCCGCTCCCGCTGACCACCCAGAAGATCGCCGCCGCCCTCATGGCCGGCTGCACGGTCATCGTCAAGGTGCCGGTGCAGGATCCGCTCGCCTGCCATGTGTTCGCCGAGGTCGTCGCCGAATCGGCCGTTCCCGAGGGCGTCATCAGCCTGTTCGCCGCCGATGCCGCGGAGAGCGAGTACGTGGTCGCCCACCCGGGTGTGGACAAGGTCAGCTTCACGGGAAGTACCGCCGTCGGCGCCCGGATAGCCGAGGCCTGCGGTCGCGACATCCGCCGTGTGACGCTGGAACTGGGCGGGAAATCCGCGGCCATCGTGCTGGAGGACGCCGACATCGACGCCGTCGTCCCGGCTCTCGTCGGCTGCGGCGCCGCCTTCCTGCAGGGCGAGATCTGCACCGCCCAGACCCGCATCCTGCTGCCGCGCTCGCGCTACGCCGAGTTCACCGAGGCCCTGGCCCGCCACATGAGCGCTCTGCCCATCGGCGACCCGGCCGACCCCGCGACCGTGATCGGACCGCTGATCACCGAGGCGCACCGGGCACGCGTCGAGGAGTACATCGCCCTCGGCAGGAAGGAAGGCGCCACCGTCGCCTGCGGCGGTGGCCGCCCCGCCGGCCTGACCACCGGCTGGTACGTCGAACCCACCCTCTTCACCGACGTCACCAACGACATGCGGATCGCCCAGGAGGAGATCTTCGGCCCCGTCGTCGTCGCCATCCCGCACGACGGCCCCGACCACGCCGTCGAGCTCGCCAACGACTCCCCGTACGGGCTCTCCGGAACCGTCTGGACCCAGGACGAGGATGCCGCCCTCCGGATCGCCCGCCGTGTGCGCACCGGAACCTTCAGCATCAACAGCTACACCCTCGACATCAACGCCCCCTTCGGCGGCAGCAAGAAGTCGGGCATCGGACGCGAGAACGGCCCCGAAGGCCTCGACGACTTTCTCGAGCCCAAGTCGATCGCCCTGTCGGGGGTGCCCCTGAGCGGCTGAAGCGCCCGCCTACCGCCTGCGATTTCTTCATCTCCCACATCTCTGGACATCTCCTTCAGCTCTTTCATCTCCGTGATCTCCGTGAACTCAAGTCCTTCGTCTCAAAGAAGAGAAGAGGTAACCATGGCGCGTCGCATAGTGGTGTGCGGCGGAGGTTCCGCCGGTGGGGTCCTGGCCGCCCGGCTGAGCGAGGAACCCGCGAACACCGTCACGCTCGTCGAGGCGGGCCCCGACTACCGCACCCCGGAGGAGACCGCCCCCGAGGTGCTCGACGCCAACCAGTTCGGGTTCACCACCCATGACTGGGCCTACGAGTCGGCCGACCACGTCGTCGATGCCGACAGCATCCCGATGTTCGGGATCGTCGAGCAGGGCGTCGTGCCCGTCCTCCGCGGCAAGGTCATCGGAGGCTCCTCATCCGTCAACGGGGCCAACGCTCTCCGGCCCACGCCCGAGGACTTCGCCCGCTGGACCGGACTGGGCAACGACCGCTGGTCCTGGGACCAGGTCCTCCCGTATCTGAAGAAGCTGGAGGACGACCCGGTCGGCGGGGAACTGCACGGCACGGGAGGCCCCGTACACATCGAGCGCTTCTCCGAGGGGGACGGGCTGCGCCCGGTCATGTCCGCGTTCCTGGAGGCCTGTGCGCAGGCGGGTCACCCTTTACGGCCGGACATGAACGGTGCCGACCGGCGTGGCGCGGGCCCGGTCCCCTTCAACCGCAAGGACGGCATCCGCCAGAGCTCGGCCCTTGCCTACCTCGGCCTGGCCCGTGACCGCGCCAACCTGACCGTACTGGGCGAACAGACCGTCGACCGCGTGGAGTTCACCGACGACGGCAGGGCCCGCGCGGTGGTCCTCGGCGACGGCACCCGCCTCGAAGCCGATCTGGTCGTCCTCTCCGCCGGAACCGTCGGCAGCCCGGCGGTCCTGATGCGTTCCGGCATCGGACCGCGGCGGCTGCTCGAAGAGCTGTCCATCCCCGTGATCCAGGCCCTTGAAGGCGTTGGCAGGAACCTGCGCGACCACCCGATGGTCTACCTCACCTATGCCGTGGACGAGGAGGCTGTCGGCGAACTCCTCCCGCCGCTGCAGACCGTGCTGGCCTTTTCCTCGGCAGGTGCCGGCAGTGCAGGCGAAGTCGACCTGCACGCGCTGCCCTTCACCATGGAACCAGGAGTGATGCTGGTGCCGCTCGGCCTGGTCCGTCCGTACTCGCTGGGCAGGGTGGAGATCTCCTCACGCGATCCTGAGGCCGCCCCGCGGATCCGGCTGGGCCTGCTGGACCACCCCGACGACGTGCGGCGCATGGTGGCCGGTATCCGCCAGGTCCGGGAGATCATCGGCTCGGGCCCACTGGAGAAGTACGTACGGGCGGAGCAGTGGCCCGGACCCGAGGCGACCACGGACGCCGACCTGACCCGTGCCGTTCTGCAGGGCAAGAACACCTACTGCCACGCCGTGGGCACCTGTGCGATGGGCGGTGCGGGAACCCCGACCGCGGTGGTCGACGAGGGCGGCAAGGTACACGGCCTCGACGGGCTGTACGTCGTCGACGCTTCGATCATGCCGGACATTCCGGCGGTGCCGACCAACACCACCGTGATGATGATGGCCGAGCGCTGCGCGGACGAACTGCGCCGAGGCGACTGACCGCCGACATGTCCACGCTGTACGACCGCAGGCCGCGGCCACGCCCGTACGACCGCACCGTATGAGTGAGTCGGCCGCCGGATGTCCGGCGGCCGGCTCACCGGCATGAGATGCCCCGCCCGTCGGTTTGAACCAGGTTCGGTTCGATCAACAGGCGGAAGTCTTTGGGGTTTGTTTCCAGTCTGGCCTCACCTTTGGAACCTGTCTCGATCAAAGGGTTGACAGCGCACCTTCATCCTCGCAGACTCGTAGTGAATTCAGTTCAATTGGGAGGCTGAGATGGCAGTGGAAGACGAGATCCAGTTCGAGCGCGACGGCCACGTCGCCCGTGTGTGGCTCAACCGCCCGTGGAAGAAGAACTGCGTCACCGTGCCGATCCTGGAGCGGCTCGACGAGATCATCACCGAGGTCGACGAGGATCCTGAGCTGCGGGTCCTGGTGTTCCGCGGTCGTGGCGGCACCTTCTGCTCGGGCTTCGACCTCGACAGCCTGAAGGCGGAGTACGTCGGCAAGTCGAACGCGATCGACGTCGCGGTGAAGTCCGCGAAGGTCTGCGATCGCCTGTACTCGATGAAGACTCCCTCGGTCGCGGTCCTGGAGGGCCACGTCACCGCCGGCGGCTTCGAGATCATGATCTCCTGCGACTTCGCCATCTCCGCGGACGACGCCAAGATCGGAGACTTCCACATCCGCCGCGCGCTGTTCGGCGGGGCGGGCCCCATCTACCGGGTGCCGCGCATGATCGGCATCCGCAAGACGAAGGAGCTGATGCTCACCGGCAAGCTCCTCTCCGGCATCGAGGCCGCCGAGTTCGGGCTCATCAACAAGTCCGCCCCGGCCGACAAGCTGGACGCGACGGTCGAGGACTTCATCGGCGACCTCGTCGACAAGAGCCCCTTCACCATGTGGCTCACGAAGATGACGATCGACCGCAGCCTGGACGCCGACACCCAGTCGCTGATGGTGATGGAGCACCTCGCCGTGGGCGTGGCGCTCAACTCCGAGGACGCGAACGAAGGCGTGTCGGCGTTCCTGGAGAAGCGCGAACCCAAGTGGACGGGGCGCTGACCCGGATGGCCACGGATCCGCGGAGCCCCACCGACGCCGCCGGGCTCCAGGGCTCACGCTGCTCCGGCGACGGCTGCGCGGTGACGGTCTACCCCGCGGACGACGCCTGCCCCCGCTGCGGTGGACCGGCCGAACCGGCGGTCCTCCACGGCACGGGCACGCTGTGGACCTGGACGGTGCAGCGGTACGCCCCCAAGTCGCCGCCCTATCAGGCCCCGCCCGGCGGCTTCGAGCCGTTCGCGCTCGGTTACGTCGAGCTGGTGGAAGGCGTGCGGGTGGCTGCCGTACTCGAGGTCGACGACCTCGACGACGTTCGCATCGGCATGCCCCTCACTGTGACCACGGGCCAAGGGGTGCCGCGGGCCAGGCCCACGACCCCCGGCGAGGAGGGCTCATGAGTACCGACGTCCTGGTCTGCGGCGCCGGGCGCACCCCGTTCGGCCGGTCTGAGGCGAGCGGCCGGCAGCTGGCGGTCGCCGCGGTGGACGCCGCGCTGGCGGACGCCGGGATCGAGTGGTCGCGGGTGCGGGCCGCGTTCGGCGGCAGTGACAGCGCCGGCCTCGCCGACACGCTGGTGGCCCAACTCGGCCTGACCGGAGTGCCGTTCATCAACGTCAAGAACGGCTGCGCCACCGGCGGCAGCGCGCTGGTCTCCGCCGTGAACGCGATCCGCTCCGGTATGGCGGACGTCGTCCTCGCGGTCGGCTTCGACAAACACCCGCGCGGCGCCTTCGACCCGCGGCCCGAGGACTGGGGATTGGGAGCGGAGTACGGCAGCGACGGGCTGATGGTGACGACCCAGTTCTTCGGCATGAAGATCCAGCGCTA
The DNA here is from genome assembly GCF_000716805.1 of Streptomyces yerevanensis. Lineage (NCBI taxonomy): Bacteria > Bacillati > Actinomycetota > Actinomycetes > Kitasatosporales > Streptomycetaceae > Streptomyces > Streptomyces yerevanensis. The sequence goes on along the minus strand of NZ_JNWJ01000034.1, from coordinate 52,562 downwards.
CATGTACGACCACGGAATCACGCCCCGCACTCTCGCCCTGGTCGCCGAGAAGGCGTACCGCAACGGCGGTCTGACCCCTGAGGCATGGCGGCGCAAGCCGGTGTCAGCCGAGGAGATCCTCGAATCCGGCATGGTCAGCGATCCGCTGACCCGCTACATGTTCTGCTCACCGGGAGCAGGCGCGGCCGCGCTGGTGCTCTGCTCGCCCGAGGCCGCACGCAGCCTGGACACCCTGGACGGCCCGCCGGTCGCCCTGCGCTCGGCGGCTGTACGCACCCGGCGTTTCGGCTCGTTCGAAGTCTTCAGCCCCTCGATCCCGGGCGGCGAACTGACCAGCGTCAGCCGTGATGCCTCGGCCGCCGCCTTCGAGGAGGCCGGGCTCGGCCCCGGCGACATCGACGTCTGCCAGCTGCAGGACACCGAAAGCGGCGCTGAGGTCATGCACATGGCCGAATGCGGGTTCTGCGAGGACGGCGAGCAGGAGCGGCTGATCGCCTCCGGTGTCACCGAGATCGGCGGAACGCTGCCGGTCAACACCGACGGCGGCTGCATCGCCAACGGCGAACCCATCGGCGCCTCGGGGCTGCGCCAGGTCTACGAGATCGTCCAGCAACTGCGCGGACGGGCCGGCGAACGCCAGGTCCCGGGCGAGCCCAGGGTCGGCTTCACCCATGTGTACGGCGCCCCCGGGGTGAGCGCCTGCACGGTGCTGTCCCGCTGAACGTTCCTTTGAACGTCCCGCCGATCGGAGGTGGAAGAAGAGATGAGCGGTATCCCGGAAGCCGGCGCTGTCCCGGAGCCCGAGGAGTTCCGTAGCCAGGCCCGGCAGTGGCTCGCCACGGTCGCCCGGCCCCGCGCCGCCGACGAGGAATGGGGCAGCGGCTCCGACTCCGTCGCCGTGTTCGAGAACTGGACCGAGGAGCAGGAGCGCGAGCACACCGCCCGCATCCAGGAGTGGGAACGCACCCGCTACGACCAGGGGTGGGGCGCGCTCAACTGGCAGGAGGCGTACGGGGGCCGGGGCCTGCCCGCGTACTACGAGCAGCTCTACCGCACCGAAGAGGCGGCCTTCGACGTGCCCCATCGCACCGAGGTCTTCCCGGTGACGCAGCAGCTCGTCGCTCCCGCGATCGGCATCTGGGGCACCGAGGAGCAGAAGGAGCGCTGGCTACGGCCCATGCTGCGCACCGACGAACTGGCCTGCCAGCTGTTCTCGGAGACCGAGGCCGGATCCGACCTCGCCGCGGTGCGGACCAGGGCGGTGCGTGACGGCGAACACTGGGTGCTGACCGGGCACAAGGTGTGGACCTCCGGGGCCCGCGTCGCGACCTGGTGCGTCGCGGTGTGCCGCACCGATCCGGACGTACGCAAGCACGCCGGCATCACCGTCTTCCTGGTGCGCATGGACGCGCCGGGCGTGACCGTACGGCCCATCCAGCAGATGACCGGCGGCACCAGCTTCAACGAGGTCTACCTCGACGGCGTCGTGGTGCCCGACACCGACCGGCTCGGTCCGGTCGGCGAGGGCTGGCGGGTCACGCTCAGTGTGCTGGCCGCCGAGCGGCTCGACTCCGGCAACCTCGGCCTGGACAACGCCGACCGGGCGTTGGAACTGGCCCGGAACCTGTCCCGCCCGCTCACCGGCAGCGAACAGCAGCGGACGGCCGACCTCCACATCCGCACCCTCGTCCAGCGGCTCATGGGACTGCGGGTGACCGCCGCCCTCGTGGCCGGACGAGAGCCCGGCGCGGAAGCCTCGGTAGGCAAGCTCTACGCCACCGAGACCATGCGGCGCACCAGCGATCTGGTCTCCGAGCTGCTGGGGCCCAGCCTCGTCGCGGACACGGGGGAGTGGGGCACCTACGCCTGGACGGAGCACCTGCTCGGCGCCCCCGGGTACAGCATCGCGGGCGGCACCGACGAGATCCAGCACAACATCCTCGCCGAACGCGTGCTCGGCCTGCCCAAGGAGCCCGTCCGATGAGCACGACCACACAGGTGCCGGAGCTGTCCGTCCGGGTCCGCGACCGGCTCGCCCGCCGCCACCCGGGCGCCCCTGTCGGCGAGTTGACGGTGCTGCCGGGCGGCCACTCGGGGCTCACGTACTCCGTCATGGCCGGGGATCACAGGTACGTCGTCAAGGCAGTGCCTCCGGGGCAGCGGCCCGTCGGACGCAACGACGTGCTGCGCCAGGCGCGCGTGCTGGGCGCGCTGGCCGGGTCCGTGGAGCAGGTGCCGGTGCCGGGGGTCGTGGCCGTCGACGAGACCCAGCCGGCATGGTTCGCCATGGACTTCGCGGTCGGCGAGGCCGTCGAGCCCGTACTCGACGAGTCCGAGGTGCCCGCCGCCACGGCCCGTGCCCGCATGCTGGAGATCGCCTCCGTCCTGCGGCGGCTGCACGCCACCGACACCCGTACGCCCGGGCTCGACGCGCCTGAACCGCTCGACGCGGCCGGTGAGTTGGAGCGGTGGAGCCGCACCCTGCACGCCGTACCACCGGAACTCCGGCCGGGCGGAGAGGAGTTGCTGGCTCGCCTCGCCGCTGATGTGCCCGGCGGCCTCCCACCGGTTCTGCTGCACGGGGACTTCCGGCTCGGCAACGTGCTGTGTGACGGCGAGCGCGTGGTGGCCGTCGTCGACTGGGAGATCTGGAGCGTCGGCGACCCGCGCATCGACCTCGGCTGGTTCCTGCTCTTCGCCGACCACCGCAACTTCCCTCAGCTGGGGCGCGCCGTGCCCGGTCTGCCCAGCGAGGCCGAACTGCTGGGCGCCTACCTCGACGGCCGGCCCGCGCTGCCCGCGATGGACTGGTTCCGGGCGCTCGGCCGCATGAAGATGGCCGCGATCATGGGCCACAACCTGCGCCGGCACCGCGAGGGCAAGCACCACGACCCGGACCAGGAACGACTGCCGCCGACCATCGCCGCGATGATCCGCACGGCACGCGACATCCTCGGCTGATCCGGACCGACCACACGAACCCCGGCACCCCGCACCCCGGCACCCCGCACCCCGGCACCCCGGACAGGAGCAATCGTGGATTTCGGATTCTCGCCACGGGCGAGTGAACTCCAGGACCGTATGCGGTCGTTCATGGAGCAGCATGTCTTCCCCGCCGAAGCGGTCTACGACCGGCAGCTCGCCGAGGCGGACGACCCGCACGCGCTGCCGCCCGTGATGACCGAACTGAAGGAGAAGGCGCGCGCCGAGGGCCTGTGGAACCTCTTCATGGCGCACGGTGACTGGGGCGCGGGACTCACCAACCTCGAGTACGCGCCGCTCGCCGAGCTGGCGGGCCGCTCCGTCATCGGCCCCGAGGTGTTCAACTGCTCGGCACCCGACACCGGCAACATGGAACTGCTCGCGCTCTACGGCACTCCAGAACAGCAGGAGCGCTGGCTGAAGCCCCTGCTGGAAGCGGAGATCCGCTCCTGCTTCGCCATGACCGAGCCGGAAGTCGCCAGCTCCGACGCCCGCAACATCCGCACCCGTATCACCCGCGACGGCGACAGCTACGTCGTCAACGGCCGCAAGTGGTACACGTCCGGGATCCTCGACCCCGACTGCAAACTGATCATCCTGATGGGCAAGACCGACCCGGACGCGCCCACTTACCGGCAGCAGAGCATGCTGCTCATCCCCCGGGACACATCGGGCGTCACGGTCCTGCGCGACCTGCCGATGTTCGGCTACACCGACCGGCTCGGACACGGTGACGTCCTCTTCGAGAACGTCCGCGTGCCGGTGGAGAACATCCTCAGGGGCGAGGGAGAGGGCTTCGCGCTCGCCCAGGGACGACTCGGCCCCGGACGGATGCACTACGCGATGCGCGCCGTGGGCTTCGCCGAGCGCGCCCTGCAGCTGATGTGCGAGCGCGTTACCGCGCGCATTGCCTTCGGCGGGCCCCTCGCCGACCAAGGCGTCGTACGCGAGTGGATAGCCCGCAGCCGCATCGAGATCGAGCAGCTGCGCCTCCTCGTTCTCAAGTCCGCCTGGCTGATGGACACCGTGGGCAACGCCGCCGCCCGGATGGAGGTCGCCGCGATCAAGGTCGCGGCGCTGGAGGTCGCCCACAAGGTGGTCGACCGCGCGGTGCAGGCGCACGGCGCGGCGGGCGTCAGCGACGACACCGTGCTGGCCCGCCTGTACGCCATCACACGGGCGCTGCGCATCGCGGACGGCCCCGACGAAGTGCATCTGCGGACGGTGGCCCGGCAGGAACTCGCCAAGTACGCCGAGCCCAAGAAGCCCGATTACGAGGCCACGCACCAGAAGAACGACACGAAGGCAGGGGCACCGTGAGCGCCAGCACCCTCGACGGCAGGGTCGCCGTCATCACCGGTGGATCCCGCGGCATCGGCCTCGGCATCGCGACCGCCTACCGGGCGGCCGGCGCGCACGTGGTGATCGCGGCCCGCAAGGCGGCCGGACTCGCCGAGGCGCGCGAGGAGTTGCTGCGCGTCAAGGGCGACGGCGACGTGCACACGGTGGTGGCCAACGCGGGCGAACCCGAGCAGGCGGAGGCCTGCGTCGACGAGACCATGGCCCGCTTCGGCCGGGTCGACATCCTCGTCAACAACGCGGCGACGAACCCGTACCACGGCGATCTGCTCGACCTGGACCTGCCGCGCGCGGAGAAGACCGTACGCGTCAACCAGTACGGCATGATCGCCTGGACCCGCTGCGCCTGGCGGGCCTGGATGGCCGAGCACGGGGGAGCGGTGGTCAACATCGCCTCTGTCGGCGGGCTGATCGTCGATCCGCACATCGGCTACTACAACGCCACCAAGGCCGCCATGCTGCACATGACCCGGCAGCTCGCCTACGAACTCGGGCCGCGGGCGCGGGTCAACGCCATCGCTCCCGGTCTGATCAAGACCGAACTGGCGCGGGCGGTATGGGAGATACGCGAACCGATCCTCACCGCCAAGCTGCCGCTGCGGCGCCTCGGCACGGTGGAGGACGTGGCGAACGCGGCGCTGTTCCTGGCCTCGGACGCCTCCTCCTGGATGACCGGCCAGACCCTGGTGCTGGACGGCGGCGCGACCGCCCTGCCGATCGGGGTGGACGAGTGAGCGCGCCGCCGTCCGCCGCCGAGCTGTTCTCGCTCCAGGGCAGGACAGCCATCGTCACCGGTGCCTCCGCCGGGCTCGGCGCACGCTTCGCCGCCGTCCTCGCGCAGGCCGGCGCCACCGTCTTCGCCGCCGCCCGCCGCACCGACCGGCTGAAGGAACTCGCCGACTCCGACGCCCGAATCCACCCCGTCGCCTGCGACGTCTCGCTCGCCGCCGACCGTACGCGGCTGGCCGAGACCGCGCTGGCCACCACCGGCCGCATCGACATCCTGGTCAACAACGCGGCCACCTCCGGCGAGACCCGTGCCGAGGACGAATCCCCGGATGCCTTCGCCGACGTCCTCGGCGTCAACCTCACCGCGCCCTACCACCTCGCCCGTCTCACCGCCGAGGCATCCGGTCACGCGAGCGGCAGGAGCATCATCAACGTCTCCTCCATCCTCGGCCTGGTGACCGCCGCCCCGCTCGGCGGCGCGAGTTACTCGGCGTCCAAAGCCGGACTGATAGGCCTGACACGGGAGTTGGCCGGACAATGGGGTTCAAGCGGAATCCGCGTCAACGCCCTCGCCCCGGGCTGGTTCCGTACCGAGATGACCGCGGACCTCTTCAGCGACGAACGCTCCAGCCGCTGGGTCGAGCGCAACACCCTGCTGCGGCGCGGCGGCGACGGCCATGAACTCGACGGTGCGCTGCTGTTCCTCGCCTCGGACGCCTCCTCGTACTGCACCGGCCAGGTGCTGACCGTCGACGGCGGATGGACCGCGCGATGAAGGCCGCAGCGATGAGGGTCGGCATCGAGATCGACGACGGCGGACTGGCCCGCGTCACCCTGCGCCGCGGCGAGGCGGGCAACGCCATCGGTCTGGACATGGCACGCGGACTGCTGGACGCGGCGCGTGCCTGCGCACGTGAGGCCGTACGGGTCGTGCTGTTGACCGGCGAGGGGAAGTCCTTCTGCGTCGGAGGCGACCTCAGGGAGTTCTCAGGGCTCTCCGGTGAGGCGCTGGAGAAGCACCTGACCGCGGTGACCGACGCGCTGCACGACGCCCTGCGTACGTTCGCCGCGAGCGACGCGCCCGTGGTGGCCGCCGTGCAGGGATCCGTCGCGGGAGCGGGCCTCGGTCTGGCCGCGGCCGCCGATGTGACCCTCGCCGCCGACAACGCCTCGTTCACCGCCGCGTACACCGGTATCGGCTACTCACCGGACGCCGGAGTCAGCTGGTTCCTGCCCCGGCTCGTCGGTGCCAAGCGGGCCCTGGACCTGCTGCTGACCAACCGCCGCATACCGGCGGCAGAAGCCGCGGAGATCGGACTGGTGAGCCGGGTCGTGGCCCCCGACCGACTGGCCGACGAGGCCGCGTACACGGCGGAGGCCCTGCGTCGTGGACCCACCGCCGCCTTCGGGGCCACCCGTCGCCTCGTCGCCGCCGGGCTGACCACGGACCTCGGTCCGCACTTGGACCGTGAGGCCCGTGCGATCGCCGCCGCGGCCGCCTCCGACGCGGGCCGTGAGGGCGTCGCCGCCTTCCTCGGCAAGCGGGCGCCCGACTTCACGCGCGTCCCGCCCAGCAGCTGAACCCGTACCCGAAACCCCCTGGATCCCACTGTGTCGGAAGCATTCATCGTCGGAGCCGTCCGTACCCCTGTCGGCCGCCGCAAGGGCACGCTCAGCGGCGTGCACCCGGCCGACCTCGGCGCCCATGTGCTGCGCGCCCTGCTGGAACGCACGGGCGCCGACCCGGGCGCCGTCGACGACGTGTACTTCGGGTGCGTCAGCCAGCTCGGCGCGCAGACCGGCAACATCGCACGCACCGCATGGCTGTCGGCGGGGCTGCCGGAGCACGTCCCCGGCACCACCATCGACCGCCAGTGCGGTTCCTCCCAGCAGGCCGTGCACTTCGCCGCGCAGGCGGTCGGCTCCGGCGCCGCCGATCTGGTGGTCGCCGGTGGGGTGGAGGTGATGAGCCTGGTGCCCATCGCCAGCCCGATGTTCGTCGGCGAACAGGCCGGCATGGGCAGCCCGTTCGCGGGAGACGGCTGGCGCGAGCGCTTCGGGGACCAGGAGGTATCGCAGTTCCGCGGGGCCGAGCTGATCGCCGAGAACTGGGGCGTCTCCCGTACGGACATGGAGCGGTTCGCGCTCACCAGCCACCAGCGGGCCCTCGCCGCCCAGGCCCAAGGCGTCTTCGACGACGAGATCACCCCGACCTTCGGGCTCGCCGCCGACGAGGGCCCGCGCGCCGACACCACCCTCGAGAAGATGGCCGGCTTGAAGACCCTCACCGAGGACGGCCAGCTCACCGCAGCCGTCTCCAGCCAGATCTCCGACGGCGCAGCCGCCCTGCTGATCGCCTCCGCGGAGGCGGTACGCCGCCACGGTCTGACCCCGCTGGCCCGCGTGCACACCATGGCCGTGGTCGGCTCCGACCCGATCCAGATGCTGACCGGCCCGATCCCCGCCACCGAGAAGGTCCTGAAGAAGGCCGGGCTGTCGATCGGTGAGATCGACCTGGTCGAGATCAACGAGGCCTTCGCCTCCGTCGTCCTCGCCTGGCAGAAGGAGATCGGCGCCGCTCCGGAGCGGGTCAACGCCTTCGGCGGCGCCATCGCGCTCGGGCATCCGCTCGGCGCCACCGGCGCCCGGCTCATGACCACGCTCGTCCACCAACTGCGCAGGACGGGCGGACGCTACGGTCTGCAGACGATGTGCGAGGGCGGCGGCATGGCCAACGCGACGGTGCTCGAGCGTCTTTGACCTGAAGCCGATTGGCAACTGAGTTCAGCTTGGGGCTACTCTCGGGTACGAAGAGACGGGCGGCAGCCAGGAGACGAGTAGGCCATGGCGACAAGGATCGTTGAACCGGAAGCGGGACCGAGGTCCAAGCGTGCCGCCATCCTGGCGGCAGCCGTCGACTGCTTCGGTGAGACAGGCTTCGAGGCCACCAAGTGGTCCACCGTGGCGGAGCGGGTCGGCATTGGACAGACCGCGCTGTACCACTACTTCGAGTCGAAGACCCACTGCCTGCTCACCATCATGCGGGTGGAACTGCAGCGGTCCCACGACAAGTTCACGGAGGCGACAGCGGACGCCGCTGATCCGGTCGAGGCGCTCCGGGCGGCCGTACGGGCGGCGTACGACGTCTCCGACCACGAGGTTCTGCAGATGCGCATCCTGCAGAACCACATGGACCTGCTCTCCGGCCCGCGCAAGTCCAAGCGGGAGGAGGCCGAGCGCGTCGCGGCCCGCCAACTGGTCCAGCTCGTCGAGCGGGACTGGACGAACCTGCTGGTGCGTGGCATGTCCCAGGGCGCGTTCCCGCTTCGCGACGCGCAGTTGCTGGGCGCGAGCGTGCTCGGCCTGATCGTCAGTGTCTGGCGGTGGTACCGGCCGTCGGGGCCGACGCCGCTGTCCGAGGTCAGCGAACTGATCGAGGGCGCCTGCGTGCGGATGGTCGCCACATGACGCCCTGAGTGGCCCTCGGCTTCTCCGGTCGGCCTTCCTGCCCCCTGGTGGACAACCGTCAGGGGGCTTTGCCGTGCCCGTTTCCGGCGCCGAGCTACCGCCGCGGAAGCTTCGTGACGCACTATTGCCAGGCCTGTTTCCACGGGATTACCATCCAAACTGAATTGAACTTGGCTCAGGTTGATCTGAAGAGGGTTCCTATGGCGTTGCGTGCATACATGGCCAGCATGGACAGCCGGCATCCGGAGCGGACGCTGGACCTGCTCGAACCCGACTTCCGCTTCCTCATCGCCCTGCCGGGCAAGGAGGTCACCGGCAAGTCCAGGGAGGACTTCGCCGCGTACATCGCGGGCCGCAATCCCACGGACCGTGCGCACGAGATCCTGCGCTACAGCCGGGACGGCGACGTCGAAACCGTCTACGGGGTGGTGACGGAGGGCGGGCGGTACACCGGCTCCTTCCTCTCCGCCGCGGTGGTGTCGCCCGGCGGACTCCTGGCGCGCTACCAGTCCTTCTTCACCACTTCCTTCGAGCTCGTCGACTGGTCCGGGCAGGCCACGAACGAGAGGAGCCGGACATGACCGACACCTCGACCGCGGCCCCCTTCCTCACCGCCTGGTTCGAGATTCTCGACGGGGACGAGCCGTCCCGGATCCTCGACCTGATCAGCGACGACTTCTCGCTGTCCATCCTGTTCTCCACCGGCGACGGCAACGCCACCGACTTCGCCGGGGACCGCGATGCCCTCGTGGGCTATCTCGAACAGCGCGAGAAGGGCACACGCACCCACCATCTGCTGTCGGCGACCACGCTCGGCCAGGACGAGCTCTTCCTGGGGGAGGTACGACGCGGGGGTGCCCCCGAGGCGACCTTCGTCGCCGCCGGCCGGGTGAACGGCGACGGCCGGCTGCAGCGCCTGCTGATCGGCCGCTCGTCCGAGATCCGCTTCACCTGACCGAGTACGTCCGACCGACCACGTCCGACTGACCACGTACGGCCGACCACGTACGGCCGAACCATGTACGGAGGACCGTCATGTACAACCTCGTCCTGTTGGCAGCCCGGCCTCCGGAGTGGACGCACGAGCGGTTCATCGAGTGGTGGCGCGGCGACCACGCCGAGCTGACCTACCGCCTGCCCGGACTGCGTGCGTGGCGGCACACCGAGGTCGACGCCGCTCTGGAGCCGCGCTCCGAAGGCTGGGACGGCATCTCCGTGCTCAGCTTCGACTCCCCGGAGGACCTGAAGAAGGCCCTCGCGAGCCCCGAGTGGGCCGATGCCGTCGCACAAGTCGGCGACATGAAGGGCCGCCGCATCGCGGTGATGGGGCACGAGGCGGAGATGTTCGCGGCCTGAGGCTTCCGGCGGTCCGGAGAACGGCCGGCCCATCCCGGTTCACCAGGTCGGCAAGCACCGCAGCGTTCAGTAGACGGAGTTCGGCACGGCGCAGCGAGGGACGAGATGCGACAGGTAGTGCGAGAGTTCCAACAGAAGGCGGACGAGGCCGACTTCGTAGCCGTCATCGACGATGCGGGCAGCCATACGGCCCGGCAGCTGCTCGATGAGGCCACGCGGCTGGCCGGAGTGCTGTCCACCGCCGGCACGACGGGCGGGACCGTCCTGCTCCAGGCCGACAACTCATGGCGTACCGTCGCCGCCACCCTCGCCGTGGGCCTGACCGGCGGCGACGGCGGTGTTGTCGCGGTGGTCAACCGGCACACCACACCAGCGGAGTTCACCGCGGCCTGGGAGGACATCCGCCCGGACGCCGTCGTCGCCGAGCCCTCGGCGATGGCCGAGTGGGCGGTGCCCGAACGGCTGCGAGGCCCGGAGCAGACAGTGCTCGACGGCTGGCAGTGCCTGTCTGCTCCCGGTGAGCGTGATGTGTCGCGCTGGTCGGGCGGCGTCCTGATCGGCCTCACCTCAGGGTCGACCGGGCGGCCCAAAGGCGTCGTCCAGTCCGAGCGGGCCCTGCGCTATGCCGCCACGAGCACCATGACCGTCAACGGCCTGTCTCCCGGGGACGCCGTCGCCGCGATCGTGCCGCTGTCGTCGACGGCGGCGTACTGCTTCGGCGTCTACCTCTCGCTCCTGCTGCGCGGGCCACTCGTCATGACGGGGAAGTGGGACCGGGCCGTCGTACTGCGGCGGATGGCCGAGGCCGACGTCCGCTGGACCATGTGCGTACCGACCATGGCGCTGCAGATGGGCGCCGAGGCGGCCGGCTCCGGCATCCTTCGCGGTGTCCGGTCGATCACCGTCGGCGGCGGGCCCATGGACCGCGGAGCCCTGGCCCGGGCCGAACAGTCCCTGGGGACGAAGATCCTTCGCGTCTTCGGCATGTCCGAGTGCCTCGGCCACACCTCGCCGAGCCCCGACGAACCCGAGGAGATCCGGCTCGGCAGGGACGGCCGGCCCTTCCCGGGGACGGATGTGCGCGCGCTCACTCCTGACGGGCAGGTAGCCGGACCGGGCGTGACCGGACGGGCGCACGTGCGCGGCCCTTCCCTCTTCCTCGGCTACGCCCGCGACGGCAAGGTCGATCCGCCGGCGCTGACGGACGACGGCTACCTGTCCACCGGCGACCTGCTGATGACCCATGAGGACGGCACCATCAGCATCATGGGCCGCGAGAAGGACATCATCATCCGCGGCGGACGCAACATCGACATCACCGAGATAGAGCGCGCGGTGACCAGTTACCCGCGTGTGGCCAGGGCCTGTGTCGCGGCGGTTCCCGACGACGTCCTCGGCGAACGCGTGGCGCTGCTCGTCGTCACCGAGAACGGCGGAGGCATCGACCTGGCCGAGGTGACCGGGCACCTGGAGAGCGTCGGCCTGTCCAAGACCAAGTGGCCCGAATTCGTGTACGGCGTCGAGGAACTGCCCCAGACCAAGGTGGGAAAGCTCGACCGGAGTGGAGCCCGGGACCTGGCGGGCAGACTGCACGCCCGTACGTCCGATCAGGGCGACCGGACCGGTCGGGGCTGACGAGACAACTCATTCGCGAACTGCGCCGCCACGCACGCCATCCGGGGTGATTCACGGTGGTGCATCAACCAAGGAGGATCATGACAACGCGGTTCGACCAGGGCCCGTGGGCCGCAGCCGGGGTCCAGACCGTACAGCCCGGGGTGCACCGCGTTCCTCTGCCGCTTCCCAACGACGGCCTGCACGCCGTCAATGTCTACCTGCTGGAGGACCTGGCCGACGACGGCGGCATCGTCATGATCGACGGCGGCTGGGCGATCCCCGAAGCGCGCAAGGCGCTGGAGGAGGCGATGGCCTCCATCGGCCGCGACCTCGGCGACATCAGCCACATCCTCGTCACCCACATCCACCGCGACCACTACACGAACGCGGTGGAACTGCGCCGGCTGCTGGGCTCGCGCGTCTACCTCGGCGCGGGTGAACGCCCGGGCCTGGAGATGCTCGACCGACTGCGCAGCGACGAACCCGCCGGCTCACTGGAGACCCTGCGCAGGGCAGGAGCCGGCGAACTCGCCGACCGTATCCAGGCGATGGACCACGGCGGCTACGACCCGAGTGTGTGGGAGGCCCCCGATCACTGGCTCGCCGCCGAAACGCTCCGCTTCGGCGAGCGCGAACTGCATGTCGTACCAACTCCGGGACACACCAAGGGACATGTCGTGTTCCTGGACGAGCAGCGGGGGCTGCTGTTCTCCGGGGACCACGTCCTGCCGCACATCACCCCATCCATCGGTTTCGAGCTGGCCGAGCCGGGCGGCCGGCCGCTCGCCGACTACCTGGACTCGCTGCGGCTGATGAACCGGTACGCCGACGCCCGCCTGCTGCCCGCGCACGGGCCGGTCGCCGACAGTGCCCACACCCGGGTCGCCGAACTGCTCGCCCACCACGACGACCGGCTGGCCAAGAGCCTGACGGCGCTGGGCGAGGACACGCTCGACGCCCACGCGGTGGCGCGCAAGCTCGGATGGACGCGCAGGGCGGTGCCGTTCGGCGAGCTCAGCGCCTTCAACCAGATGCTCGCGGTCAACGAGACGGCGGCGCATCTGGATGTCCTCGTGCTGCAGGGGCGGGCGACGGTGGCGTTCGTGGGCGGCGTGAACCAGTACACGCGCGTGCGATGACACCACGGGCCTGTGCGGTTCCGGCACCAAGTGCACCGGACTGCCACGCCCAGGAGATCACCCAGGAAGATCACTCGTCCAGGACCACCACCGGGCCGGTGCGCAGGGCGCCCGCGCTCCCGGATGCGGTCCAGGACCGTTCCGGGACGTGCGGCGGCCGGCTCGGATGCATCGGTGGGGCCATGGTGGTGGGGGGGAGCCACCCGCCCGGTGTCCGGCGGCGCGTACCGGATCTGTCCTTGGGTACCCGGGCACAAAAGGCCCAACGAGGATCACGTTGGGAGGCAGCAGATGATCTCCGACTTGGTGTTGGTACCCGCACGAGGGGCCCCGCTCGCAGGCGATCTGGTCATCTCCGGCCCGGTGCGGTCGGTGGTGGTCATCACCGAGGGCAGTAGCAGCTCCCGGGGCAGCTCGCGTGACCGCGCGCTCGCCGACACGTTCCACCGGGCAGGAATGGGCACGCTTCTCCTTGATCTCCTCACTGAACTGGAGAAACGGGCGGACGCACGCTCGGCCCGGCATCTCTTCGACATCCCGTTCCTGGCGCAGCGGCTGGTGGCTGCCATCGACTGGCTGGAGCAGCGGCCGGAGACCGTCGATGTTCCGGTGTGTCTTTTCGGTGCCGATACGTCGGCTCTGCTGGCGGCTGCCGAGCGGCCCCGACGCGTCTCGGCCGTGGTCATCCGGGGCGGGCGTCCGGACCTGACGTACGACGCGCTGCAGAGCGTCCAGGCTCCGGTGCTGTTCATCGTCGGCGGCGATGACGAGCCGGACTCGCGAATCAACCAGGAGACGGCCGGAAGGCTCAGCGCGCCGAGCGAGATCCACGTCGTGCGCGGTGCAACGCATCTGTTCCATGAGCCAGGGGCCCTGGAGGAAACGGCTACTGCGGCTCGGCACTGGTTCGTCTCCCACCTGAGGAACGGACGAGGGAGCGGAGGCCGTTCAGCCTGAACGGCGACCATGGTCGGCCTTCTGGCGTGCTTCAGCACGCCACTTGAGTGACACGTTGGGTAAGAAGGTGATGAAGAATTTCTGCGATCAGGAGCGGTTGAGCATGGCGGTAGTGCGGAGGCCCGGAATTCTGACGGCGGTCGACGGCAATGCCCGTATCCCTGACAACGCTGCGGAGCATCTCGTATCGCCGGTCAATTCGCATAACGAGTGGGATCCGCTGGAGGAGGTCATCGTCGGGCGTCTCGATGGCGCGACGTTCCCTTCCAGGCATCCGGTCGTGGACTGCAATATGCCGCCGTGGGCGGCGCGGCTGCTGGGGCTTGCCGCCGGTTTCAGATATCCGCGCGTGCTGATCGAGCGGGCGCAGCAGGAACTCGATCAGTTCGTCATCCTCATGCAGTCCCTCGGCATCACGGTCCGGCGCCCGGACCCGGTCGACCACAGGCGACGATTCGGTACTCCGGACTGGTCGTCGCGCGGATTCTGCAACACCTGTCCGCGGGACAGCATGCTCGTGATCGGCGACGAGATCATCGAGACCCCGATGGCGTGGCCGTGCCGGTATTTCGAGACGCACTCCTATCGCCCGATCTTCAAGGACTACTTCCGGCGTGGCGCGCGCTGGACGGCGGCTCCCAAGCCGCAGCTCACCGACGAACTGTTCGAGTCGGATTTCCGTATCCCCGAGGCCGGCGAACCGATGCGGCACATCCTCACCGAGTTCGAGCCCGTATTCGACGCGGCAGATTTTGTGCGCGCGGGACGCGACCTGTTCGTCACACGGAGCAATGTCACCAATCGCATGGGTATTGAGTGGTTGCGCCGCCATCTCGGGCCTGGCTATCGAATCCACGAGATCGAGAGCCGCTGCCGTACGCCCATGCACATCGATACGACGTTCGTCCTGCTCTCGCCCGGCAAGGTACTGGTCAATCCCGAGTACATCGATGTCGACCGCCTGCCCGACGTGCTCAGCTCGTGGGACATCCTGATCGCCCCGGAGCCCACCCCGATCGACGAGCGCCTGCTCAAGGTCACCTCGATGTGCGGCAAGTGGCTCAGCATGAACATTCTCATGATCGACGAGAAACGGGTGATCGCGGAGCGGCATCACACCGGCATGCTGCGCGCCCTCGAGAAATGGGGGTTCGAGCCGATCCCGTGCGACCTGCTGCACTACGCGCCGTTCGGCGGATCGTTCCACTGCGCGACGCTCGACATCCGGCGTCGCGGCACGCTCGAGTCGTATTTCGATTGATCGGCCGATAGCCGGCCACCTCTGGGACAGGGGGCGCCGTCAAGGGTGGAGCGGGGACCCTGCGTCGCTGCCTGGGCGCAGGGTGGTTTCTCGTCGCCCCGCCTTCGTCCGGTCCACGGCGGATGCCTGCGGTCCGGTCGGCCCGGTCGGGTCCGGGTGGGTGTGCTGGACCGCTGGTCCAGCTCCTGGACCGTGCGGCGGATCACGTACGTGCCGCTCGCCCGGTCCAGGACGGTCAGGTGTTGATGGGTCAGGCCACGGGCGCCGATGCGCTGCCAGGCGGCCACTCCCGTGAGCCGCCATGGACGGTCGCCGGGCGTCTCCTGGATGCCGGACATGGCACTGGATGCAGGCATGTGATTGAGCGTCAAACGCCGTTGTCAGTGCCTCCCCATAGAGTGAAGACATCACTCGGGGAACCTCGGAGGGGGAGCACAAACGTGTCCGCAAACAAGATCCAGCACAAGGTGAATCACGTCGCGCTGGTAGTGGACTGTTCGGGTTCGATGCGTCCGCACCAGAGTCAACTCATTCGAGTTGTGGACGAGTTCGTGGCGGGGTTGAAGGCCGAATCCGACAGCCTCGGCCATGAGACGCGGATCAGCCTCTACTCCTTCGACCACAGGGTGGAGAACCTGGTCTGGGACATGGACGTAAAGCATTTGCCGTCCATGCGGGGGCTGTACCAGGTCAACAATGGCGCTACGGCCCTCATCGAGGCTTCTCTGAAGTCCCTGGATGACCTGGGCCATATTTGGGAGGAATACGGCGAGCACAGCTTCCTCCAGATCGTCGTGACGGATGGTGAGGAGAACGCCTCCGGCGGCGACAGGCGGCACGACGGCGACATGGCCATCCTTGGCCCCTGGCTCGACAGGATCGCGGCGAAGATGGGCGGGCTTCCGGGCCACTGGACTTCCGCGATCCTCGTTCCGAACTCGCTGGCCAAGCGCACCGCCCAGAACTACGGTTTTCCGGCCGGGAACATCGCCATCTGGGATGCGGACTCCCAGAAGGGCGTCGAGGAGGCGATCGGCACCGTGCGCGCTGCCGCCACCAGCTTCCTCCGCGGGCGAGAGCAGGGGGTGCGCGGCACGAAGAACCTGTTCGCCGTCGGTCAGGACATATCGGTTGACGAGGTGCGGGCGAACCTCGAACCGATTCCGGCTGACAAGTACCGGATCCTGAAAGTCGACAAGGAGGTCGAGATTCGCCCCTTCGTCAACTCGCATCCGGGCGTGACGTACGAACGTGGTTCGTGTTACTACCAGCTGGGCGCCCGGGCTCAGGTTCAGCAGAACAAGGAAGTCATCGTGGTCGAGAAAGACACTGACCGCGCCTATACGGGCGACGCGGCGCGCAGCCTTTTGTTCGGTACGGACGTCCAGGGGACCGTCTCCGTGAAGGCGGGAAACAATCCCAAGTTGGAGGTGTACGTGCAGAGTCGTTCGGTGAACAGGAAGCTCAAGCCGAAGACGCGTCTGCTCATCATGCTCTGAAATCAATGAGCGAAGAGCGGGGTGATCCGGGAGCAGCCTGCTCCCACCGCTTATGACTCCCGCCCATGATCCGCCGGACAGGACCGAACCCCACCGGCTCCTGTCCGGCGGGCCACCTCAAGACCCTTGACGAGACGGACCGTATCGTCTAACTTCTTGTTTGTCGGTCGGCAGCCGGTGCTCCCTCTGCTGGCCACGCGATCCTGTTCGCCCAGCAAAGGACTGCTCTTGCACTGTGCTTCCGCCGGCACCACCGTCACTGCTTTTCCTCTCACGACGTCTCAGATCGCTCTTGCCGAGGTGACCAAGTACTACGGCGACCGCATGGTGCTGGACCGCGTGTCTCTCACTGTCCGGCCGGGCGAAAAGGTCGGGATCGTCGGGGACAACGGCTCTGGGAAATCCACGCTCCTGCGGCTGCTGGCAGGACAGGAGCCTGTCGACAACGGCAGCCTGACCGTCATGGCACCGGGCGGGATCGGCCACCTTCGCCAGACTCTCGATCTGCCCGGTTCGGCGCGCGTGGGCGATGCCGTGGATCACGTACTGGGCGAACTGCGCGCCCTGGAGCACCGTATTCATGACGCCGAGGCCACACTGGGCACGGCCGGCGCTGCTGAGTTCGAGCGCTACGCCGCACTGGTGGCCGAGTTCGATGCGCGGGGCGGATACGGAGCGGATCGCCGGGTCGAGGTGAGCCTGCGCCGGCTCGGCGAGCACGCGCCACTGGACCGGGAGCGTGCGCTGAGCACCCTCTCCGGAGGGCAGCGCTCCCGGCTCGCGCTCGCCGCGACCCTGGCCTCGGCCCCCGAACTGCTGCTGCTCGACGAGCCGACCAACGATCTGGACGACGAGGCCGTGGCCTGGCTCGAAGGACATCTGCACCGTCATCGGGGCACGGTCATCGTGGCCACGCACGATCGGGCGTTCCTGGAACGCGTCACCGACACCATCCTGGAAGTGGACCACGATCAACGCACGGTACGGCGCTACGGCAATGGATACGCCGGCTTTCTCGCCGCCAAGGCGGCGGCCCGGGCCCGGTGGGCATGGGATCACGAGCAATGGCGCAATGAGGTCGCCCGGCAGGAACACCTCGCCGACTCCGGTATCGGGATGCTGGCCGAGATCCCCCGCAAGGGGCCGTGGGCGTTCAGCGGCGCCGGCGCTTTCCGAGCACGCTCGCGGGCACACGGCGCACAGAGCCGCATCCGGAACGCACGCGAGCGGTTGCAACGGCTCACGGAGCACCCCGTGCCGCCACCTCCGCAGCCACTGCGGTTCACAGGCCGCGTCGAAGGCACGCCGACCGCCGGAGAAACATCGACGGCGGCCCACCTGGAAGACGTCCTGGTCAAAGGGCGGTTGTACGTTCCGTCCCTGAAACTCGCCCCCGGTGACCGCCTCCTCATCACCGGCCCCAACGGTGCCGGCAAAAGCACCCTTCTCCAGCTGCTGGCAGGGGAACTGACGCCTGACGCCGGTATCATCCGCCGACCGCGCCGGGTTGGATTCCTACGTCAGCAAAGCGCGCCCGACGACGCCTTCGACGCCCGAACGCTGCTCGCGGCATTCGCGGCCGACAGGGCGGGGCAGCCCGACGAGCACACCGACGCACTCCTTGCGCTCGGCCTGTTCCACGCCGCCGACCTGGGTGTTCCCGTACGGAACCTGTCCGTCGGGCAGCGCCGCAAGCTCGAACTGGCCCGGCTCGTGACGGCCGGCCCACTCGATCTGCTACTGCTCGACGAGCCGACGAACCACTTGGCCCCCGCTTTGGTGGAAGAGATCGAGGCAGCCCTGGCCCGCTACACCGGCACGCTGGTCGTGGTGACGCACGACCGGCTCCTGCGCGAACGATTCAACGGGCCCCGCCTGGAGCTACCCATGGCTGCCGAGAAGACGCGCCAGAACTGACGGCCTTGAGCCGTCCTTGACCCGCCCAACCGTCCGCGTCGGATGGCCGCTCAAGGACGGGATGTACGCGACCTGCCAGGAGCTCGCCGACACGGGAGGGGTCCTGGCGGCGAGCGGCTTCATCCCGGCCGACGGCTCTTTCCCGGCTCACCACCTCCCGGTCCGTCCTTGATCCGCCGGACACGCCGTAGGGCTCCGCGACGTCCCCCTCAGGGCATCGAAGGTGCGGCGGCCCTGGCTTCGCAGGGCACCGACCCGCGTAGGGAATCCAGCGGGGCCCTGCGTTGCGGCGGGGTTGCCGCGATGTTGTGTGAAGTCTTGACACGTTCTGTTCGACTGCGTAGACATGACACCGCAGTCATGACAGCGCAGTCATACAGCTGACCGATCGGGCCGGCTACAGGGCGACGGGCCATGACTGGCTAGGATTTGAGCCGCCGAGCATCGGGAGACCGCAATGACGCGAGTGGGAGGACGGGGCGGAAGCCCCGCCGCGCCGCGCAGCGTGGACGTGGCCCGGCTGGCCGGTGTCTCGCAGAAGACGGTGTCGCGGGTCTTCAACGGTGAGCGGTACGTGTCCGACGAGGTGCGCCGGCGGGTGCTCGAAGCGGCCGAGGAACTGGGCTACCGGATGAACAACGCGGCCCGGGCGCTGGCCTCGGGGCGCTCCCGCACCATCGGCGTGGTCACTCTGGGAACCGCCTTGTACGGACCCGCCACGCTGCTCATCGGCGTCGAGCGGGCCGCCCGGGACGCGGGTTACGCACTCCGGGTGGTCAACACGCTGGAGGGCGACCCGGGAGGCGTCGCCGGGGCCGTGGAGTCGCTGCTCGAGCAGGGCGTGGACGGCATCGTCGTATCCGAACCGATCGACGAGGGATCGGTCTCTCTCAGCGTGGACGTGCCGGTCCTCGTCCTTGGTGCGCCCGCGGTGTTCGGCGGTTCACGGACCGTGGCCGCGGGGGTCGGTGCTGAGCCGCTGGCTCGGGCGGCCACCGAACACCTGCTGGATCTAGGGCACGTGACGGTCCATCATCTCGCCGGTCCGCAGGGGTGGTTCGCCGCCCGGGACCGTCTCGGGGGCTGGCGCGCGGCGTTGTCGGCACGCGGCAGGGAACAGCCGCCCGTGATCGAGGGCGACTGGTCGGCCGAGTCCGGCTACGCGGCGGGCCGCGAGTTCGCCTCCGCCGGTGACGTCACCGCCGTGTTCGCGGCCAACGACGACATGGCCATCGGTCTGATCCGCGCGCTGACGGAAGCCGGTCTGCGGGTGCCGGGCGATGTGAGTGTCGTCGGCTTCGACGACGTCCCCGTCGCGGCCTATGTCACTCCTCCACTGACCACGATGCGCCAGCCCTTCGACGCCGTGGCGAACGACGGGATCCGGCTCCTGGTGCAGGCCATCGAGAAACCGGACGCGGAGCCGGCGCCGGCGCACGATCCGCCGGTCGAACTCGTCGTCCGCGCCTCGACCGCACCCCCGCCCACCCGGAAGACCCCGGCACGCGGGCGGCGCACGGCCTCCGGCTCGAGCGGCTCGGCACACTCGCCTCCGGCCGGGGACAGCCGCCCGCCATTAACTGAGCCCACCGTCAACTGAACCGCATTCATCGGCCGCCCGAGTGGCACCCGCTCGTGACCGGGTGGTGACTGCCGCCTGCGCTGGATTCTGACCGCCCGTCAAAAACCTCGCACGACCGTGGGCTTACGGCCCGTGGACTTCCGCAGTACGGCACGTCACGTACGCGCCGGCCGCACCCCGCGCGACGCAAACCCGAACATGGCGACCCCGATGCCCTGGTAGCGACGTCCGCGCCTCAGCCCTTCTCACGCCTCACCCTTCCCACCCCTGCGCAGCGCCCTCGCCAGGCGCTCCGTTCCTCTGCCCATTCGTCTGCCCTTCGGCGGGAGTCCACCATGCCCCGATCCTTCGTTCCCACGTCCTCCATGAGCCGCCGGCGGTTCCTCGCCGCGACCGGCGCGGTGTCCCTCGGCGCCGCACTCGCCGCGTGCAGCGGCGACAGCGACTCCGGCTCCTCCTCCGCCGAGCCGGTGAGCCAGGCCGATATCGACAAGGCGATGAAGACGCCCACCGAGCTGACGTTCTGGACCTGGGTCCCGGACATCCAGCAGGAGGTCGCGCTCTTCGAGAAGAAGTACCCCGCGATCAAGGTCAAGGTCGTCAACGCCGGCCAGGGCGTCGCCCACTACACCAAGCTGCGTACGGCGCTGAAGGCCGGAACCGGCGCACCGGACATGGTGCAGATCGAGTACCAGGCGATCCCCACCTTCACGATCACCAACAGCCTGCTGAATCTCGCCCCGTACGGCGCCACGGCACTCAAGGACCAGTTCGTCGACTGGACGTGGGGACAGGTCAGCGGGCCGGGCGGCGAGGTCTGGGCGATCCCCCAGGACACCGGCCCCATGGGGATGCTCTACCGCAAGGACATCTTCGACAAGCACGGCATCCAAGTGCCCGAGACCTGGGAGGAGTTCGCGGTCGCCGCACGCAAGCTCCACAAGGCGGACCCGGACGTCTACCTGACCAACCTCGCGGCGAACGCACCCGCCGCCTGGCACGGCGTGCTCTGGCAGGCGGGCGCCAAGCCGTATGCGACCTCGGGCAAGAGCAATCTCTCCATCAGCGTCGACGACGCCGTCTCCAAGAAGCTCGGCGAGTACTGGGGCGGGCTCGCCAAGGAAGGCGTCATCAGCACCGACCCGGACTTCACCGACCCCTGGTACGCCGGGTTCAACAAGGGCAAGTACGCCACCTGGCTCACCGCGGCCTGGGGCCCGTCCTTCCTGTCCGGCTCGGCCAAGTCCACCTCGGGCAAGTGGAGGGCGGCGCCGCTGCCGCAGTGGGACGCCGCCAAACCGGTCTCCGGCAACTGGGGCGGCTCCACGACCGCGGTCACCGCGGCCACCAAGAACAAGATCGCGGCGGCGCAGTTCGCCCAGTTCATCAACAGCGACCCGGCCAGTGCCAAGATGTTCGCCACCAAGCAGTTCTTCTTCCCGGCGACCAAGGACCTGCTCGCGGACGCGAGTTTCACCGGCAGCGCGCCCGAGTTCTACGGCGGCCAGAAGGTCAACCAGATCTTCGCCGACATCAGTGAGACGGTCTCGCCCGAGTTCCAGTGGCCGCCGTTCTACGACCAGGCGGCGACCGACTGGACCGAGACCGTCGGCAAGTCCCTCGCCGACAAGTCCGACACCGTCGCCGCGCTCGGCACCTGGCAGTCCCGGCTCACGGCGTACGCCAAGAAGCAGGGCTTCACGGTCGAGGGGACCTGAGATGGCTGCCACGACCGCGGCAGCCGCCAGGAAGTCGCGCCGAGCGGGACCGTCGCCACGTCGCCGGTCCGGCTCGGCAGGACCCCTGTTCGTAGCCCCGTTCCTGATCCTGTTCCTCCTCCTCTTCCTCGCCCCGCTCGGCTACGCCGCCTACCTGAGCCTCTTTCAGGAACAGCTCATCGGCGGCACGGTCTTCGTCGGCCTGGACAACTACGTCACCGCCCTCAAGGACCCTCAACTCCTCCACGGCGTCGGACGCGTGGCCCTGTTCTTCGTGATCCAGGTGCCGCTGATGCTGCTGCTGGCCCTGCTGTTCGCCCTCGCGCTGGACAGCGGCCTGCTGCGTCTCGCCCGTGTGATCCGGCTGGGCATCTTCGTGCCGTACGCGGTCCCGAGCGTGGTCGCCGCGCTCATGTGGGGCTACCTGTACGGCCCCGACTTCGGCCCGTTCGCCCAGCTGAGCCGCAATCTCGACCTGCCGGCCCCGCAGTTCCTCAGCGAGAGCTGGATGCTGGGCAGCCTGGCGAACATCGTGACCTGGGAGTTCGTCGGCTACAACATGATCATTCTGTACGCGGCCCTGCGGACCGTCCCGCACGACCTGTACGAGGCTGCCGCGATGGACGGCGCAGGAGCATGGCGCGTCGCCTGGTCGATCAAGCTCCCGGCGCTGCGGCCCGCGCTTCTGCTGACCCTGCTGTTCTCGGTGATCGGCAGCTTCCAGCTGTTCAACGAACCGAGCCTGCTGATGAAGATCGCCCCCGACGTCATCAGCAGCTCCTACACCGCCAACCTCTACGCCTACTCCCTCGCCTTCACCGGCCAGCAGGTCAACTACGCGGCCACGGTGTCCTTCCTCCTGGGCCTGGTCATCGTCATCGCCTCCTACGCCGTGCTGCTCACCGCGAACCGAAGGAGGGAAAAGTGACGACCACCATGCCGAAGGCCACGACCGCACCGGCCGACGGCCCGGCCCCCACCGCACCGAAGCGGCGCCGGTCCGCAGCCCCCCGCCGCAGCACCCCGCTGACGATCGCCATGCTGGCGGCCCTGGCGTACTTCCTCCTCCCGCTGTTCTGGCTGCTGGTCGCCTCGACCAAGAACACACAGGACCTGTTCAACAGCTTCGGCCTGTGGTTCTCCGGCGCCCCGCAGCTGCTGGACAACATCAGCCAGACCTTCACCCAGGACGACGGCGTCTTCGTCGACTGGCTGCTCAACACCGCCGTGTACGCCGTCGTCAGCGCGGTCGGCGCGGCGATGATCGCGGCCGCCGCCGGCTACGGCTTCGCCAAGTTCCGCTTCCGCGGCGACCGGGCCGCCTTCAACCTCGTACTCGGCGCCATCATGGTCCCGGCCACCGCGCTGGCGATCCCGACCTACCTGCTGTTCGCCGAGGTCGGCCTGGTCAACACCCCCTGGGCGATCATCCTGCCCTCCCTCGTCAACCCCTTCGGCCTCTACCTCATGCGCGTCTACGCGGCCGACGCCGTCCCGGACAGCCTCCTCGAGGCGGCCCGTATCGACGGGGCGGGGGAGGGGCGGATCTTCTTCCGGATCGCTCTCAGGCTGCTGGCCCCCGGCCTGGTGACCGTCCTGCTCTTCACGCTCGTGGCGACCTGGAACAACTACTTCCTGCCGCTGATCATGCTCAGCGACCCGAACCTGTACCCCATCACGGTCGGCCTCTCCTCCTGGGCCGCTCAGGCGCAGAACGGCGGGGCCGGCGCCAGCAGCGACATGCTCCCGCTCGTGGTGACCGGCTCCATGATCTCCATCGTGCCGCTCGTCATCGCCTTCCTCATGCTCCAGCGCTACTGGCAGAGCGGCCTGGCGACCGGAAGCGTCAAGCAGTAACTCCCCCTACTTTCCCGGAGGTTGCTACATGGCGGAACTGCCCGCCCGCGTCCTGTTCGGCGCCGCGTACTACCACGAGTACACACCCGCGTACGACCCCGAACTGCGGCCCGACGAACAGCTCAAGACCGACCTCGACCTGATGGCCGCGGCGAACTTCACCGTGATCCGGGTGGGCGAATCGGTCTGGTCGACCTGGGAGCCGGAAAACGGGCGCTTCGACCTCGACTGGCTCCAGCCGGTCCTCGACGGCGCCCACGAGCGAGGCATCTCCGTCATCATCGGCACGCCGACGTACGCGGTGCCGCCGTGGCTGGCCCGCCAGTACCCGGAGATCACCGGGGAGCACGCCACTGGGCAGCGCCTCGGCTGGGGCGCCCGCCAGGAGGTGGACTTCACCCACCCCGCCTTCCGCTTCCACGCCGAGCGGATCATCCGCAAGATGGTCGCCCGGTACGCCGACCACCCGGCGGTCATCGGCTGGCAGGTCGACAACGAGCCGGGCCTGCATCTCCTCCACAACCAGGGTGTCTTCCAGCGCTTCGTCGACCACCTGCGCGACAAGTACGGGGACGTCGAGACCCTCAACCGTGAGTGGGGCCTGGTGTATTGGTCCCACCGCCTGTCGACGTGGGCGGACCTGTGGACTCCGGACGGCAACGTCCAGCCTCAGTACGACGTCGCCTGGCGGGAGTTCCAGGCCCGCCAGGTCACCGAGTTCATCGGCTGGCAGGCGGACATCGTGCGCGAGTACGTCCGCCCCGAGCAGTTCGTCACCACCTGCATCTCGTACACCCGCCAGGGAGTTGAGGACGACGAGCTGTCCGCCCGGCTCGACATCGCCTCCGGCAACCCGTACTACGACATGCAGGACGGCCTCCTTCTCCCCGATCCCACGCCCGACGACCACCAGCAGATCTGGAAGACCACCGGCGTCTGGTCGATGTACCAGACCGCGGACTGGATGTTCTCCTCCCGCCAGGAACCCTTCCTGGTCACCGAGACCAACGCCCAGTGCATCGGCACTCCGTGGGACAACCGACCCGCCTACGACGGCCAGTGGCGGCAGGCAGCGTGGGCGCACGTCGCGCGTGGCGCGCGGATGATCGAGTACTGGCAGTGGCAGACGCTGCGCTTCGGCGCCGAGACCTACTGGGGCGGCGTCCTTCCCCACAGCGGACAGCCCGGCCGCGCGTACGCCGAACTCGCCTGCCTGGGCGCCGAGTTCGAGGCGGCGGGCCCGCTCGTCGCCGGGCTCGAACCGGACGCCGACATCACGATGGTCTACTCGACGCCGAGCAAGTGGCTCATGCAGAAGCACCCTCCGCTCGCGACCGCCGACGGCGACCCCGACCCCGCCGCGTACCACCGCATCTTCGACCCCTTCTACCGCGGCGCCTTCGAGGTCGGCCGCCAGGTGCGCATCGTGCACGCCCGGCAGCTGCACGACCCGCGCGGCGAGCAGGAGGGCATGGCGCCGGAGGAGGCCGCACGCCGTCACCCCGTGCTGGTCGCAGCGGGCTTGTATATCGCCGCCGACGCGACCCTCGACTGGCTCGTGGCCTACGCCGACGCGGGCGGTCACCTGGTCCTCGGCCCGCGTACCGGATACGCCGACCACGAGGCGCGGGCCCGGCACGAGGCGGCGCCCGGACGCCTGGCCGAGGCCGCGGGAGTCACGTACGAGGAGTTCAGCAATCTCGCGCGCGACCTCCCGGTGCACCCCGTACCCGGCAGCCCCCTGCACCTGCCGCAGGAGGCGACGGCGACTCGCTGGGCCGACGGCCTGACCGTCACCGACGCCGAGGCGCTGGCCTCGTACGACCACCCGCATTTCGGCCGCTGGCCCGCGATCACCACCCGCCGCCACGGCGACGGCCGCGTCACGTACGTCGGTACGGTCCCCGGCCGCGCCCTCGCCCGCGCCCTGGCGACCTGGCTGACACCCGCCGCACGCCATGGCTGGCGGGACCTGCCGGAATCGGTCACCGCGACGACCGGCACGTCCCCCGACGGGCGCCGCGTCCACGTCGTCCACAACTGGAGCTGGGAGCCCGCCCGCGTCTCCGCCCCCATGGCGCTGACCGACGCCCTGAACGGCACGTCCGTCCCCGCGGGCACGGCGCTGGACCTCGGCGCCTGGGACGTACGCGTACTCGTCTCCTGATCCACCTCCGATCCACCCCCCTGATCCAACCTCACGAGCATCACCATGATCATTTCCGATCCCCGAGGAGGGGCTGTGCAGAGAAGCAGACTTGGCAAAGCGCTGGGAACTTTCGTCGCGGGTTCAGCGATGCTGGGCCTGACCATGAGCAGCGCGCAGGCGTACAACCCGACGGGCGGGATCCTGTACCAGCTCGGCGATGAACCGTGCCTGAAGGGCCGGGGCAACTGCGCGATATACGTCAAGTCGGCGCAGTTGGAGAGCGGACGTCTCGTCGCGGCGTTCGAGAAGGCCACGGTCGTCCCGGAGACGGGAAGCGCCGACCGAGAGACGATGCCGGTCTACAAGAGCGACGACCACGGAACCTCGTGGCAGCCACTGGCGGACGTCAAGGCTCCGGCGTACCTCTCCAAGGACCCCAAGTACGCGAAGTACAAGAGCAACTGGGCGAGCCCGTTTCTCTACACGCTTCCGCAGGACGTCGGCAAACTGAAGAAGGGCACGCTGCTCCTCGCGACCATCGTGACGGGCGACGACCACTACTACCTCGAGAACAAGGCAGCCGACCCGAACTGGACGCCGTCCAACGACGGGGACCGCAGTGACATGGCGCTCGCCCTGTACTCCAGCACCGACGAAGGCGAGAGCTGGAAAGTCCTCAACGTCATCGCGACAGGCGGCTGGCAGGGCGGCAGCGCGGGCGCGGTCGGCAAGAACGTCGCCAAGGTGAACACGTACAAGCAGGTCGATCCCCTCTGGGAGCCGTACCTGATGGTCCACAAGGGCCAACTCGTCTGCTACTACTCCGACGAGAACGACTACCTAGGCTTCGACCCGGTCACCGGTGTGCCGAAGCTGGATCCGGACAACGACACCGCCCGGGACTCGCACGGCCAGATCCTCGTCCACAAGACCTGGAACGGCCGCAGCGCGCAGTGGAGCGAGCCCGTCGTCGACGTCGCCGGCCTGACCCAGGACATGGGAGGCGGCAAGACGCAGATCGGAGGCGGCCGGCCGGGCATGACGACCGTCGTCCCGACGACGGACGGCAAGTGGCTGCTCCCGTACGAGTACTGGGGCGGCGGAACCAACACCAGATACGTGATCGCCGACGACCCGCTGAAGTTCTACCGCGGCTCCACGGACGCCCCCGTCACCTCACTGCCGGTCGACGCCGGTTCCCGCAGGCTCGCGGTGAACGGCAGCCCGGTCGTCATCAACCTCCCCGACGGGCGCCTGGTGTACAACGCCGCGGGCAGCGGCAACGTCTGGGTCAACGAGAGCGGACGCAGCGACGGAGTGTGGAAGGAGTACCAGACGAACGCACCGGCGTCCTACAGCCGCAACCTGCAGTACGTCGAGGGCACCGGCCGCATCTCGATCCTCAACCACCAGGGCACCTCGACGATCCGGTACTCCGAGGTCGACCAAGGCCGCTCGGAGGGCGCCTACTACCAGCTCGTGAACCGCAAGACCGGTCAGGTCATCGGCACCGGCGGCAAGACCAACGACGCCAACATCGGCAACGGGGACGTTCCCGACGTCCGCCTGGAGGACGCCGGCTCGGCGGCGAACAAGGACACCCAGTACTGGCACCTGGCCACCAAGGCCGACGGTGCCCTGACGCTGCTGAACAAGTCGGGCGGCCGTGCCGCGGGCATCTGGACGGCGAATCCGACGGTCGGTCAGCGGATCGGCCAGTGGGTCGACGACACCCCGGCGGGCCTGTGGAACCTCACCAGGACCGCCGACGGCTACTACAAGTTCCAGGCGGCCAAGAACACCAACGTGTTCCTGACCGGCGCATCCGCCGGTGCGCCGCTGACCCTGCAGAACGCGGTCGCGGACGGCTCCCAGGAGTGGGAGCTCGTCCAGCAGGCCCCGACCGCCGCGGACCTGACGAAGGACACGCGGTCCAAGCGTCTGACCGCGAGCACCGTCGGGAGGAAGGGCGCCGTGTCGCTGAACGCCGCCGCCTCGGATCCCGCGGGCACGGCCCTGCACGCGAACAAGACCGGCCACGCCTACGTGTTCGCAGCCGACGGCAAGGTCACGGACCTGGGCCAGGTCTCCTTCGACGAGGCCCAGAAGGGCAGCGTGACCCTTCCGGCGACCATCGCGGGCGGGAGGAAGATCAAGATCGCGGTGGTCTTCGACGACACACCGCTGATGTGGGACGAGGTCACCGTCCGGACCGCTGCCACCGGACGCTGATCCACGGCTCCTCGGGGTGAGCCGGCTCACCGACTCACCCCACGCGGCGGGGCCATGATCCAAGTGGTGACGTCCCCCGAACGGGCGTAGCTTCGAACGGTGGACGGAAGCAGCAGCCCGCAGCCGGCCTCCTCACCACAGACCACCACCCGGGAACGCGGCGGTGGCGGAAACGCGATGGCTCTGCTGGTCATCGCCTCGTGCCAGCTGATGGTGGTCCTGGACATCACCATCGTGAACATCGCGCTGCCGGACATCCAGCGCTCCCTGGACTTCTCCACCACCAGCCTGGCCTGGGTGGTCAACGCCTACACCCTCAGCTTCGGCGGGCTGCTGCTGCTCGGCGGCCGGACCGGCGACATCCTCGGCAGACGGCGCGTCTTCATCTTCGGCGTGCTCCTCTTCGTGCTCGCCTCGCTGCTCGGCGGACTCGCGCAGAACGCCGGTCAACTCCTCGCCGCGCGCGCCCTCCAGGGCGTCGGTGGTGCCATCGCGTCCCCGACCGCCCTCTCCCTGGTGAGTACGACCTTCCGCGAAGGCCCCGAACGCAACCGGGCGTTCGGGGTGTTCGCCGCGGTCTCGGCGGGCGGCGGAGCCATCGGCCTGCTCGCGGGCGGAGTCCTCGTCGAGTGGCTGAACTGGCGGTGGGTGTTCTTCGTCAACGTCCCCATCGGGCTGCTCATCGCCCTCGCCACACCCCGCTGGATCAGGGAGTCCGAACGCCACCCCGGCCACTTCGACATCGCCGGAGCGCTCACCTCCACCGTCGGCATGGTGCTGCTGGTCTACGGATTCATCAGGGCCGCGCAGGAGGGCTGGCGGGACGGGCTCACGGTCGCCTCGTTCGCGGCGGCCGTAGTTATCCTCACGGTGTTCATCCTCATCGAGAGGCAGTCCAGACAGCCGATCACGCCCCTGCACATGTTCGCCGACCGTAACCGCGCGGGCACCTACGGAATGATGCTGAGCCTGGCCGCCGCGATCTTCGGCATGTTCTTCTTCCTCACGCTCTTCACGCAGAACGTGCTGGACTTCAGCCCGCTGCAGACCGGTCTCGCCTTCCTGCCGGTCAGCGCGGTCATCGCGATCGGCGCCGGGCTGGCCTCGCGATTCCTGCCCAGATACGGCCCCAAGCCGTTCATGGTGGTGGGCGGGATCCTGGCGGCGTCCGGCCTGGCGTGGCTGACCCTGACCGACGTCCACTCCACCTACGTGGGCAGCGTCCTCGGCCCCATCCTGGTGTTCAGCCTGGGCATGGGCATGGAGTTCGTCTCGCTCACACTCATGGCGCTCTCCAACGTCCCCACACACGAGACCGGCGCCGCCTCCGGACTCCTCAACGCCACCCAGCAGGTCGGCGGCTCGCTGGGCCTGTCCATCCTGGTCACGATGTTCGGCACGGCCAGCCGCAACGAGGCGGACAAGCAGGTTCCGCGCTTCCTTGAGCAGGCGACCCCGGCCGAGCGCCTGCGGTTCGAGCGCACCGGGGACCTTCCGCCGCCCTGGGCCGACGAGGTCCTCACCGCCGGCGTCTCGGCCGCCTTCACCATGGCGGCGATCTTCGCCGTGCTCGCCGCACTGATCGCCGTCGTGGTCATCCAGGTCCGCCCCTCCGACCTGGAACGCCTGGGCGGGAAGGGCCTCGGCCCGGTCTGAGACCGAGGCCCCTCATCCCTCAACGGCAGGAGACTCAGCGGTACGGCCTGCAGTGGTACGAGGGTCAGCGGTACGAGACCTTCAGGCCGCGAAGCCGCCCGATGTTGTCGAACGATCCGAAGCCCACCCTGCCGGAGGCGAGCGTGGTGTCGACGGCGGTCATCAGCGGACGTTTCGAGCCGTCGACGTAGACCGCGATCTCACCGCTGCTCGCGCAGCGCACCACCCGCACCTTGTGCCAGTCGCTGTCGGTGATGGCCGGTGGGGCACCCGTCCTGCCGTTCCACTGGTCCTCGATCCGGAGCCGGTCGGCGCCGTTGACCACGAAGATGCCGTTGTGCGGATAGATGGTGTTGTCCGTCGACAGATGGGCGTAGGCGAACTTCGTGTCCGACTCGTAGTCGAAGACGATGATCACGTCCCGGTTGGTGACCTCGACGGGGGTGTCGATCCGCACCTCGGCGTCGATCCGTACGGAGCCCAGAGCCGCCGGGCCCGCGGTCAGTACGGCGTACTCGAAGGGGCGGCGCGGGCCGGGCCGCTGGACCCCGGGCTCGGCGAGGACGGCCTCGTGGCCCGGGAACCGCCACTTCGACGGGGTGACAGGAGCCCAGTTCCGTCCGGCTATGACATGGCGAAGCGAGGAGCCGCCCGTGTCGCAGGAGGCGAACATCCGGGTCCCGGTGACCTTCCAGATCTTGCCGTTGGCCTTGGAGAGCAGATACAGCTCGCCGTCCGCGTCCTGTCCGAAGCGCAGGTCCACCCGGGTGTCCCCGGCCAGGTCCCGCATGGTGACGCGCTTGCCGCTCGCGTCGTACAGCATCAGGTCGTAGAGCTGGGCCAGTTCCTTCTCCCCGCGCCGCATGTCCAAGGCGTCGGCGAAGAGCAGACGGCCGTCGACGATGTCCCCGAAGACGTACTTGCCGCGCAGCTCGGGCAGGTCGTGGCCGCGGTAGACGAAGCCGCCCACGATGGCGCGACCCACGTCGGAGGTGCAGTTCCAGTCGGCGGGCGGGTCGTGGTCGTAGGCGGCGACAGGATAGGTGTAGCCGTACTTCTCGTCGTCCTCGGGGAGCGGGAGCATCTGGTCGCAGGGGTCGGCAGCCGTCTTGTCGAAGACGAACGCGCCTTCGCGTTCGCTCCAGCCCAGGTTGTCGCCCGCACGCACCTCGTAGACGGATTCGACGGCGTGCTGTCCGATGTGACCGAGATACATGCGCCGGCCGCCACCGGTGTCCCAGCTGAAGCGGTGCGGGTCACGCATGCCGTACGCGTAGATCTCGCCCAGTGCGCCGGGGGTGCGGGTGAACGGGTTCCGCGCCGGGATGCCGTACTTGCCGTTGGCGCTGTTCGTGCCGCGTGGGTCGATGCGCAGGATCTTGCCGTGGGGGAGGGAGAGGTCCTGCGGCTCGGTGTTCCTGACACCTTGGCCGCCGTCGCCGACGGCGACATGGAGGAGTCCGTAATCGGGGTGGTGGGGCCGGGCGTTGGGATTGAAGTCGATCTGCTGGATGCCGTGGATCGTGCCCGCGAAACCGATGCGCAGGATTTCGCGGCGACTGCCCTGGAACGTGCCTGCCGAGGGGTCGTCTGCGGTCCACTCGGTGATGATGCCGTGGTAGTTGGTCGCCGCCTGCTGCCGGAAGTCGGGTACGGCGGTGGTGGCGGAGGCCAGTTCGGTGTGGACGGTGTAGAAGCGGCCGTTGCGCTTGAAGCCGGGGTCGAAGGTCACGAACCCGAAGCCCTGGCCGAGGCCACGGCTGGCGAAGAACGCGGGGCCGAAGGTGGCCGCGATGTCGAGATAGACCTGCGGGCTGCCGCCGTCCTCGACGAGATACAGCTTGCCATTGAGGTCGGGGACGGCCATCCGGCCCGAACCGTCGGGGAGTTCGCTCAAGTAGTTGATGCGGGCCTGCCGTACCAGCCGTGGATCGGTGACCGGGCCGGGAGGCGGCTCGGTCTTCGGGAAGGAGGCGTACTCCTCGACGGTCAGCCCGATGCCGGAGGTGGCGGGCCGCTCGGGGATGGGGTCGGTGATGGGCTCGGCCGCGGCGTGCGCCGTGCCGGGCAGGATGACGAGGGCCGACAGCAGTAGGGAGAGGACGAGGAGAGGGGCCAGTACGAGAGGTCTCGGTCTGAGGCCGGTGGATGTGGTCATCGGTATCACTCCTTCGGTGCGCTCAGCGCCGGCCGGAGTTCGACAGGTGGTACTGAGCCCGTATCCGGTCGCCGTCCACGGCACGGTTGAGGAACATCAAGCTGTCCATGCGGCAGTCGCAGGGATTGCGTTCGCCGGTGTTCTGCGGAAAACTCCCGCCGATCTTGATGCCCCGGGGATCGGTCGGTGAGGCCCGGTGCGGCCCGGGTCCCGAGAGGTCCCAGGGGTCGCCGGGGACGGTGTAGAAACCGTCCAGCCGCTGCCCGTTGCGGTAGAGCGCCATGGCACCGGTGTCGAAGTCGAAGGTCGCGGCGAGGAACACCCACTCACCGTCGGGCAGCAGGGTCCGCCAGTCCCCGGACGCGGCGAAGGTCTGGGAGCTCGCCCCGTCGATGCGCCGGCCGAGGGCGACCAGCCGCAGTTCGCCGTTCACCTCGATGATCTCCAGCAGTCCACGGACCGCGTGGCCGTCGGAGTCCCCGGACAGCACGCCTGCCAGGCCGACGGCGCTGTAGTGGTCGTCCGGGGAGGCCGTGTTGCTGTTCCGGCCCGGGTTCGGACCGGTCGACTTGAACCAGCCCATGACGGTGATCCCCTTGGCGGCGTTGAAGGCCCGCAGGCTCGGCACACCCGAGGCCCCGTACACGCCCGCCTTCCAGTCGTCGTTGCCGGCCGCTTCCGGGTTCACCTGCCGCACCTGGAGCGAGGTCCGGCTGCCCCGGTGCGCCCCGTCCCGCGTGCGCATCGCCGCACCGCCGCCCACCAGGTCGATGTCGGTGCGCGAGAAACCCTGGTCCCGCTCCCTCGCCGGGTTGCCGCGCGCCGGGTGCTCGAAGTCGTAATACGCCGCCAAGTGCGGGCGCAGAGAAGGGTGTACGGCACCGCGGTCCACCCGGGCTTCGGCAGGTGCCGCGGCCAGAGCGGTCAGGGCCGTCAGGAAGGCGGCGAGAGCCACCGCCGTGTTCCGCCTGCGTTGCGTGAACATCCACTCGCTCCTTTGCGAGGCGTGTCTACGAGGCGTGTCAGCGGCGTGCGGGCCGGCCTCCGAGATAGAGCTCGCCCAATTGCGGATCGGCGAGCAACTCCCGTGCAGGGCCCGAGACATGGACCCGGCCGAGGTCGAGTACGCAGCCGGTGTCGGCGGCCTCAAGGGCGCGCCGCGCGTTCTGTTCCACCAGCAGGACAGCTGTGCCCGCGTCCCGCATCCGTACGATCTGCTCGAAGACGACGCCGGTCGCCTTGGGGTCGAGCCCCATCGACGGCTCGTCGAGCAGCACCACCCGGGGCTTGACCATCAGCGAACGTGCGAACTCCACCTGCTTCTGCTGGCCTCCGGAGAGCAGTCCGGCCAGGCTCGTCCACCGTTCCCCGACGACGGGGAAGAGGTCCCGTACGAACCTCACCCGCTCGGCGATGAGTTGCTTGTCCCGGAGGGTGTAGCCGCCGAGCAGAACGTTCTCGGCGACCGTCATCTCCCGGAAAACGCTGTGCCCTTGGAGGACATGGGCGACTCCGGCGGCCAGCATCCGCTGAGGCCCATGGCCGGTGAGGTTCTTGCCGTCGACGAGGACCCGGCCCGAGCGTGGGGCGAGGAGTCCGCTGGCGACCTTCAGAACGGTGGACTTTCCTGCTCCGTTCGGCCCGACCAGGCAGACGATCGCCCCGGCGGGGACCTGGACGGTCAGCCCGCGCAGCACGAGGGCCGCCCGGCCGTATCCGGCCTGTATGTCGTCGAGTTCGAGAAGGAAATCAGAGTCGGGGAATGCGGATTCAGGGATCGCAGAGTCGGTGTCAGACGCCAAGGTATGCCCCGAGGACTCGTTCGTCGGACTGGATCACGGAGGGCGGGCCCTCGGCTATCGGACTGCCGCGGTCGAACACGACGACGTGGTCGCTCAGACTCATGACCAGGTCCATGTTGTGCTCGACGATCAGGAAGGTGCGTCCCTCGGCGTTGAGTTCGCGCACCAGGTCGCAGATGCGGTCGATGAGCGCCGGGTTTACCCCTCCGGCCGGCTCGTCCAGCAGGATCAGTTCGGGCTCGCTCATCAGCACACCCGCCAGTTCCAGCAACTTCTGCTGCCCCCAGGACAGTTGGCGTGCCTCGGCCCGCTCCAGATGCTCGATGCCCATCCGCGACAGCCAGCCACGAGCCCGCTCGGTCTCCTCCCTCCGGCCCGCGCGGGCGAGCTGCCCCGCGAGGGTGGACGGCTGTACGGCGGCGAGGAGGTTGTCGAGCACGGTCATCCTCGGGAAGACACGGCACAGCTGGAAGGAACGCCCGATGCCGGCACGGGCGATCCGGTGCGGGGACTTTCCCGTGATGTCGCGCCCGCGGTAGGTGGTACGGCCCGCATCCGCGCGGATCATCCCGGTGACGCAGTTGAAGAAGGTGGTTTTGCCGGAGCCGTTGGGACCGATCAGGGCGTTGACCTTGCCGTGGTGGAAGGTCACGGTGGCCGAGTCGAGCGCGGTGACACCGCCGAAGGCCTTGCTGAGGCCGACGGTTGCCAGACTCGGCCGAGTCCCGGGCTCAGCCGCCGCTTCCGCTTCGCTCACTGTCTCTCACCTCCGAACCATCCGTTCCGTCGTTTCCGTCGTTTCCGTCGCGCTGTCCGTGCCGCTGCTTCAGTTCGGCGGCGGTCACCTCGCGAATGGAGGTCTCGTCGGCCTTGCGGAAGCGGCCAAGCAGCGCGGTTGCGGCCGGGATGACCCCGTCCGGCATGAACATCACGACGACGCCCAGCAGCAGCCCCGCCACGACCAGATGCAGGGGGGTGTCGCCGTACTCGACCTTGGAGTACTCCAGGGCGTACCCGACGATCACGGCGCCGAGCAGCGGCCCGTACAGATGGCGTACGCCTCCCAGCAGCGCCATCAGCACCATGTACGCCCCGCTGAGGATGGAGAACTGGAAGACCGGGTCGAGATCGCCGAACCAGAGCGCGTAGAGCCCGCCGGCCAGCGAGGTGAAGGCGGCGGAGACCACGAAGACGACGAGCTTGTAGGCGAAGGTGGGTGTGCCCAGGGACTGGGCCTTGTCCTCGTCCTCGCGGATCGCCTTCAGGCCCATACCGAACCGCGAGCGGTCGATGATCCACCAGGTCAGCAGGGCCACCGCGAGCAGCGCGGCGAACAGGAAGTAGAAGGTCCGGTGGTGCTCGGAGCGCAGCATGCCCGGGAACGGCCGCGGTACGACGAGTCCTCTGGAGCCGCCGGTGAAGGAGGCCCAGCTCTGGAAGACCAGCAGCAGGATGAGGACGAGGGCGATGGAGACGATGACGAAGGAGGCGCCGCGCACCCGCAGGGCGGCGTAGCCGACCGGCACGGCGAGCGCGGCCACCAGTGCGGCTGCCACGAACAGCGCGGCGAACGGCGGGAGTTCGGCCTTGGTGACCAGCAGCCCCGTCCCGTAGGCGCCGAGTCCGGCGAAGGCACCGTGCCCGAGCGAGATATAGCCGGTGAAGCCGCCGACGAAGTTCCAGGAGGTGGACAGCACCGCGTAGTTGAGGATGGCGATGCCCACGGTGATCTCGTACGGGCTCGGGGCCATGGACGGGAAGGACAGGGCGATGGCGACGGCGGCCAGCAGGGCGCCGATGTGCAGCAGTGTGCCTGTACGCAACTTGCCTGCCCGGAATGGGGTTTCAGAACCTCTGCGCAAGCCGCCCCCCGAAGAATCCCTGGGGCCGGAAGGCCAGGGTGGCGAAGAGCGCGACGTAGAAGACGGTCTGCGCCCAGGTGGTGGAGAGCTCCAGTTGGAGCAGGCTCTGCAGCATGCCCAGCGTCATGGCGGCGATGGCGGCTCCCGGCACGCTGCCGAGTCCGCCGACGACGATGATCGCCATCAGCGGGCCGATCCAATGCCAGTGCAGTGACGGGTAGATGGTGGTGTCGAGGGCGAGCGCCGTGCCGCCGACGGCCGCCGTGGCGAGGCCGAGGCCGAAGCCGTAGCCGGCGATCCGGTCGGTGTCGATGCCGAGCAGCTGGGCGGCTTCCCGGTGCTGGATGGTGGCGCGCAGCGCCTGGCCGAACCGGCTGTGCTTCATCAGCACATACAGCCCCAGCAGGGCGAGCGCGGCCATACCGAAGGCGATCAGCTTGACCGCCGCGATCCTCGCGCCCAGGAACTCGAAGCCGGCCGAGCTGTAGCCGAGCCGGATCCGGCGCTGGGTGCCGCTGAAGGCGTACCCGAGGAGGCCCTCGATGGTCAGGGCGACCGAGAAGGTGAGCAGCACCGACATCATGGTGAGGGTCGCGGGGCGGAGCCGGGTGAGGAGCAGTCGCTGCATGGCGACGCCCGCCCCGAAAAACAGTGGCACGGTGACGACCAGGGTGAGCAGCGGATCGATGCCGGTCTCCCGGTGGGCGTACCAGGCGAGGTAGGCGGCGAGGATCAGGAAGGCGGAGTGGGCGATCATCACGACGCGCATGACGCCGAAGTAGAGGGTCAGGCCTGCGGCGAGGAGGGCGTAGAGCCCTCCCAGCAGCACACCGAGGACGACGCTCTGGAAGACGAGGCTCGCGGAGGGCACGCCGGCCTCACCAGGCCGGCTTGGGGTGGACCAGATCCGCTTCCTTCTGCGCTTCGGGGAGCACGATCTGGATCTCCCCGTCGATCCATTGCTGGATCATGTGTGCGCTCTGCGGGCGGCCCTTGTCGTCCCACTTCAGCGGTCCGACGACGGTTTCCACCTCGTTGCCGCGCAGCCAGTCGACCAACTTGCTCTGGCATTCGGGGTCCTGGGAGGCGCAGTCGGCGGCCTCGACGGCCGCCGCGACCACCTGGCCGGTGGTGTACGCGTTGGCCTCGTCCTCCTCCGGGGCCTTGCCGAACTGCTTCGTGTACCTCTCGACGAACTCCTTGTTGCTCGGATAGTCGGCCTTCTGTGTGTAGCCGGTGGGCGCGAGGATGCCCTCGGTCTTGTTGCCGATGGCCTTCGCGAACTCCGGTTCGGTGGGCGCGGTGGAGAAGGCTGCCATCTTCGGCTGGTAGTTGAGCTGTTGGAGGGCGACGATCAGATTGACGCCGTCCTGGTACTGCGAACCGCCCACCACCATGTCCGCCTTCGAGTCGGCGATCTTGGCCGCGATGCTGCCGAAATCGGTGGTGTTGGGCGGATAGACCTCGTCGACGACGGTCTTGATGCCGCCCTTCTCCAGCTTCTCCTTGAGTCCGTACGCGGTTCCCTGGGCGAAGGGGTCGTCCATGGCGGCGTACGCGACCGTCTTGGGACGCTCGCCCGCCGGCAGGGCGAGGATGTAGTCGGCCAGGTGGTTGTAGTGGTCGTTGGCGACGGCCGGCGCGGCGTAGAAGAGGTTCTTGAAGCCCTGGTCGAAGACCTCCGGCGCGGCTCCCGCCGGTTCGACGAAGAGCATGCCGTACTCCTCGGCCACCCGCGCGGAGGGGACGACGAGCCGGGTGGAGAAGGGGCCGAAGACCAGGTCGACCTCGTCTCTGCCGATCAGCTGCTCGTAGTCGGACACGACGCGGTCGGCATTCGACTGGTCGTCGAGGATCTTCAACTCGACCTTGCGGCCGAGGAGTCCGCCCTTGTCATTGACGATCTTCGCCCAGGCCTTGTAGCCGCGTTCGACGCCCTTGCCGGGTTCGGAGAAGTCACCGGTGAGGGGTAAGGAGACACCGATCACGATGGAGTCATCGGATGAATCTCCGGAACCGGAACCACCGGCACAGCCACTGGCGGCGAGCGCCAGGGTGAGCGTGCCTGCGGCGATTCTCCCTTGTAGACGGTGTGTTGGTCTCATCGCTTGACACCCCTCATCGGCTGGACACCCGCATGGGTCGGCCGGATTCCGTGGTGCACGAAAGCGCTTTCGGGGGCGCTTTCATACTATGTAAGCCGTGTCCCACCGGTCTGGACAACAGTCGTGCACGTATCAGTTGTCCTTCGTGTGGCGTTGGCGGGCGTGATGTCCGCGGGCGAGTCGAAGGGGGCGGCCACTCCCGGGAGAGAGATCACGCACGAGCCGTGAGTACGGCTTCAGGATCTCGATCGTCGGCCGCAACTGAGCCAGTTTCGTGTGGAGTTGTTAGGTTCTTTGGCGCGCTGGTTCACGGTGTTGCCTCTGCAGGCCGCCGAAGAGGGGGACCTCGTGCGAAGACGGCGTTTCGTCAGTGGAGTGCTCGGCGCCGGGGCGGGGATGGGGCTCGTCTCGGCGAGCGGTGGGGCTGCCGGGGCTTCCTCGGGTGACCTTGTCCGGGACGCAGGTGCCTTCGGCCAGGACGTTCGGGAAGCCCACGAGTGGCAGGCCGTCGCGGCGCCGGAGTGCGCGGAGGCTGCCCAGCTTGTCGGCCTGGCCGCCGCGGGGCCCACACTCGCCTGGGCGGTGGGGGAGGAAGGGTGCTCCGGCAGAACCCGCGGGACGCCGCTGGCCCTGGTGCGGGACGGCGAGGCGTGGGCGCGTATCAACCTCGCCCATCCGGGATTCAGCGGCTCCCTGCACTCCGTCGCCGGCACGTCGGCCGGCTCTGCCTGGGCCGTGGGCACCGACGCCGCCGGCGCCGCTCATCTCCTGGCGTGGGACGGGCGTACGTGGCAGGAGTCCGAGTTCCCCGGGCGGTCAGAGGCCGGAACTCTTCTCACCGGTGTCGCGGTGGGCCCCGACGGCCATGCCTGGATCTCCGGGCGGAACGGCGACGGCTCTGTACTGCTGCACGGTGACGGCAGCAGCTGGACGTGGTGCCCGCCCCTCCCGAGCGGGTCCGCCGCCACCGCGTGGGGCGTCCGTGTCACTCCCGGCGGCGACGTCTGGGTGTACGACAGCGGACTGGTTGCTCGCTGGGACGGCGACGCATGGACCGAGTTGCCTCCGCCCGGCGGCATACGCGCCACTGTCACCGGTCTGCTCCCTGTGGCCGACGACGACATCTGGCTCACCGGCTACGCCTACGGAGTAGGCGGTCCAGCGGGCAAGCCCCCGGCAGTCACCCTCCTCCACGGGGGCGGCAGCACGTGGCGCAGCATCACGACGCCGTTCACCGTCGGCATACTCACCGGGATCGTCTGCGACGAGCAGGGACGGCCGGACCGCATCTCGGGCTGGGACTTCTGGGACCAGACCCGAGCCCACTACCTGCGGTGGGACGGCGGGGCCTGGGTGAGCGAGCGCGGTCCGGCCGCCACGACTCCCGTAGTGGTCAATGCCCTTGCCGCCGTGCCCGGTTCCGGTGGGTACTGGTCGGCCGGCACCACGTCGTCCTCGCCCTACCCGCCTGCGCAGGTGCGCATCGAACGGTGACAGGGCCGCCGTTGGGCAACAGCGTGCGGACGATTCCCATGAGCGCACGACAAGCGGGGCACTCAGACCCGAACCTCATACGTCGCGGTCTCGGCGGGTGGCGGAGCCATCGGCCTGCTCGCGGGCGGAGTCCTCGTCGAGTGGCTGAACTGGCGGTGGGTGCTCTTCGTCAACGTCCCCATCGGGCTGCTCATCGCCTTCGCCACACCCCGCTGGATCAGGGAGTCCGAACGCCACCCCGGCCACTTCGACAGCTGTGCGCTCTCGTGCTTGCCGGGGCCGCGCGCTTCTATCCTGGTGAGTGGTGTCCGGCCCGCTTTGGGCGAGGAGGGAGGCACCGTGTCCGAGGAGACCACCGGCAGCGAACAGGCGGCCCCGCAGGCGTTCTGCCACGAGATCGAGCAGGCGAGGGACGCGGTCGCCCATGAGGCTTGGGCCGAGGCGTATGCCGCCTTGCGTGACCTCGACCACGACCGGCTGACTCCTGACGACCTTGCCGCGCTCGCCGACGCCGCTTGGTGGACCAGCCGTGTTCCGGAATCGATCGAGGCACGGATGGCGGCCTACTCGGGTTATGCCGCGGCGGGAGCCGACCGCCGGGCCGGGTACTGCGCCTGGATGCTCTTCTACGAGCATCAACTGGCGGGCCGCACGGCAGCGGCTGCGGGCTGGCTGCACCGGGCGCGCCGCCATCTGAGCGGTGAGCCCGAGTGTGTCGAACAGTGCTATCTCGCCTGGGTCGAGGCAGAGGAGGCGCAGCGGCGTGGCGCGTTCGGCGAGGCCATGAGCTGCGCGCGCCGGATGGCCGACATCGCGGAGCGCTGCGGCAGCGCCGATCTGCTGGCCATGAGCATCGAGGCGCAGGTGAGCGTCCTGCTGGCCCAGGGACGGATCGCCAATGGGCTTGACCTGCTCGACGAGGTCATGTGCTCGGTGATGGCGGGCGAGCTCAGCCCGTTCTTCACCGGGTGGATCTACTGCCTGGGCCTTCAGCAGTGCATGGCCTGCGCCGACCTGGAACGCGCCGTCGAGTGGACCGACGCCGCGATGGCCTGGTGCGCGTCGATGCCCGAGGAGAACAACTTCCGGGGACTGTGCCGCGTCCATCGGGTGGAAGTGCTCGAACTGCGCGGTGACTGGCCCGCCGCGGAGAGCGAGGCGACCGTAACCTGCCGGGAGCTGCTGCCGTACGAGGCCCGGATGGCCGCCGAGGCGTTCTATCTGGCCGGCGGCATCCAGCGACGGCGCGGCGACCTGGCCGTGGCCGAGGCCTCGTACGAGCGCGCCCACGAACTGGGCCGGGATCCGCAGCCGGGCCTTGCCCTGCTGCGGCTCGCCCAGGGCAAGGCGACCACCGCGTCCGCCGCCCTGCGGCTCGCCCTCGCCGGGGAGGACGGCGGCGGACCCGGCCGCCTCGAGCGCTGTCGGCTGCTGGCGGCTCAGGTGGAGGTCTGTCTTGCCCTCCGTCAGCTGGATGAGGCCCGTACGACGGCGGGCGAACTGGCGTCGACCGCGCGCGAGTGGCAGCAGCGGCGTGAGTCAGGGACGACCGTGCTGCACGCGACCGCCGCGCAGGCGAGCGGCGCGGTGGCACTGGCCGAGCGCGACCTCGACCGCGCGCAGCCCCTGCTGCGGCGGGCCCTGGCCCTGTGGCAGGAACTCGGTGTCCCGTACGAGGCGGCTCAGGTCCGTATGACACTCGCCGCCGCCGACCGAGCGGCGGGAGACGACGAAGGCGCACGGCTGGAACTGAAGGCCGCGCACGCGGCCTTCGAGCGGCTGGGCGCGGACCCCGATGCACGGCGGGCGGCAGCCCTGCTCAGCGCAGTGCGGGATCAGCTCCCGGGCCGGCTCACCGAGCGGGAGGCCGAGGTGTTGCGCCTTGTCGCCGTCGGCCGGACCAACCGGTCCATCGCCTCCGAGTTGATGATCAGCGAGCACACCGTCGCGCGACACCTCAACAACATCTTCGCCAAGCTCGATGTGCCGTCGCGGGCCGCGGCCACGGCGTACGCCTACACCCACGGCCTCGCCTAAGCGCTCCGCTGGAAGTGCGGTTCGAAAGCTGGGGGTCCGTCGTGGCTGGTCGCACCCCGCGGCGCAGGGCCGTATCGGTCTAGGGGCGCAGGGCCGCACCGGACTTCGGCAAGTCCGCTCGGCTCCGCATCCGACCGGCCGCATGGGCTGTTCTTGCCATGCCCGTCCCGGCGACATGGGCCGTTCGGGCGATGAGCGGAGACGGGCTCTGTGCCTACAACGGTGCCGTACTCCTTCCCCGACCACACGGAAAGCCGGTGGCGGCCATGACCACCTACACACCCGCCCTCGAGGAGACGCTGACGCAGCGACTGAGGGAGGCAGTCCGGGGCGAGATCATCGAGCCCGGGGACCCGGACTACGACGAGGCCCGCACCGTCTACAACGCGATGCACGACAAGCGGCCGGCGATCATCGTGCGGGCGGCCGACGCGGGCGACATCAGGGCCACCGTGGACTTCGCCCGGGACCACGAACTGCTGCTGGCCGTGCGCGGTGGCAGCCACAGCGTCCCCGGCTACGGCACCTGCGACGAAGGTGTCGTACTCGACCTCGGCGCCATGCGCGGGATCCGGATCGATCCCGAGAGGCGCACGGCTCGGGCCGAGGGCGGCTGCACCTGGGCCGACTTCAACCACGCCACGCACGCCTTCGGCCTGGCCACCACCGGCGGAGTCGTCTCCACCACGGGAATCGGCGGGCTGACCACCGGAGGTGGCATGGGCCATCTGGCCCGGCGGTGCGGGCTGGCCTGTGACAACCTGATCTCCGTCGACCTGGTCACGGCCGATGGATCATTCATGACCTGCACCGACGAGCACAACGCCGACCTGATGTGGGCCGTACGCGGCGGAGGCGGCAACTTCGGGGTCGTCGCATCCT
Organism: Streptomyces yerevanensis; assembly: GCF_000716805.1. Lineage (NCBI taxonomy): Bacteria > Bacillati > Actinomycetota > Actinomycetes > Kitasatosporales > Streptomycetaceae > Streptomyces > Streptomyces yerevanensis. Next base: position 10,744 of record NZ_JNWJ01000034.1, on the reverse strand, counting down.
TCGAGTACCGGCTGTACCCGGTGGCCGACATTCTCGGCGGACCGACGTTCTATCCGCTCGACGGTGACGTGATACGGGCCTATCGCGAACTGATCGCCGATTCCGCCGAGGAGTTCAACGCCCTGCTGGTCGTCGGGCTCGGTCCGCCGCTGCCGTTCCTGCCGGAGCGCTGGCACGGTCGGCCGATGTGCGGGGTGCTCACGTGCTTCAGCGGCCCCGAGGACGAGGACGACCGGATCCTGGCCCGGCTCGCCGGCCTCGGCCCGGTCGTGGGACAGCACGTCGCGCGCATGCCGTACCCCGTGATCAACACGCTCTTCGACGAGCTGCTGCCCGCCGGCCTCTACCACTACTGGAAGGGCTCCTTCAGCAGAGGCCTGCCCGACGGTGCGATCGACGCCTACACCGAGTACGGCGCGACCACGCCCACCATCCAGAGTGCGACGGTCGTGTTCCCCATCGACGGTGCCTGCCATCGGGTGGGCCCCGAGGAAACCGCGTTCGCCTACCGCGACGCCGACTTCTCCACCGCCCTCAGCCCCACCCTGCCGACCCGCGCCCAGTGCGAGGCGAACATCGACTGGGCGCGTGCCTTCGCAGCAGCACTGGAGCCGTACTCGGCGGGGGGCGGCTACGTGAACTTCATGGACGCCGACGACCAGGACCGGGTGCGAGCCAACTACCGGCAGAACTACGACCGCTTGGCGTCCGTCAAACGACGCTACGACCCCGGCAACCTGTTCCGCCTGAACCACAACATCGCTCCCTGACAGGTCGCTTGACGTCGGCCTCCCCGGGGCGCTGTCAGGACGAGTAGACGGCAGCCTCCTCGGAGGTCGCGGCGATGCCGTTCGCGCCGTTGAAGATCCGCCGGCCCCAGCTGGTGAGCTGGTTCGGGTCGAAGTTCGTGACCATGTCCAGGTACTCGACTCCGCCTCCGTTGCCGCTCCAGGACCAGCCGAGGTAGCCGAGCCCGAGCTGCTGGGCAGTGGCCAGGATGGCGTCCTCGTCGGGGTTGCCGTCCGAGTGGTCGTGGCCGAACTCGCCCACCACGATGGGGAGTTTCGCGGCGACGAAGCGGTTCAGGTAGTCGGTGATCTCGGCGGCGGTGTCGAAGACGCCGTACATGTGGATGGAGAAGATCGTGTTGGCGTCCGGATCCGCGGCGAAGACCGAGGCGGCGTTGTCGCGCATGGTGAACGCCCAGTCCTGGCCCCAGTTGGGCGCGTCGACCATGATCGTGTGGTCGAACCCGGCGCCCCGGAGCTTCTGGATGGCCGCCTTGGTGTCGGCCGTCCAGTTCGCGTAATTGGTGTTCCCGTACGGCTCGTTGCCGATGTTGACGATGACGTAGTCCTCTTGGCCGGTCAGGGCGCTCTGCACGCTGATCCAGTAGTCCGCGGCCCGCGAGAGCGTGACGGCTCCGCTCTGTTCGCCGTAACCGGTCGTGTCGTGGACCTCCAGAACGCAGATGAGCCGGTTCTGCTTGCACTGGCTGACGACGTTCGCCACATCGGCGGTGTCGTTACGGGTCCACCGGTCACCGCTGGAGAGGACGACACGTACGGTGTTGGCGCCCTTCGCCTTGATGTGCGCGAGGGAGCTGATCCGGTCCGGATACCAGGTGTGGGCGTGGTTGACGCCCCGCATCACGAAGTCGTTCCCGGATGCCTCAAGCAGCCGGCCGTTGTCGATGCGGAAGCCGGTGGGCGCGGCATGAGCCGGGGCGCTGAGGCCGAGCAGGGGGAGAAGCAGGGCGGCGACAAGGCCGAGAACCGGAACGAGCCGTAAGGGTAAGTGGCGGGTGCTGCGCATGGTGTTCCCTTCCCTGAGTGAGGTGGGAGCGCTCCCAATTCATCAAGCCACTGTTGTCGGTGACGCGTCAAGAGGTTGGGTGGCGGGCGGCGAAGGAGCCGCAGTTGAGGAAAGGGTCGCCTAGTCGCTCCCCGTCCCGACTCGGGTTTCCGCCTCGGAATCTGAGGTGAGGTCGCGCAGCTGCTCGGCCGGGACCTCGGTCGGATAGAACTGGGCGTACCAGCGTCGCAGCGCCCTGATGCCCTTCTCGTGGGGCAGCAGGACCGGGCGCGGCTGGTGGATCTTGTGGTCCCAGATCCGGACCTCCTCGCGCACCTCGCCCAGGGCTTCCGCCCGGAAGACGAGCTTGAGGAGGGGGACCAGGAACGGGAGCCGGGACGGCTTGCGGAGGTAGTACAGCATCCGCATCTCGCTCGTGCGGTCGTCGACGGGGGTGGTCAGGGCGACCGCGGTGACCGAGAGGACGGGGCCATGGGAGCGGACCACCATGACGCCGGGTCCGTACATGAACGCATCGAAGCTGTTGTTGATGTCCCAGCCGAGAACGCGCCGCCCGATCCGGCCGCGGACCTCGGCGAAGGGTCCGTCCGGCCGCAGGTTCTGTACGGGTGGTTCGCTCTGGCCGTGGATGAAGTGGAAGTGGGACTCGTCCACGATGTTCTCGCGCATCTCCTGGACGTGGATACGCGCCCGGCAGGTGTTGTCGATCGGCTTGGCGAAGTCCCTGTCCGCCGCCTCCGGGATCTCCGGCACCTCCCACGCCGGCTCGCCCGGTCCGGTGTAGACGAAGACGAGCCCGCTGTGCTCACGGACCGGGAAGCCGCCGATGGACACCTTCGGGGTCCGGACCGCGAACGGTGCCTCCACGCACTTGCCGTCCGTACCGAATCGCCACCCGTGGAACGGGCACTCCACGGTGCCGTCCACGACCTTCCCGCCCACGCCCAGATGCGCCCCGTAGTGCGGGCAGTGCGCGTCCCGTACGGCCGGCTGTCCGTCCGCTCCGCGGAAGGCGATGAGGGCACGTCCGAAGTAGTGCAGGCTGACGACCCTGCCCGGGCGCAGCTCGGCGCTGCGGAGAACGGCGTACCACCCGTAGGGCACGGGCGGCATCGGGTACTGGTCGGCGCGCGGATCGCGCGGCAGGGTGGGGTCGGGAAGGCTGTCATGGCTACGACGAAAAGGCATGTGCCGAGGTTACTGACTTGATCGCCTGTCCGACCGATGGGCCGTCAGGCGATGGTCGATCTCCACCGGCAGCTTCCTGCTTCCGTACGGGATCAGGTCGGGATCATTTCCAGCCGTACGCGTACGCGGCGACCCACGTGACCTCGAGTCGGGCACTGCTGCCCGGAGCCGCGCCCGGCCCCTGCAGAGCGCTTTCGTTCTGGAGCACCCAGGACAGGGGACGGTTCGGCACGCCTCGGGTGTCGTGTCCCGTCTGGCGGCCGTCCACGAAGAACCGCACATGTCCCGGCGTCCACTCGGTCGAGACGGTGTGCCACTCGGTCCAGTCGTCGGCCCCGGGGAAGTAGCCCTGCTCGCCTCCGCCGCACGGATGGTGGAAGGCGGTGAGGTCGCCGGTCCACTCGCCTTCGGGGTGGTCCATCTCGCAGCCTCCGCCGTAGTGCAGCCACGCTGACTTGTAGCCCGGAGCGAGCTTCGTCACCTTGATACGGGCGCTGTACTTGCCGTACTTCATCTGCATGACGGCGCGCGGTACCACTGCCGCGGCATGTACGGGACCTCCGTCGGCGGGCCGCCACATCCGGATGCGCATCCTGCCGTCGCCGTTCTGAGCGGGACCTACGCTCACGGTGTCCTCCGGGTGGTAGACACCCACGACGTCCCGGTTACGGTCCCGCGCGGTGTCGGGCCAACCGGTCGGATACGCCCACCAGTTGTCCCGGTACGCACCGCTCAGGCCCCCGCAGTACGCGGCCGAGGTGTCGACATGGTGATCGCAGTCGCTGAACGCGCCCAGCGGCACCCGGTCCCCGTTGAAGTCCTCCGCGAGGACCTGCCAGAACGGACCGCAGTCGCCGCGCGGCAGTTCGGTGCCGGCGGTCCGGCAGGCGTCGGCCGGCGCGGGCGCCCCGTCGGCACGGGGAACGCCGAGAAGCACGGCCAGGAGCATGAGCCCGACGGGCACCAACAGGGCGCGCTTACGGCGGCTCGGCGCTGCGTGTGAACCCATCGGAAGCTCCTCCGGCTCCTCGGCCCGCGTGCGGTGGGGTGTTGCTGCGCGAAGGAGCATCCTCGCGGTAGGGCGGGGGCAACGCCATCCTCGGAACGGGACGCGTACCGGACCGTTGGGCTCCGCTGTCGACCGCGTACGGGGTCTCCGGCCACGCCCGGTAACCTGGCGGGGTGACAGGCTCGGAAGCATCTCCTACGTTCCGCCTCGCGTACGTTCCGGGGGTGACGCCCGCCAAGTGGGTGCGGATCTGGAGCGAGCGACTGCCCGACGTCCCGCTGACCCTCGTCGACGTGTCGGCCGCCGAGGCATCCGACGTGTTGCGCGGCGGTGGAGCCGACGCGGGGGTCGTACGGCTTCCGGTCGACCGTACGGTCTTCAGCGCGATCCCCCTCTACACCGAGTCGACGGTGGTCGTGGTCCCGAAGGACCACCTGGTGACGGCGGCGGACGAGGTGAGCGTCGCGGATCTCGCCGACGACATCGTGTTCCACCCGCTCGACGACGTCCTCGAGTGGGAGCAGCTACCGGGACGGCCCGCCCTCGAGCGCCCCGCCACGACGGCGGACGCCATCGAACTCGTGGCGGCGGGTGTGGGCCTCCTCGTCGTCCCCCAGTCGTTGGCCCGTCTGCACCATCGCAAGGACCTCACGTACAGGCCGCTGGTCGACGCCCCTCAGTCGAGCGTCGCGCTGGCGTGGCCCGAGGACGCGACCACCGACCTGGTCGAGGACTTCATCGGCATCGTCCGCGGCCGAACGGTCAACAGCACACGCGGCCGCACCCCGCCTCCGGCACAGCCGAAGTCCAAGCGCCGCGAAGCGGCGGACGCCCGCCGGAAGCCCACGGGGCTGCGCCCCCAGGCCCCCCGCCAGGGGGTGGGGGTGACACGTTGTGTCGCGGCTGCGGGCCCGTCGTGGCTGGTCGCGCAGTTCCCCGCGCCCCTAAAAGCAAAAGCCTGCGGCTCCACTCACCACCAGCCACGACGTACCCGCAGCTTCCCGCCGGCGGGAGGGGTCGTGGGCCGGTGCGTCGTATGCCCGTCGCTTAGGTTCTGTCTCGGAGGACCAGGGCCTTGTACCAGGCCAGGGTCGTATGCCCGGCCTGCGACGGGCTGACGCACCGGCCCACGGCCCCGACCCACCACGGACCTAAGGGGCGCGGGGAACGGCGCGACCAGCCACCCACCAACCCGCACCCAACAACGAACCCACCCGCCCAACCGCCGGAGGCAACCCGTATGACCGCCCGTCCGCCCGCCGGAGACGGCGAGGGCCCCGCTGCCGCGGCGACCCGGCTCACCGGGCGCCCGGCGACCGGCGAGCGCCCGCTGTCCGGCGCGCTCGCCGAAGTCACCCTCGACAGCGGGCAGTTGGTAGTGGTCAAGCGCAGCGACGACTCGGGTGCGGTGCGGGCCGAGGCCGCGGGGCTGCACTGGCTGGCGGACACCGGCACGGTTCGTATCCCGGTGGTGCACGGCCACGACGAGCGCTGGCTGGTGACCGACCGCGTCCCGTCCGGGCGCCCGAGCGCGCAGGCCGCGGTCCGGTTCGGCCGCGACCTGGCTGCCCTGCACGCCGCGGGCGCGCCCGAGTTCGGTGCCCCACCGCCCGGCGGCCTCGAGGACGCGTACATCGGCCTCGCCCCGATGCGCAACGTCCCCGGCACCGACTGGCCACGCTGGTACGCCGAGCACCGGGTGCTGCCATACCTGCGGCGGGCGGTCGACGACGGCACGCTGCGCTCGGCCGAGGCGACCGTCGTCGAGCGCGTCTGTGAGCGACTGCCCGAGCTGGCCGGCCCCGCCGAGCCGCCCGCCCGTCTGCACGGTGACCTGTGGAACGGCAATGTGCTGTGGGGCGCCGACGGACACGCCTGGCTGATCGACCCGGCCGCGCACGGCGGTCACCGGGAAACCGACCTGGCCATGCTTCACCTGTTCGGCTGTCCTCACCTGGACCGGGTGCTGGACGGCTACCAGGACGCGGCGCCGCTCGCCGAAGGCTGGGCGGAGCGCACCGGGCTGCACCAGCTCTTCCCCCTGCTCGTACACGCCGTACTGTTCGGCCGCGGCTACGCCGAGCAGGTGCTCGCGGTGGCACGGTCGGCCCTGGCACGGTGACCCGGACCTGCTGACGGGACACCCTGCTCTTCGAGCGTGATCGACGCGGACCGCACGTCACGGTGAATCGGTGTCGCCGAGCCGGTCAGTGGACCACCCGAGCCGCCGTGTCGTACCGCGACGATCTCGGCGGCGATGGACAGGGCCGTCTCCTCGGGCGTACGGGCGCCGAGATCCAGCCCGATCGGAGACCTGAGCCGCGCCAACTCCAGCTCGGTGACGCCGACTTCACGCAGCCGCCGGTTGCGGTCCTCGTGGGTGCGGCGCGAGCCCATCGCACCGACGTACGCGACCGGTAGCCGCAGGGCCGCCTCCAGCAGCGGTACGTCGAACTTGGCGTCGTGAGTCAGCACGCACAGAACTGTGCGGGCGTCCGTCTCGGTGCGTCGGAGGTAGCGGTGCGGCCAGTCGACCACGATGTCGTCGGCCTCGGGGAAACGGGCCCGCGTGGCGAAGACGGGACGGGCGTCGCACACGGTCACGTGGTAACCGAGGAACTTGCCCGCTCTGACAAGCGCCGCGGCGAAGTCGATCGCACCGAAGACGATCATGCGGGGCGGTGGCACGCGCGACTCGACGAACACCGTCAGGGTGGCCCCGCAGCGCGATCCTCCCCCAGACTCCGTCCGGGGGGACCCCCATCTCGCTTCGCTCGCGGAGATGTCGAACGTGCCCGTGCGGCCGGCGTTCAGCAGGGCGTGGGCCTCGCGCCCCACCGTGCGGTCCAGCTCGGGATGCCCGCCGAGCTCGCCTTCGTACGATCCTTCCCCGGACTCCGTCCGGGGGGACCCCCATCTCGCTGCGCTCGGGCGGACGAGCAGTGCCCTGCCCAGCAGTTCGGCCGGTCCCCGGACCACACGGGCGAGGGCCGCGGCCTCGCCCCCTGCGGCGGCCGAGAGCGCCGACGCGAACACCTTCCTGCCCGGCGCGTCCGCACCCACCGGAGTGACCAGGACCTCGATGACCCCGCCGCAGGTCAGTCCCACCGCGAAGGCGTCCTCATCGCTGTAGCCGAACCGCTCGCGCGCCACCTCGCCGTCCCGGAGCGCCTGGACGCACAGGTCGTACACCGCCCCTTCCACACAGCCGCCGGAGACCGAACCGATGACCGTGCCCTCGCTGTCGACGGCGAGCGCGGCGCCCGGACTGCGCGGCGCGCTGCCGCCCACGGCCACGACGGTGGCGACGGCGAAGGCGCGGCCCTCCTCGACCCACCGGTTCAACTCGTCGGCGAGGTCAAGCATCCCGCTCACCCTCCGCTTCGGCTCCCGCCAGCAGGACCCGGTCGGGCCGTATGGGGAGGTTCCGGTGGCGTACGCCGGTCGCGTGCCAGACCGCGTTGGCGATCGCCGCCGCGGCGCCCACGATGCCGATCTCGCCGATGCCCTTGATCCCGACCGGATCGTCCGGGTCCGGGTCGTCCACCCAGTCCGCCTCGACGAGCGGGACGTCGGCGTGTGCGGCGACGTGATAGCCCGCGAGGTCGGCGCCGTAGTGGCCGCCCGAGGCCCGGTCCCGGACTGCCTCCTCGTGCAGGGCCATGGAGATGCCCCAGATCATCCCGCCGACCAACTGGCCACGCGCCGTCAGCGGGTTGACGATCCGGCCCGCCGCGAAGATGCCGAGCATGCGCCGTACGCGCACCTCTCCGGTGGCGGGGTCCACGGCGACCTCGGCGAACTGCGCCCCGAAGGAGTGCCGTTCCTTCTGGGCCAGGGCGCCGATGGCCGCGGTGGTGTCCGACCGTACCGTGATGCCCTCCGGTGGGATGCCGGTGTTCAGGGCGAGCCGCTCCCGCAGTTCGCCTGCCGCGGCCGTGACCGCCCACGCCCAGGAGCGGGTGCCCATCGAACCGCCGGCGATCCACGCCGGTCCGAAGTCGCTGTCGCCGATGCGGACCTGGACACGGTCCGGTGTCACCTCCAGCGCGTCGGCGGCGACCAGGGTGAGTGCGGTCCGGGCCCCGGTGCCGATGTCCGCCGCGTTGATCCGCACGGTGAACGTGCCGTCCGCCTCCGCCGTCATGGCCGCCGTGGACGGTCCGGCTCCGGCACCGAAGGAGGCCGCCGCCGTACCGGTGCCGAGCAGCCAGCGCCCGTCCCGGCGCAGGCCCGGACGCGGGTCCCGGTCCGCCCAGCCGAACCTGCGGGCGCCCTCCCGGAAGCAGGCGAGCAGGTTGCGGCTGCTGAACGGCAGCCCGGACACGGGGCCCGCCTCGGGCTCGTTGCGTACGCGCAACTCGATCGGGTCGATACCGCACTTCTCGGCGAGCTCGTCCAGCGCCGCCTCCACCGCGAACGACCCCGGCGCCTCGCCCGGCGCGCGCATCCACGTCGGGGTCGGCACGTCGAGCCGTACGACCCGGTTGGCCGTGTGGTGGGCGTCGGCGTCGTACATCACCCGTGCCACCCCTGCGCTCGGCTCGACGAACTCGTGCACGGTCGAGGTGAGGCTCAGGGAGCTGTGGTCCAGCGCGCGCAGCCGTCCGTCGGCACGGGCGCCGAGCCTGATCCGCTGCGTCGTGGGGCTGCGGTAGCCGGCGAGCGAGAACATCTGACGGCGGGTCATGACGACCCGGACCGGACGCCGCAGGCCGGTCGCGGCCATCACGGCGGCCACCTGGTGCGCGCGGAGGCCCTTGCTGCCGAAGCCGCCGCCGACGTGCTCGGAGCGCACCCGTACCGAGGCCGGGTCGAGGGAGAACATGTTCGCGATCTCGCTGGCGACCCAGGCGGTGCCCTGGTTCGAGTCGACCACTTCCAGTCGGCCGCCGTCCCAGAGAGCCGTCGCCGCATGGGGCTCCATCGGATTGTGGTGCTCTTCCGGCGTGGTGTATTCCGCGTCGACGACCAGGGCGGACGCGGTGAGTTCTGCCTCCAGGTCCCCCTTCTCCGTCACCGCCGGCATGAAGCCGTCCACCTGGTATGCGTCCGGGTGTCCGGCCGAGAACGTGACGTCGTGCGGCTCTTCCTCGTAGTGCACCACGAGCGCTTCGGCGGCCTCCCTGGCCTGCTCGGACGTCTCGGCGACGACCAGCGCCACCGGCCAGCCCATGTGCGGCACCCGCTCGTGCTGGAAGACGGCGGCGGTCGGGTCCGGGGCGCCCAGCATGCCGACGTAGTCGCTGTCGACGCGTGGGGCGTTGCCGTGGTGCAGGACGGTGAGGACACCCGGCATCCGAAGGACCGGGGCGGTGTCCAGCGAGCGGATGCGGCCGCGGGCGACGGTGGACAACACCAGCCATCCGTGGGCCAGTTCGTCGAAGGGGACCTCGCCGGCGTAGCGGGCGGCTCCGGTGACCTTGTCGCGGCCCTCCACGCGGGTGTGCGCGGTCCCGACGGCACCCGTCACCGCAGTGGCCTGAGTCGTCGTGGTCATCGGGCGGCGGCCTCCTCGGCGAGTTCGGTCAGGACGGCCACGACCAGGTTGCGCATCAGCGCCACCTTGTATCCGTTGTGGGGCAGCGGCCTGGCGGCTGCCAGTTCGGCGTCCGCGGCGGCGGCGAAGGCGTCGGCGTCGGCAGGCGCACCGGTCAGCACGCGTTCGGCGGTCCCGGCTCGCCACGGCCGGGACGCGACCGCCCCGAAGGCCAGGCGCACGTCGCGTACGAACCCGTCCTCGACGTCGAGCGCGGCGGCGATCGAGCCGATCGCGAAGGCGTACGAGGCACGCTCGCGCACCTTGCGGTAGCGGGAGTTGGCGGCCGTGGGCGCGGGCGGCAGCGTGACGCCGGTGATCAGCGCTCCCGGCGGCAGCGCGGTCTCCAGATGCGGGGTGTCACCCACCGGCAGGTAGAAGTCGGCCAACGGCAACTCGCCCGGCCCGTCGGCGGTTTCGTACGAGACGACGGCGTCGAAGGCGGTGAGCGCCACCGCCATGTCCGAAGGGTGGGCGGCCACGCAGTGGTCGGAGGCGCCGAGGATGGCGTGGTTGTGGTGCTCGCCCTCGATGGCGGGGCATCCGCTGCCGGGGACGCGCTTGTTGCACGGCTTGGTCACGTCGGTGAAGTAGCCGCAGCGGGTGCGCTGGAGCAGATTGCCGCCGACGGTGGCCATGTTGCGCAGCTGCCCGGAGGCGCCGGCCAGCACGGCCTGCGTCAACGCCGGGTAGCGGCGCCGGACTTCGGGGTGCGCGGCGAGGTCGCTGTTGGTGACGGTGGCGCCGATGCGCAGACCGCCGTCTCTCGTCGACTCGATCCGGTCGAGGGGCAGTTCGCGTACGTCGACGAGCCGCGCGGGCCGTTCCACGCCGGCCTTCATCAAGTCGACGAGATTGGTGCCGCCGCCCAGGAAACGCGCGTCCGGATCGGCGTCGAGCAGCGCGACCGCGCCGGAGACATCGAGGACACGCTGATAGCCGAACTCCCTCATGCGGCAGCCTCCCCGGCTTCGGCCTCGGTCGTCTGCGCCTCTGCCGCCTGTGCGACCGCCTGCACGATGGACACGTACGCGCCGCAGCGGCACAGATTGCCGCTCATCCGCTCCCGGATCTCCTCCGCGGTCAGCGGCGGCGGCCCCGCTTCGGGTCGTACGTCACCCGTGACGGCGCTCGGCCAACCCGCCGCGTGTTCCTCGATCACGCCGAGGGCCGAACAGATCTGGCCCGGAGTG